>NZ_JPOO01000003.1:957374-1276499 GCF_000733925.1 Arenibacter algicola
TTCGAGACCGATGAATTTATTGAACAAAATGAACTGTTGACACGGCAGCGCCAATTATGGATCGGGATTGCCTTTACCCTATTTGTACTAGCTGCATTTATATTGATTACCATAGATCAACGTCGCAAAAATCAGAAATTGAGATTCGAACAAGCACAACAGAAAGCGAATCAGGAAATCTTTAATTTACTCTTGGCGCAAAACAAGAAGGTGGAAGAAGGTAAACAATTGGAAAAGAAACGGATATCTGAGGAACTTCATGACGGCATATTAGGACAAATGTTGGGAATACGTTTAATTCTTTCCGGACTTAACAATAAAACCGATTCCGATTCCGTTCTTAAACGCAGTGACCTGCTTAAGAAATTACAAGGTTTGGAGGAGGAAATCCGTACAATTTCCCATGAATTGAGCAGGGCATCGCAAGAAAAAATTCATAACTTTATTGTATCCATTGAAGAATTGGTCAAAACAATTCAAGATTCCTCGAAAATGAAATGTCATTTTGAGTATGACCATAAAATAGATTGGGACCAGTTAAAGGGAGATATTAAAATTAACATTTATAGGATTGTGCAAGAAAGTTTGCAGAATTGTATAAAGCATGCCAAGGCCACTAAAGTGGACCTATTGTTCGAATCCGAAGATGATCATGTGCGGATTATAGTATTGGACAACGGCGTTGGTTTTGACCAGAAGAAGGGAAAAAGAGGTATAGGACTTAAAAACATTAATTCCAGATTGGAGAAGTTGAAAGGAACTTATGACATTCAAAGTAAAATTGGACAGGGTACGAAGGTAATCGTTACCATTCCCTGTATTATGGAAGAAGAGGCAGAACCTGTACATGCCTAATATATTATGTAATTGATAATAGAATGAGAACTTTAAGAGTCTTAACGATAGATGATCATGAAATGATCACTACTGGATATAAATATCTTTTGGAAGCTGCCGAATTTGAAGAATTTCAGATAAAAGTAGAAACAGCCAATACTTTCGAAACCGGAAAGCAAAAAATAGAGGATTCGGCCAGATCTTTTAAATATGACCTATTGTTGTTGGATGTACAATTAACGGAGACCCATTTGGAGGAACCATATTCCGGTGAGGACTTGGGAATTTTCGCAAGAAAAATTATTCCGGATACCAAAATTGTCTTTATGTCCTCATTTAGTGATAATTATAGAATAAACAGCATTCTAAAAAATGTGAACCCCGATGGTTATATGGTAAAATCGGAAGTGGACGAAAAATCGCTGATTGCCATGGTAAAAGGCGTAATCAATTCCCCCCCTTACTATAGTCAAAAAGCATTGGTGGCCATTAGAAAAAAAGTCTCCAATGACCTATTATTGGACGATAATGACAAAAAAATACTCTATCACGTTTCAATTGGAACAAGGACAAAGGATATGGTCGATTTTATAAACCTGTCCCTAGCTGGAATAGAAAATAGAAAAAGACAGCTTAAGGTAATTTTTGGAGTAGAAAAACAGAACGATTTGGCTCTGGTCCATGAGGCTAGAAACAGAGGATTTCTTTAATCCAATCCTTGCCATTTCTCACACTTTTGAGGTGCTTTCCGACTCGAATACCCATAATTCCCAAAAAATATTGTCAGACACCTTTATTACCCTCCATTTAAGACGTTCCGAATGCCTCTTTACCGTTTAACGTCTACTTTTTCGACGAATACACCCTATTTGAATGAAAACCTTAGTTTTTCTAAGGTTTTTATCGAATTAAGGACAAAGCATTAGCCTAATTTTGACATAAGTTTTTTAATTAATTAGTATATAGGATGTCGAAATCGGGAAACGAATTTTTCAATAATCCAAAAATCGGAACACAGAGCACCGACCATATTGTTGGTTTAGAGGTTTTTAGAAAAGGTTTGGAAAAGCATTTTTTTGCGGAGGTTAGTATTGGTAATTATGGCTTAAAAGAAGAATCCGCCAATTTGATCATAGATATTAAGTGCAACCTTAGTCTGGACGAAGCTTTGTTTTACATCAACAAACCATCAACTTGCAGCGGTCGCCCTAAAAATTCCGGTGAAGAAAAGACAATATTATTCCTATTGGCATATTCGCAACTAAAAAAACTGAACACTACAACAATAGATATCAGCGAACTAACCATATCATTGACAGACACCACCATACTGATCAGTAAAATTTACGATCAAAGTATAGCGGACCAACTCGAAAACATCTTTACGGAACTTATTAACCACAATGTATACTATACCAAAGGTTTAAATGAGACACCTTTTGAAGTTTTTATACCTGTCTTTGAGGAGGACACCTTGGAAAGCGATGTTAAATTGAAGAATATCGTTTCGGACAACAACAATACGAACGACTATTTCGGATTTTGGGGCATGTATTATGACCAAACCGAAGAAGCGGCGATATATGACCTAAATACCAAAACTATCATATTCGGTGACATTCAAATCCTTAGTGAATAGGAGGATTTGCAATAAAAAAACTGTCCACAAAGAATCAAGTCTAAATAAATTAAGACCTGATTGTACACCTTATGGACAGTTTTCTAAATGTATATTAAGCGTTGAACAACTCTCTGGAATGCATTAGGGCATTAACTTTTTCCCTTACATCATCAATAATCTTCTCATCTTCAGGATTCATTATAACCTGATCAATAAACTCTACAATTACCTTCATTTGGTCTTCTTTTAAACCTCTTGTGGTAATTGCGGCCGTACCAAAACGTATACCACTGGTTACAAAAGGAGATTTATCATCAAAGGGAACCATATTCTTATTAGCAGTGATATCTGCTTTTACCAAGGCATTTTCAGCATCTTTTCCAGTGATATTCTTGTTTCTAAGATCAATCAACATCATATGGTTATCGGTACCACCAGAAATAATATTATACCCTTTGTCCATAAAAGCGCTTGCCATTGCCGCAGCATTTTTCTTCACTTGAAGCATATAGTGCAAGAATTCATCGGTCAAGGCCTCACCAAAAGCAATTGCCTTTGCAGCAATAATGTGCTCCAAAGGACCACCTTGATTACCTGGAAACACTGCCAAATCCAACAAAGCGGACATTTTTCTTAAAGAACCGTTCTTCAACTTCACCCCAAAAGGATTGTCAAAATCTTCACCCATTAAAATAAGGCCACCTCTTGGCCCACGCAAGGTTTTATGGGTCGTTGTGGTTACAATATGACAATGCGGAATTGGATCGTTAAGAATGCCTTTGGCAATAAGTCCGGCAGGATGGGATATATCGGCCAAAAGTATAGCTCCTACACTGTCTGCAATTTCCCTGAATCTTTTAAAATCCATATCTCTGGAATAGGCAGAAGCCCCTGCAATAATAAGCTTAGGCTGTTCTTTGGTGGTTATGGCCTGAATTTTGTCGTAGTTGAGTACGCCAGTCTCCTCATCAACCCCATAAAACACAGGATTGTATAATCTTCCGGAAAAATTTACGGGCGAACCATGGGTCAAATGACCACCATGCGATAGATCAAATCCAAGAATGGTATCGCCTGGCTGTAGACAAGCATGATATACAGAGGCATTGGCTTGAGACCCAGAGTGCGGCTGAACATTGGCATACGCGGCACCAAATAATTGCTTGGCCCTATCTATGGCCAATTGCTCTATTTCATCCACTACTTCACAACCTCCATAATAGCGCTTGCCTGGATAACCTTCTGCATATTTATTGGTCAATACGGATCCGGCAGCCTCCATTACTTGGGGACTGGTGAAATTTTCGGAAGCAATTAGTTCAATTCCATCTATTTGGCGTTCCTTTTCCGCCTCAATTAGTTCAAAAATTTGATTGTCGCGTTGCATAAAGTAATATTCTATTAAATAATGTGCAAAAATACGAATTGCCGACCGTTAATTCCTAGAAAATAATATATTTGATAAGATATTTATTAAACACAAGTTAACAACTCGAAAATGCCGTTAAAAACTAATCTTCCAGAAAAAAAAACATGGTTACCAGTACCAGACAATTCTGATTTCCCCATTCAGAATATTCCTTTTGGAGTTTTCCTGACCAGGGATGATATTATCACCATAGGCTCAAGAATTGGTGATTACGCAATAGATTTAGGGGCATTGCATCAATTGGGATATTTTAAGGACATCCCGTTGACCGATGATATTTTTTTACAGGACACCCTTAACGATTTTATCTCCGACGGTAAAAAGACCTGGCGTTTGGTCCGGAACAGGATCAGTGAAATATTCGACATCAACAACAACGATTTGAAGAACAACGAAGAACATAAAAATATTGTTCTTTTTACCATGGACGAAATAGAAATGCAGCTTCCGGTGCAAATTGGGGATTATACCGATTTTTATTCCAGTAAGGAGCATGCGACCAATGTAGGCAAAATGTTCAGGGATCCGGCAAATGCCCTTTTGCCCAATTGGCTGCACATACCGGTTGGGTATCACGGCAGAAGCTCCTCTATAGTACCCAGTGGCACTTCTGTTAGAAGACCCATGGGACAGACCCTTCCTGCGGGAGAGGAACAACCTGTTTTTGGTCCGTCCAAATTGGTGGATTTTGAATTGGAAATGGCGTTTATTACCACGGACGCCAATGTTTTGGGAGAACCAATTCCTGTTGAGGAAGCAGAGAATTATATATTTGGAATGGTACTTTTTAACGATTGGAGCGCCAGGGATATACAAAAATGGGAATACGTGCCTTTAGGTCCGTTTCTGGCCAAAAATTTTGCATCCTCCATTTCACCTTGGATAGTTACTTTGGATGCCTTGGAGCCTTTTAGGGTGGCAAGTCCGGAACAGACCCCTACACCCCTGCCCTATTTACAACAAACAGGAAAAAAAGGTTTCGATATAAATTTAGAAGTTTCCATAAAACCAGAAGGGGGTAAAGCAACTACTGTTACCCGATCCAATTTTAAATATATGTATTGGACAATGGCCCAACAACTAGCCCACCATACCATAAATGGCTGCAAAGTAAATAGTGGTGACATGATGGGTAGCGGGACTATTTCTGGCCCTACCCCTGATACTTACGGCTCCATGTTGGAACTTACTTGGCGTGGGGAAAAACCCCTTACCTTGGAAGACGGATCTAGCAGAAAGTTCATTGAGGATTACGATACAGTGACTATAACCGGGTATTGCAAAAAAGATAATGTCCGTATTGGTTTTGGGGAAGTTACTACCAAATTATTGCCCGTTTTTCAACAGAAAAAGAAATAAAGCATAAAAAAACAGCCCCATTTTGTACGATATCTAATAGTTTAACGTTCGTGTATAGGACTATTTTGGCATAGCTATTGAACTATGTCGATAATATTTTTAAACCAAACGTTATGAAACAAATATTACTCACCTCGTTGATGCTGTTCTTTTTAATCTCTTGCGGAGGGGTCAAAAAAACACAGGAAGCCCTAAATACGGGCAACTATGGCAATGCTATAAATACCGCCCTTAAAAACATTGCGGAAAACAAAACCAAGAAATCCAGTCAACCCTACATTCAAATGTTGGAGGAGGCCTACAAGAAAAATACAGAACGTGAGCTTCAAGAGATCGCCTTCTTAAAGAAAGATAACAATCCGGCCAACCATGAAATAATTTTTAATGGATATCAAAACCTAAAATCCATTCAGGAGCGCATAAAACCTTTATTGCCTTTAAAACTATATGACGAAAATAGGGATGCCCGATTTTCATTTAAGGATTATGATGAGGAAATAATAAAGTCCAAACGCGAATTGTCCGACTATTTGTACAGCAATGCCACGGCCCTATTAAATACAGGTCGATACAAGGAAGATTTTAGAAAAGCTTTTGATCAATTTTCATATTTAAATGATATAAACCCCAATTACAAGGATACCCAACTTAAATTGGAGGAGGCCCACGACAAAGGTCTGGATTACGTTCAGGTGGTAATGATCAATGATTCCGAACAAATAGTCCCCAATCGTCTAGAGCAGGAATTATTAAACTTTAATACTTACGGATTAAACGACCTGTGGACCGTTTACCACACCAACGCACTGGAGAATATTAAGTATGATTATGAGATGCAGGTGGCGTTCAGGAACATCAATATCAGTCCGGAACAGGTTACCGAAAAGCAGATCTCCAAGGAAAAGCAGATCAAGGACGGCTACAAATATGCCACAAACCAAGATGGGGAAGTTCTAAAGGACAGCCTGGGCAACAAAATAAAGATTGATAAATTTAAAACCGTTAAATGTAATTTTTATCAGTTCACCCAGCTGAAGTCGGTTGAAGTAGTCGGGAACGTAAGTTTTTTGGATTTGAACAGTCAGCAGCAGATTAATTCCTACCCATTGGCCAGCCAGTTTGTCTTTAACCACGTTTACGCCAAACACAACGGTGACACCAATGCGCTTGAGGAAGATATGGTCCCGTTATTACAACTATCTGCCGTTCCCTTCCCCAGCAATGAACAAATGGTTTATGATGCGGGAGAAGATTTAAAAGCCAAATTGAAAGGCATAGTCACCAGACATCGTTTCAATTAAACCTTTAGTAGGTCTTACTTAATTTTTTAGCCCCAATAAGAATACATTTAACTGTTAAGAAAGGTTTCCTTAACAGTTAAATGTATTTTTTTAAATCCAGTTGAGTAATTGCCCCATGGGATTCATGTGCTACTACGGTTCCGTTTTTAATTACGAGTAACTGTGGCGACTCGTGAACAACTCCAAACACATTGCTGGTTTCATTGGAAACAGAACGATATTGGTGCAGATCCAGGTAATGAAGATCTAAACTATTATTGGATATATCATACCCCTCATTAAACCGATTCATAACCATTCTACTTATACCACAGGTGGTGGAATGCTTGAATATTACCTGAGGCCTTACATTGGACCTTTCCTTAATTACCTCCAGCTGCTCTACGGATGCCAATGGCGCCCATGGCACAACCTTCGCTTCTTTTTTTTCCTTTTCGCTATTATTTCCCTTTCCAAAAAGCCCTTTTAGAATCCCCATTTCGTAATTTTAGTATTAAGTCCAAAAAACGTTGTCAACCTTACAAGCTGCCGAATTGTCGCTTAAAATCAAAAAATAAACGACATTTTGTCCTGTTGCAAACCGTGGTAAGGTTGTTGCTTTTAAGACTTCAAAAGTAAGCAATAACCTAAAAAAAACAACTATATGAATTTTAATAACTTCACTATAAAATCGCAGGAAGCCATACAACATGCGCAGCAAATGGCGCAAGGTTTGGGCCATCAACAAATAGAGAACGAACATATTTTTAAGGCAATTTCCGAGGTTGAGGAAAATGTACTTCCCTTTATCCTTAAGAAACTGAACGTTAACACCACCTTATTGAACCAAATTTTGGAAAAAGAACTGGAAAGTTTCCCCAAAGTATCGGGCGGAGAAATTATGCTTTCCAGGGAGGCCAATAAGACATTGACCGAAGCTAGTATTATTGCAAAAAAAATGGAAGATGAATATGTCTCCATTGAACATTTGCTATTGGCAATTTTCAAATCTAAGAGCAAAATAGCACAAATACTAAAGGATCAAGGGGTTTCGGAAAAAGATTTCAAGACAGCCATAAATGAATTGAGAAAGGGTGGCAAAGTTACTTCCCAGAGTGCGGAGGACACCTATAATTCCTTGAACAAGTATGCCAGAAACCTCAATGAGTTGGCAGACAGTGGAAAATTGGACCCTGTAATAGGAAGGGATGAGGAAATTAGAAGGGTTTTACAGATCTTGTCGCGTAGAACGAAAAACAACCCAATGCTGGTAGGAGAGCCTGGTGTAGGTAAAACCGCTATTGCAGAAGGCTTGGCCCATAGAATTGTACAGGGCGACATTCCTGAAAACCTAAAGGATAAAACAATCTATTCATTGGACATGGGCGCCCTTATTGCAGGTGCCAAATACAAAGGGGAATTTGAAGAGCGTTTAAAAGCGGTTATCAAGGAAGTAACCTCTTCGGACGGTAACATTGTTCTCTTTATTGATGAAATACACACTCTTGTTGGTGCCGGAGGGGGACAGGGCGCAATGGATGCAGCCAACATACTTAAACCTGCACTGGCCCGTGGGGAACTGCGAGCCATTGGCGCAACCACCCTGGATGAATATCAAAAATATTTTGAAAAGGACAAAGCCTTGGAACGAAGGTTTCAGAAAGTAATCGTGGATGAACCCGATACCGAAAGCGCAATATCCATTCTGAGGGGAATAAAAGAAAAGTATGAAGCACACCACAAGGTTAGAATAAAGGATGAGGCCGTAATTGCAGCCGTTGAATTATCGCAACGTTACATTACGAATAGATTTTTGCCGGACAAGGCAATCGATCTAATGGATGAAGCCGCTTCCAAACTTAGGATGGAAATAAATTCCAAACCAGAGGAACTCGATGTTTTGGATCGAAAAATAATGCAGCTGGAGATAGAAATTGAAGCCATTAAGCGAGAGAACGACACTTCAAAACTCAAGGCCTTGAATGTGGACCTTGCCAATTTGAAGGAGGACAGAAATGAAATATTTGCCAAATGGGAGAGCGAAAAAACTGTTGTGGACGATATCCAAAAAACAAAGAACGATATCGAAAACTTTAAGTTGGAAGCTGAAAGGGCCGAACGTAATGGGGATTACGGAAAAGTGGCCGAAATAAGGTACGGCAAAATCAAGGAAGCCCAAGAGCGATTGGAAAAACTGGAAAGCGAACTGGAAGAACAGCAACTTGGGGAAACCTTGATCAAGGAAGAGGTCACCAATGAGGATATAGCTGAAGTGGTAGCCAAATGGACAGGCATCCCCGTTACCAAAATGCTTCAAAGCGAAAGGGAAAAGCTCTTAAAATTGGAAGATGTGCTCCACAAAAGAGTGGTGGGTCAGGAAGAAGCTATTCAGGCTGTTTCCGATGCCATTCGAAGGAGTAGGGCCGGATTGCAGGACAGCAAAAGGCCAATTGGCTCCTTCCTGTTCCTAGGAACTACGGGGGTTGGTAAGACAGAATTGGCAAAAACCCTGGCGGCTTACCTATTTGATGACGAAAATGCCATGACCAGAATTGATATGAGCGAATATCAAGAGCGTCATTCGGTAAGTAGATTGGTAGGTGCACCTCCGGGATACGTTGGCTATGATGAAGGTGGCCAATTAACCGAGGCTGTACGTAGAAGACCCTATTCCGTGGTATTACTGGATGAGATTGAAAAAGCGCATCCGGACACCTTTAATGTTCTTTTACAAGTATTGGATGAAGGTAGGCTTACGGACAACAAAGGTCGTGTAGCAGATTTTAAAAATACCATTATCATAATGACCAGTAATATGGGAAGCCATATTATTCAGGAAAAGTTTGAGGACAACAAGGACATCTATAGCGCCACAGAGGCCGCAAGGGTGGAAGTATTGGGTCTGTTGCGAAAAACCATAAGACCTGAGTTCCTAAACCGTATAGACGACATTATCATGTTTACCCCTTTAAGCAAAGTGGACATTAAAAAGATAGTGGTACTACAACTGGATCAGTTGAAAAAATTGGTTGCCAAACAACAAATTACTATAGACGCAACCGAAGAGGCAATAGATTACTTGGCCAACAAAGGCTACGATCCGCAATATGGCGCTAGACCCATTAAAAGGGTAATTCAGAAAGAAGTATTGAACAATATTTCCAAAGAATTGTTAAGTGGTAAAATTCACCCAGGTGGAATTATCCTTATAGACTCGTTTGACGATCAGCTCGTATTCCGAAATGAGAGTGAACTGGCGAAATAAATGACCGTTTTTAATAGAAGGGCATCCGATTATAAATTGGATGCCCTTTTTTATTAACAATATATACCATGCAGTATAAGATTTTTTATATTAGCATAAAACTGTAAGGACATGTCTACAAAAGCCGAGAGAACAACCGCCTATATCATTGAAACTGTTGCGCCAATTTTCAATAAGCTTGGATATGTTGGAACTAGCATGAGCGACCTTACAGAAGCTACAGGCTTGACCAAAGGTGCCATATACGGTAATTTCGAAAACAAGGATTCCTTGGCACTGGCGGCTTTTGAATATAACAGCAAAAAACTACTGTCTGAAATAGATGATAAATTAAATTCGAGCGGGACTTCCCTAGAGAAGCTTTTTGTGCTTACCAATTTCTATAGGCACTACGATACTTTTATAGAGGAATTGGGAGGTTGCCCAATTTTAAATATTGGGATAGATGCCAATCACAATAATTCCCAACTGCTGGCCGCAACCAGGGAAACCATAAAAACTATAGAGGGGAAAATTGCCTTGTGTCTGGAAAATGGACTTAACAACAATGAACTTAGACTACCCGTAACACCACTTCAGTTTTCTAAACAACTTTTTACAATGATACAAGGAGCGGTGGCCATGGCCACTATAACAGGCGATAGAAAGTACTTACTGAATACGGTAACCTACTTGGACCAATTAATTGTCCGTGAAATAAAAAAGTAATCCGGCACTACTCCCCTATTATCCTAAATATCCAAGTTTTTTCGGCATATTTACCATTAAATTTATTATCCCTTGCCGCTTCAGCTTCACTCAGGGTATCAAATCTTTCCAAATATACATAGTCCCACTTGGTCTTTTCCAAATAGAAGTACTTAGCGTCAATACCTTTCTTCTTAAGGCTTTCCACAAAAATATCACGATATCTAGAAGTACCATAAACATTGCCTATAAGATAAAATCCGGCCTTCTGGCCTTGCAGTTTTTCCACTTCCTCGTAATGGCCCTGTGTTACAGCCTTGCCGGCCTTCTTCCTGTCTGCAATCATATCTAGGTCATCCTGGATTTTCTTAGCCAATGCCAATTCTATAGCTTTTATGGAATCCAATCTTTTTTGCTCCTTCATCTGGATAGCCTTGGCCAATGCCGCGGCCTCCTGTTCTTCTTTCAACCTTTTTGCCTCAGCCAATTCTTGTGCCACTCTTAATTCTTCTGCAAGCGCTTTCTTTTTCCTGCCTCTTACACGCTTTTGTTTTTTCTCTTTTTTAAGTGCATTTTTCTGGGCCAAAGCCTCAGCCTTGCTAAGCTCTTTTTGCATTTTCTCTTCCTCTGCAATACGATCCCCATCTTCCAATGGAATAACATCCTCAGTTTTCTCAAGTTCCACCGGCACCTCATCCTCCTCAAAACCTACTACCTTTTTGCGTGCATCAGGACTACTTAGCGTATAAGCCGCAATTATCTCAAATGAGGGATCCTGATCTTTGATTTCGGCATCCAAACCATATTCTATAAGGGCTCCCAATGATATATGCTTAAAAAATCTACCGCCCAATCCACCCGATATACCGTAGAAACTATTGAAGCCACCTTGCAACCAAAATTTATTTGATGACAATAATGCATTAAGTCCTACTTGGGTATCCCCATAGGGCACAGATTTTACATAGAGCATAGGAAGCAGATAGGCATTGTCCGCCCCACTGAAAAGCGTTAGGGGCAATCGATAGTCGATCATAGCCATATAAATCTTTTCATCGGATGCCGAAGCACTCTTATTAGTGGAAAAATTATAATCGAACAAATTTTCTGCAGTAAAACCAACACTGAATCCATCGACAGAAAATCTAACTCCAGGTGCAAATTGCATAATAAATGCATTTTTGGATAATTCCAATTGGGGCAGTAAAATTTCAGGATTTGGATTATACCTATCGTCAGCAATTTCACTATTATAACCAAAAACGTTCAAACCAACCGATAGTTGCATATTACTCCCAAAATCGAAGGCGTATGCATAGTTTAGCACTCCACCGGTATTTAAAAACACCCCTGTATTATTCTGCACAAAACCGACGCCTATAGAGGACTGAGTATTTATTTTTCTGGAATAATTTAAGAAAATGGAAGTAGGGTCGCCATCTATGGTCTGCCATTGATATCTGGACCACCAGGCAATAGACTCCGGATTGTTCCTGTCCAGTGAAAAAACCGGATTGAACAAACTGGCATTGAATTCGGTTAAATTATGCTGCCTTAAGTCGGTTGGAAGCGCAACTTCTTGGGCATGCGAAAACAATACCGCAAACAAAATAGCATAAATAGCGTACTTTTTATCCATATACAAAAGAACAAAAAACTACGGGCACTACATACTATTTTACTGTAATTTTAGTTACTTTACCAGTAGAAGCTAATACCAAAAATAGAATTGACCATGAAACATATAAATCTGCTATTGATTCTTTCCTTAACCATCGGTGTTATGTCCTGTAAGGAAGATCCGAAGTTACCCATGGAAAATGCAGAAGATTCTATTTCCACTTATTATTTCATAAGACATGCAGAAAAGGATCGCAGCGATCCTGAAAACATAGATCCTGAATTAAATCAGGACGGGTTGGGAAGAGCCATACGTTGGGCCGAAGTTTTTGATCCCGTTGCCCTTGATGCCATTTACATCACAGATTTTGAAAGAACTGCGATGACCGCAGCTCCTACGTCGGTAAAAAAAGAAATTACCCCCCAATATTACGACCCCAAGGCAATTATTATCGAAGAATTCAAAAGATTAAATCTAGGTAAAAACGTTCTTATTGTCGGCCATAGCAATACCACTCCGGAATTTGTCAATCTCATGTTGGGAGAAGAAAAATATGAACATATGGACGATTATGACAATAGTAGCCTATTTATTGTACGGATCATAAATGGAAAAGCCACCGATATTAGATTAAAAATGGACTAGTTGAAAGGTTCCACCGAAATATCTTCCAACTCTATTTTTGACAATAATTTCAATTTGTTTCTTTCATAAAAAACATCCACATCATAGAATTCGCTATCCCTTAGAGTGGCCTCATAATTTTCATAATCTACAAAACGGATACCTCCAAGGTAACGCTCATTGTATGCTACCCTAAAGCGTATCCCTCCCCCATCCACATAAAACTTGTACGCTAGGTAATCGGGCTTAAAGGTCTCCTTATTAAACCAGTACAGATAAATATCCTCAAAATCCTTTCCTCCGCCTTTCTGATCAAAAGTTACCTTCACCTTATAATATTCCTTATCCTTTACCGTAACAATCCCCAATAACTCCTTATTGACTGCAGGATCGTTCAACCCGTATGGCAGGTATGCAAAGTAATGCACGGAGTTCACAGAATTTGCATACAAATTGGCAATGGAATCCTTCAATGGCACAAGGCTATCGTTAACGAATCGACTAAACCCTCGGTTACCTCTTACATCTACTACCTTAGTGGAGTCGGTCAATCTAATCCGCTTTAAAATTCTTTTTCCATCTTCCCATTCAGAGGCATATTGATAATCCCTGAATTTATAGAATACATCATTGGTTCTATATTGTTCCCCTCCACTGACAGAAATGGCCTTATCCACTATTTCTTGGGCAGAAAGACGGGTGGGCGCTTTCTCCTTGCACGAAACTATCAGAAAAACAAGAGTTAAAAGGTATACTACTTTCATTTAATAACTTTTCACATTAATCGCAATGTTTACACATACATTACAAAAAAAACATATTTATATCCAAAAAAATTAATTCGATCTAAACTTATACCCTAATTGCCAATCGGATAATTGTTTCTATTTTTGTCAAACATATGCAGAAAAAAGTAAATATAAAGAACAAAAGGGCACGATTCGATTACGAGTTATTGGATACCTATACGGCCGGTATAGTTCTGTCTGGAACCGAGATTAAATCTATTAGGGAAAGTAAGGCTTCCATCTCGGAGAGCTTTTGTGAATTTAATGATCTTGGAGAGTTGTTTGTTATTAATATGCAGGTAGATGAGTATTCCCATGGAACTCATTACAATCACAAACCCAAAGCAGAGCGAAAACTTCTGCTCAACCGTGGTGAACTGAAAAAACTAGAAAAAGAGGTAAAAAATTCAGGTCTAACCATAATACCCTTAAATCTTTTTTTGAACGATAGGGGCTTGGCCAAGATAAACATCGCATTGGCCAGGGGTAAAAAGCTATATGATAAGCGCGAGACTATCAAGGATCGAGACAACAAGAAAAACCTGGATAGGATCAAGAAAAGCTTCAACAATTAGGACATCCCTTAATTTTTATCCTCCAATAAAGGCACAAATCTAAAGGACCCCAATTCCTTCTTCTCAAATTCTTTGGCAGATTTACGTACAAAAAGTGTCATGACTTGCTCGTCTGTCCCTACCGGTATTACCAATCTCCCCCCAACCTTGAGTTGGGCCAGTAAAGGATTTGGCACAAAAGGCGCCCCAGCGGTTACTATAATACTGTCAAATGGAGCCTCTTCCGGCAATCCTTTATATCCATCCCCAAATATGACTTTTTTGGGTCTATAACCCATTTTTTTAAAAAAGAGATTGGTCTTTTTAAATAGTTCCAACTGACGCTCTATAGTATATACCCTTGCCTTTAATTTTAATAATACCGCGGTTTGATACCCACTTCCCGTTCCTATTTCCAAGATCTTATGGTTGGGCTCTACCTGCAAAAGCTCGGACTGAAAGGCCACTGTGTAAGGTTGGGAAATGGTTTGGTCCGCACCAATAGGAAAAGCCTTGTCCTGGTATGCGTGATCCTCAAAACTGCTATCCAGAAATAAGTGTCTTGGAACGGCCCGGATAGCCTCTAGAACAGAATTGTCCACAATCCCTTTCTCAGAAAGAATGTCCGCCAACTTGTTGCGCATTCCCCTATGTTTTAATGTATCTTTCAATTGTTTGGTTTTGGTGGGTAAAGTTAAAAAACGAAAAACTTAAAATGAAGAAATCCGAAAATTTACCTGTGCAATCTAATCTATTCTTTAATCCGCAGGTAAATTTAACTTAGATTTCTTTAATTATAAAAACCCTAGTTTAATTATCTACCCTATTATTTTTGTCTTATTTTTCGACATTGAATTGTTGAGAAAAAAGATGGAGCATAATACTTAACTTTTGTTTTTTAGGCCCTTAAACTTGCAAACTATCCTTATTTTTGAGGAAAATAAATACATATGCTTAATGTTGGCGTCCTAGGAGCAGGACATTTAGGGAAAATTCACCTTAGATTACTGAATGAGTCCCAAAAATATAATTTGGTCGGATTTTACGATCCCGATGTCATCAACGGTAAAAAGGTAGCGGCAGAATTCGGCTATACTTTTTTCGACAATATAAACAAACTAATAGATGCCGTAGATGTGGTGGATATAGTTACCCCTACGCTTTCCCATTTTGATTGTGCCAAAAAGGCAATGGAAAAAGGAAAACATGTTTTCATTGAAAAGCCCATTACCAATACCCTTCAAGAAGCTGAAGAATTGTTGCTATTGGAAAAAAAGCACCAGGTAAAGGGACAGGTAGGCCATGTGGAAAGATTTAATCCCGCATTTATGGCCGTTAAGGAAAACATTAATAATCCCATGTTCATTGAGACCCATAGACTGGCAGAATTTAATCCAAGGGGAACCGATGTACCCGTTGTTTTGGATTTGATGATCCATGATATTGATGCCATCCTTAGCGTAGTAAAGTCGGAGGTCAAACAAATCAATGCCAGTGGGGTTTCGGTTATAAGCAACTCACCGGATATTGCCAATGCCAGAATAGAGTTTGAAAACGGCTGCGTGGCCAACCTGACGGCAAGTAGAATTTCCCTAAAAAACATGCGCAAGTCGCGCTTTTTCCAAAAAGATGCCTATATCGCGGTGGATTTTTTAGAGAAAAAAGTGGAAGTAGTAAAAATGAAGGACGCCCCAGAAAAACCGGGTGACTTTGATATGATCCTACAAAATGCCGAAGGAGTAAAAAAACAGATCTATTTTGAAAATCCCGATATAGCCTCAAATAATGCTATTCTGGACGAGTTGGAGACTTTTGCAGATGCCATAAACAACAATACCATCCCCGTGGTCTCCTTGGAACAAGGAACCCGGGCTTTAAGGGTTGCGCTAGAAGTAATTGCATCATTCCAAAAGAAATAGATGTATATTTTATGTTTATGTGATAAACAAAGGCATGATATAATAGAATAAAATTCCAAGTAAAACGCTACAAATGAAAAACATCGCAGTCATAGGAGCCGGAACAATGGGTAATGGCATTGCCCATGTAATTGCTCAAAATGGATATAAAACCAATCTTGTAGATATTTCACAGGAAGCCCTGGACAAGGGTCTGTTAACAATAGCTAAAAATCTTGACAGAATGGTGGCCAAGGAACTTATCACAGAAAATGATAAGAAATCCACTTTGGGAAACATAACTCCCTTCACCAAACTTGCGGACGGGGTTAAGAAGGTAGACTTGGTAATAGAGGCTGCCACCGAAAATACGGCCCTTAAATTAAAAATCTTTAAAGAATTGGATGCCATCTGCGAACCCACTGCCATTTTGGCTACCAACACCTCCTCCATTTCCATTACCCAGATTGCAGCAGCCACCAAAAGAGCGGACAAGGTTATTGGAATGCACTTTATGAATCCCGTACCCATTATGCAATTGGTAGAGATAATAAGGGGCTATAGCACCTCCAATGAGGTCACAAGAACCATTATGGATCTGTCCTCGAAACTTGGAAAAACACCAACGGAAGTCAATGACTATCCTGGTTTTGTTGCCAACCGAATTTTAATGCCCATGATCAATGAAGCTATAGAGACCCTGTTCCATAAAGTTGCAGGGGTTAGGGAGATCGACACGGTTATGAAATTAGGAATGGCCCACCCAATGGGTCCGTTACAGCTTGCGGATTTTATTGGCCTTGATGTTTGTTTGTCCATTTTAAATGTAATGTATGACGGCTTCAAAAACCCAAAATATGCCCCCTGCCCCTTATTGGTAAACATGGTAACCGCCGGAAAATTAGGTGTTAAATCGGGAGAAGGTTTTTATGATTATTCGGAATCCCGTAAGGCCGAAAAAGTTTCCAAACAATTTAATTAATAGTCCTTTGCACCCGTTTACTTTAATAATCAATTTAGCGGCGTTCTAGAGCCTAGTTTAGATTAATACCAAAAAACAATTGAATGTCCATTAAAGATAATTTAAAAACAATCAAGGATTCGCTTCCTTCACATGTTCAACTCGTTGCGGTTTCCAAGACCAAGCCGGTAGCCGATATCGAAGAAGCCTACGCTGCCGGACAAAGGGTTTTTGGTGAAAATAAAATCCAGGAAATGACAGAGAAGCAGCAAGTGCTTCCCAAGGATATTGAGTGGCACATGATAGGCCATATACAACGCAACAAGGTAAAGTATATGGCAGAATATGTGGCCCTGATCCATGGAGTGGACAGCCTAAAACTATTGCGGGAAATAAATAAACAAGCCAAGAAACATAACAGGGTTATTCCCTGTCTTCTGCAAATCCACATTGCCGAGGAGGACACCAAGTTTGGTTTTGACGAGAATGACCTTAGCGAATTGATCGCTTCAAATGAAATTAAACAACTTGTTAACATAAAGATAGTTGGACTAATGGGAATGGCCACATTTACGGATAATACCCAGCAAATAAGGAAGGAATTTAAGCATCTCAAAACCTTGTTTGAAAAAACCAAAGTAACGTTCCCCGATCTTTCGCAATTATCCATGGGCATGAGCGGCGATTATAATATTGCCATAGAGGAAGGCAGTAGCATGATACGAGTAGGCAGTAGCATTTTTGGATCCAGAAATTAGCCCGCAACCTAGCTGTTTCTTTGGCCGGAGAATACGTATCTTTGTTTAGTAATCTGAATTAGAAATTTTGCATGTACGTCATATTAGATATTGAAACCACAGGAGGAAAATACAATGAAGAGGGGGTTACGGAAATTGCTATCCATAAGTTTGACGGGCATAAAGTAGTGGACCAGTTCATAAGCCTGGTAAACCCAGAAAAAGAAATCCAACCCTTTGTGGTTAATCTTACCGGCATTAACAACAATATGCTTCGCACTGCTCCAAAATTCTATGAAGTGGCCAAACGCATTGTTGAGATTACGGAAGATGCGGTAATTGTTGCCCATAATGCCCAGTTCGACTATCGGATTTTGAGAACCGAATTTAGGCGGTTGGGCTTTAATTTTGAACGCAAGACTCTCTGTACAGTTGAACTGGCCAAGCAATTATTGCCGGATGCCGAATCGTATAGTCTGGGTAAATTGGTGCGATCCTTGGGAATCCCCGTAAGTGATCGTCATAGAGCCAATGGAGATGCCCTTGCCACATTGCAGCTATTTAAACTATTACTTTCCAAAGATCTGGACAAAACCATTTTTAAAAGCGTACTAAGAACCGAGACCCAAGGGGAATTATCGCCAAGACAGTTGGATATGGTAGATGAACTACCTTCGGAAACAGGGGTCTACTACATGCACAATAAGGACGGTGATATTATTTTGTTGGGCAAAAGCAGTAATATTAAAAAAAGGGTCAATCAGCATTTCACCAATAATAGTCCAAAGGCCAGAAGAATTCAGAAAGAAACCAAAAGGGTTTCCTATGAAAAAACGGGCAATGAATTGGCTGCCTTACTAAAGGAGAATGCGGAATTATTGCGGAACAGACCCAAGTACAATACCCACTATAAAAAAAGGTTGTTTTCTCATGGTATTTATAAATCATATAACCAGGATGGCTATATTGCATTGACGGCGGAGGCCATTAATCCTAAAAAAAGGGCAGTAGTTACCTTTAATAGCCTTGAGGGAGCAGAAAATTTTCTGCACAGCATCAGGGAGGAGTTTCAATTGTGCAATAAAATAAATGGACTGTCACAGGCAAAGATACATTGCTCCCATTATGAGGATAATAGTTGCCTGGGCGGGTGCATAAACCAAGAACCGGTAGAGATCTATAATGCAAGGGTATTACAGGCAATTGACAAGTACAGTTTCTCAAAGAAGAGCTTCTTGATCATGGACAAGGGAAGGGAAATTGGTGAGCGTTGTGGAATTGAGATCAAAGATGGTGTTTTTAAAGGTTTTGGCTATTTTAATTTAAACCATCAAATCAATAATATTCATATCTTGGAATCCATAATAACACCCATGGAAGGAAATGAAAACACGACGCACATTATCTCATCCTATCTCAGAAAAAAAAAGGTGTTGAAAATTATAGAACTAAATCAGTAGACTTTGAAAATTAAAAAAAGTTGGAAACAAAAGATCCATGAAGTAATCTACGGGACCCATACCCAGGCGGGAAGACTTTTTGATATTGTACTGCTTGTTGTAATCGTCTATAGTGTAATTATTGTAATGTTGGAAAGCGTCCCTTCATTTGATGAAAAACACCATAAATTTCTAAACTATTCCGAATGGGTAGTGACCATTTTATTTTCTATCGAATACATTTTGAGGATAATTTCTATCAACCGGCCTAAAAAATATATATTTAGTTTTTTTGGCATAGTCGATTTTTTATCCACCATTCCAAAATACCTTTCACTATTATTTGTCGGTTCCCAATACCTAACAGCTTTTAGAATTTTAAGATTGCTAAGGGTATTCCGAATACTAAAATTGGTACGCTTTGTTGGGGAATCCAACAATCTGGTAAGGTCCATTCACGCCAGCAGAACCAAAATATTTGTTTTTGTTTTCTTTATCCTCATAATTTCCATTTTATTGGGAACGGTAATGTACATCGTAGAAGGTCCTACACATGGTTTTACCAGTATACCACATAGTGTTTATTGGACCATAGTTACCCTAACTACAGTTGGATACGGGGATATCTCCCCTGAAACCCCCTTAGGACAGTTTATTGCCACCGTTATTATGATTATTGGTTATGGCGTAATTGCGGTACCCACCGGGATTGTTTCTGCTGAATATGCTGCTGGCATGACCAACAAAAAAAATATAGCCCCAGGGAAGACCTGTCCGGATTGTGGTACGGAAATCATGCGTATTGATGCCCATTACTGTAGGGAATGTGGACATAAATTAAGTGATGATTAATGAGTAAAAAAAATCTTATTTCCATTGTTGGGCCCACTGCGATAGGAAAGACGACCTTGGCCATAGCCCTTGCCAAACACTACAAAACAGAGATTATTTCCGCCGATTCCCGTCAGTTTTATAAAGAAATGTCCATTGGGACCGCTGTGCCGTCCCAGGAAGAATTAGCAAGTGTTCCACATCATTTTATTCAGCACAAAAGCATTTTTGACGAATACACCGTAGGGGATTTTGAAAGGGAAGCTATAAAAAAACTTGAAATACTTTTTGAAGATAACGACATTGTTGTCATGGTAGGCGGAAGTGGTCTATACGTTGATGCCATTAAGGACGGACTGGATAGTTTTCCAACAATAGACCCTAAAATCCGGGAAACATTGAACGAAACTTTGGTAACCCAAGGCATTTTAAGCCTTCAGGAAAGACTTAAAATTCTGGACAGGGATTATTATGACCAAGTAGACCTAAGCAACCCGCACAGGCTTATTAGGGCTCTGGAGGTGTGTATTGGCTCAGGCCTCCCCTACACCTCATTCCTAAATCAAAAAAAGCCCGAACGGAATTTTAATACCATTACCATAGCCATAAATGCAGATAGGGAGATTATCTACGACCGTATAAACCAAAGAGTGGATATAATGCTGGAGCTGGGCTTATTGGAAGAGGTTGCCTCTCTAAAGGACCAACAGACCCTGAATGCCTTGCAAACGGTAGGTTATAGGGAATTATTTAGTTATTTTAAGGGCGACTACGATCTAAATACCGCTATTGCCGAAATAAAGAAAAACACCAGAAGGTTTGCGAAAAGGCAATTGACATGGTTACGAAAAAAAGAGGACATCCTTTGGGTGGATTATGAATACAACTTGAACGAAATTCTGGAGAAGATAGATCAAAAACGCACTGGATAATGGCTTTATACAATAAAAACATTCTATTTGTAATTGGGGTTTCCGGCACAGGTAAATCCACCATTGCGAAGTTGTTGGCAGAAAAACTGAACCTACCATTTTTTGATGGGGACGATTTTCACTCGGAAGCCAACATAGAAAAAATGTCCAATAAAATCCCCTTGACGGATGAGGACCGTTACGAGTGGCTGGTAACTCTAAACAAATTGGCCGTGAACAACCAAGAAACAGGGGCTGTCATTGTCTGCTCCGCCTTGAAGGAATCCTACAGAAACATACTTGCAAATAAAATTGAAGAAAAAGTAGTCTGGATTTCCCTGGAAAGTTCTTTCGAATTGCTATTGGAACGCCTACAGAAGCGAAAGGGTCATTTTATGCCTGCCGAATTATTACGGTCCCAACTGGACACTTTTGAACCTCCTACCAAAGCGATAAAAATATCGATAGTTCCCAGTCCACAAGAAATTGTGGACCAAATATTAAGGGAATACAAAACTCATTATATTAAGGGGTAAAACAATGGGGTACTTTAGTCAACCGGACCCAAGGAAAATGGTTTAAAACCAAAAACCCCGCCTTGTTGGCTGGGTTCGTTCTACTATTGTGTTTACAAAAGCCTGTGCCTTTTAATTAATCTCGACATAAAAATAATCGCAAGACATTGATTTCGTGTAAATTAAAAATGCTACTGGCCCATCGAGCCTGTCTGCTGTAGACAGGCTCGACCGGACAAAATTATCATAAATAACTCATTAACAATTAAATACAAATACAAACTCACGTTAAATAGAGTTTTTAAAAATAAAAAGCACCAAGAAAAAACCTGGTGCTTCAAAAATTTTAGTTGCGTGGTGACTACTCGGTTTTAACCACCAATCTAAACCCTTCTCCATGGATATTTAATATCTCCACGTTTTCATCCTTTTTAAGATATTTACGCAGTTTGGCAATATAAACGTCCATACTTCGTGAAGTAAAATAGTTATCATCCCTCCAGATTTTAGTCAGGGCCAATTCACGCGGCATTAAATCGTTCTCGTGCAAGGCCAAAAGTCTAAGCAACTCATTTTCCTTGGGCGATAGTTTAATGGCATCTTCATCTTTGTATTTCAAGAACCTAAGCTTGGAATTCAATTGAAAAC
Organism: Arenibacter algicola; assembly: GCF_000733925.1. Taxonomy (NCBI): domain Bacteria; kingdom Pseudomonadati; phylum Bacteroidota; class Flavobacteriia; order Flavobacteriales; family Flavobacteriaceae; genus Arenibacter; species Arenibacter algicola. Next base: position 979,380 of record NZ_JPOO01000003.1, read on the forward strand.
CACCGATAGTAAATTCAAATTGTTTACTATCAGCTAGGGAGCTGGAAGACTTTCTCTGAATTATGGCTTTAAGTTTCATCAAAAGCACTTCGGAATCAAAAGGCTTGTTCAAATAATCGTCAGCACCTGCTTTATATCCTTTAAGGACATCTTCTTTCATAGTCTTGGCCGTAAGAAAAACGATGGGTACGTTTTCGTTCTTTTCACGGATTTCCTTGGCTAGGGTAAAGCCATCCTTATATGGCATCATGACATCCAAGATACAAACATCAAAATTGTCCTTCTTGAATTTTTCAAAACCTTCCATTCCGTTTTTTGCCAACGTAACGTCAAAATCGTTCATTGCCAAATAATCTTTAAGTACAATTCCAAAATTGGGATCGTCCTCTACGAGTAATATTTTCTTATCTACTGTTTCCATTATTGTTTTAAATTAAAGGTAGTTTTATATAAAAAGTGCTTCCTTTACCTTTTTCACTTTCCGCATAAACCTCACCTTGATGATCATCAACTATTTTTTTTACGTAAGCAAGCCCTAAACCGTGCCCCTTAACATTGTGTATATCTCCTGTATGCTCCCTATAGAACTTTTCAAAAACCTTTTTCAGTACCGCCTTGCTCATTCCAGCGCCCTGGTCCTGTACTTTTATTATGATATAATTCCCGACCACTTCGGTAAAAACATCTATCTTGGGCACTTCCGGCGAATATTTCACAGCATTGTCCAATATATTCACTATCACATTGGTAAAATGCATCTCATTGGCCAAAACCTCCGAGCGTTCCGCCTTTAAATGCGGCTTAATATACCCTCCCCGGTCTGCAACTATAAGCTCTACATGGGTAATGGCATCTTCTATTATGTCGTGTATATCTGCCCTATCCTTACTAATATCCAACTGATTTTTTTCCAACTTGGATATCCTTAATACATTTTCTACCTGCGCATGCATTCTCTTGTTTTCGTCCCTTATCATTTGCAAATAGCGCAGCACCTTCTCCTTGTCGTCTATAATCTTAGGATTCTTTATTGCTTCAACGGCCAAATTTATAGTAGCAATCGGAGTTTTAAACTCATGCGTCATATTATTGATAAAGTCCGATTTAATCTCTGAAATCTGCTTCTGTTTTATCAACTGATAGATGGCACTGGAATAGGCTACCACGATGACCAAGGTAAACGTCAAGGACAAAATTGCCATTCCAAGAATGGACTGTATAAGGAACCTTTTCTTTTTGGGAAAGGTCAGCAAGAGAGAAAAATTGGTATTCCCTTCACTATCCTTAAATAAAGGGGCCTTGTAAAGTGTGGTCTCCGTGAACTTGAATTTTTTGGATTTCACTTTGGTCGGCAGGCCTTTGCTATAGACCCCGTATTCGTAGTCTATATCTATGCCCCTATTTTTCAGTTCCCTCCCAAGAAAAAGTTCTATTTCCTGTTTCGATACGCGTTTATGGATGGACCTTGATTTGGCCTGTTCCCGAAATACATCATCCAATGCAGCTTTATCAATAGAGGAGAGTCCACCGATTTTCTCGAGCTTTTGTACCGGTGTCAAGGAATATTGCCTGCCGTCCAGACCAAAATCTTCTTTGTATATCTCTGTTGTTCTGGTGCTGGTAATATTTCTAAATGTTGTGGTGTCCAAGCCTATATCAAAGAACGTAGATGCCATATTGTAATCCTCCTCCAAAATACCATGGGTATAAAACCGTATTTCATTGGAATTGATATCACGATCAAAAAAGAAAAAATTCTTAAGATGGGTAGCCTTTGGCTTTCCAATACTATCCTTAAGCTTGTAAAACTCGTTAAGATAATCCTGTACCTCCCGCTTTTCAATATTCTCTACAACCCTACTCAAAATTTGGTTGATTGTGTTTGAAAATTGTTCTTCCTTGTCCGCGACCGACTTATTTATCCAATAACTCTGAACAAAGATGATTCCTATTAGGGAAAGGCTCATTAAGACTACCAAAAGACCAAATAACCTCTTATTCATTTATAAACAAAATTAGAAATTTAACATTTAGCGAATTGCACGTTTAACCTAACCTTAACAAAAATGTTAAAATTTCGCGCTTAAGCCCTTATTTTAAGTAATTTATGGTGAATTCGGAAAACTTCCCTTTCCGTTTCTTCCAGTCCAATGTTTTCAATTATGAAGTCTGAAAGCTTCTCTTTTTCACTATCTGGCAATTGATTATCTATACGAGACATTACCGCTTCGGCCGTGGCCCCGTCCCTATCAACAACCCTTTGTATTCTGATATCCTTTGGTGAGGTGACTAAGATTATTTTATCATAAAATTTGTCGGCCCCATTTTCGAATATAATGGCAGCTTCTTGTATTACATAGGGTGCATTCTGGCGTTTGCACCAACTTTTAAAATGACGTCTCACCGCAGGATGGACAATATTATTGAGACCCTGCAATAATTTCTTGTCCTTGAACACAATTTTGGCGATATACTCCTTATTTGGCTTCCCTTCCAAATAACTCTCCTTGCCCAGTAATGCTTCAATTTCGTTTTTAATCTTTTTTGAACTGGCCATTAGGTTCTTGGCCTCAGCATCCGAATTATAAATGGGCACCCCCAATTTTTGGAACATGGATCCCACGGTGGATTTACCACTGCCAATACCCCCTGTCAAGCCTACGATTATCATTGTCTCTTGAGTATAAATTCCACTTTATTCTCCCTTAGCTGCACCACATTCACACTATCTGGCTTTTTGGTCAATTTCAGGTCCAAAACATTTTCATTTTTATCCCTTAGACTGGAATAGTCGGCAGTAACCACAAAATCTGACTCCGCCAATTCCTTAATGGCACTTAAACGCCCCCTGCACAAAACCGAAACAATTTCTGGAAAAGTTCTTATCCCCACCCCTTCAGGCACATTGACAACCTCTACCGGAACCTTAAAAACCTTTTCCGAAAATTTAAATATTTTGGCAGATAGGGTTACGTTATGATGGGAGTATTTGGTATTCTTTAGATTAGGCGGAAGATTTAATTTTAATTTCTCCGAAATATCATTGGTCGTATGTGGCAGCACCAAGGTTTGGGTAGCAATTCCTGTCAAAGTATCAATCTCCGATTTAGGCCCCATTACGGTTATGGAATCGGGCAACAAAGTATAATTGTTATCCATTAGATAATTCTGTTCCAGATCAATAGTCACTTTAGGAAGTACCGGTAACTTTTTTTTGTATAGCCTTTGAAAATTAAAAAACAATGTATCCCTATCCATGTCCTCAACCCTTATAAATTTAGAAAGTTGATTTTCTATTTGACTTCTATAGGTTGATGGGGAAACAAAATATTTGGGACCTTTTTTTTCCAATTGGGATAGGTCAACCACTACAGTTTTGTTTTTGAAACCGAACATCAAAAATTGAAACCCACTGGCCCTAAGCCTAACCTTAATGTTTCTTTTGGAAACGCTATTTAGCAATAAGCTGTCCGGGGTACTACCATAATAAATATCAAAGGTGGCATTATTGGTATATTGTTCTCCCAAATTACTAATAAACCAAGCGAGGCCTGAACATAATAGAAAGACCAGAAAAAGTTTGACCTTTCTTTTATTGAGCCCTTTTTTAATTATATCTATCAATTTATTACAGAGTTTTAAAGAAAAGCTTAGGAAATAACTCCTCCGGTTTCTTATTGCTTAACGCTATTAGAATCGAATTTTTAAAAAATCCGAAACCGTATCCTACAAACTGGATGACCACAGCTATCAATGAAAGCGCAGCCACCTTAAAATTTTTATTGACTACCAAAGAATGCACAAAAAGTAAACCAAAATATAAGGCGTAAATAGATATTGGCCATAAGATCCCTAAAAACAATAAGACAATAGCCCCAACAAATCCGAAAGAGAACAAAGTTGGGAACCAATAAGTGATTTTGGCACTGTGCGGATGCCAATGATTTAAAATGGGCCTTACCATTCCAAATTTCTTGACCTGGGTATAAAATTTATTCCAATCTATTCGCCGCTTATGATAAACAAAGGCATCTTCTATCAATTTGGTTTCAAATCCCGCTTCCCATATTCTAAAGGTAAGGTCCGGATCTTCTCCTGGGTGTATATTCCCATATCCATGGGTTTTTTCAAACGCTGCTTTAGATATTCCCATATTAAAGCTCCTTGGTTGAAATTTACCTACCGCCCTTTTATTTCCCCTTATTCCTCCTGTGGTAAACACAGAGGTCATGGCATAATTAATAGCCTTCTGTACATTCGTAAAGGATGAATGTGCTGCATCGGGGCCCCCATAACAATCCACATAATTGTTTGTCAAGGATTGCTCCACCACCGATAAATATTGGCTCGGAATTATACAATCGGAATCCAGCACTATAAAATAATTGCCGCGGGCGCGATTCATTCCATAATTTCGGGAATCACCAGGACCGGAGTTTGTCTTCTTTAAATAGGTAATGGACAATTTATCTTTGTACTTATCCACAATATCCTCCGAACTTTCGGACGAACCATCTTCTACGACAACCACCTCAAAAGATTTATCGTAGTCCTGCAATGAAAGGCTTTCCAGCAATTCATTGATCTCATTGGGTCTGTTGTAAACCGGCACTATAAAAGAAAAGAATAAATCCATTGAGATTTGGTATAAATTAAAGACTTGAAACAAACTTATGGGCCTGCCTTCAGCCTTACTGGAACTGTATTAAGCTATTTTGAATATTATGTAACCAAAGTATTGAGCCATTAATAAATGGTTATCCAAAAAGACATCCTACCGAAATACTTAGCGTACTATTCGGAAAATCTATCAATTACTTCCTGACTAACACCCGTATTGGAAAAACCACCGTCGTGGAACAAATTCTGCATGGTAACCTTTTTGGTCAAATCAGAGAACAAGGTTACGGTATAGTCTGCGCAATCCTGGGCAGTTGCATTTCCCAAAGGAGACATCTTATCGGCATAGGAAATGAAACTGTTAAACCCTTTAACTCCCTGTCCCGCAGTTGTGGCCGTAGGGGATTGGGATATGGTATTAACCCTAACCTTCTTCTCCTTGCCAAAAAAGTATCCAAAACTACGGGCAACCGATTCCAGATAGGCCTTATTGTCGGCCATATCATTGTAGTCTGGAAAGGTTCGCTGAGCGGCCATATACGTCAAAGCTACGATGCTGCCCCATTCGTTCATAGCATCGGCCTTGTAAAGGCTCTGCATTACTTTGTGAAAAGAAAGGGCGGATACATCCCAGCCTTTGGTGGTAAAATCATATTTCTCATCCGTATAGGCCCTACCTTTACGTACGTTGACAGACATCCCTATGGCGTGCAGTACAAAATCTATCTTCCCTCCTAGAATCTCCATTGATTGTGTCACCAAATTATCCAAGTCCTCTTCGCTTGTGGCATCGGCAGGAACAATCTTGGAACCGGTCTCTTTTGCAAGTTCGTCTATCTGTCCCATGCGCATAGCTATGGGGGCATTGGTAAGAACAAAAGTTCCTCCTTCCGCATGTATGGTTTCAGCAGTTTTCCAAGCTATGGAATTAACATCGAGTGCGCCAAAAATAATTCCCTTCTTTCCTTTTAGTAAATTAAACGACATAGTCTATTTTCTTTGTGAATTTTTGATCGTCAAAGATATTAAAAATTAGTGGGTAGACCGCAGAAAGAACAAGCTAGTAAAACTGGAAATCCTATTATTGGGACATCATATTATAAGTGCTCCAGGCACAAAGGATTGATGCACTTATGGATTAAAATGTCTACAAACAACACAAATTGGAAATCTAGATTCCATATCCATTAAGCCAATAGTTAATCCAGTAACTGCCTGGCATGCGCCAAAGCCGAATCGGACAAGGTTTTCCCTCCCAACATTTCTGCCAGCTCTACAACCCTTTCTTCCGAAGATAGCCTTTTCATTTTGGTATTGGTCCCCATTAGTTCTTCCTCCTTGTACACCTTAAAATGATGAACCCCTTTGGCCGCCACCTGTGGTAAATGGGTAATGGAAAATATCTGCATAGTATTGCTCATATCTTTCATAATATCCCCCATTTTATTGGAAATCTCCCCGGATACTCCTGTATCTATCTCATCGAACATCATGGTAGGCAGTTGTTCGTATCTGGCCAAAATTGCCTTAATGGTCAACATAATCCTAGAGAGTTCACCGCCAGAGGCCACCTTCTTAAGATCACCATAGGCAGACCCCTTGTTCGCAGAAAACAAAAAGCTAAGATCGTCCTTTCCAGTGGGCTTAAACTCTTTGGATGGCGAAATATCGATTTTAAAGGTTGCACTTGCCATCCCTAAGTCGATCAAAGTTTCCTCCAGTTGCTCTTTAAGCTTGGGAATAACCAACTTTCTTCTCTTGCTTATATTGGAGGCTTCGGTGTTCAGCGCAGTTTCCAATTGATGTAATTCTTTCTTTTTACGGTCTATATCGGCACCAACATTCTCGGTTGCACTTACCTTCTCATCCAAGGCATTCCTTATTTCCAACAATTCCGGAATAGTTTGGACCTTATGTTTCTTTAGAAGATCATAAAGCAATTGAAGTTTGGCATTTACCTGCTCCAACAGTTGCGGATCCGCCTCTACCTTATCATTTAGAATATTGAGTTCGGTGGAAATATCATCCAACTCAATAAACACGGACTTTATACGCTCATTTATATCCGAATATTGGTGACCAAAACTGGCCAATTTATTGGATACCTGTTTCAGCTCCGCAAGTAGGTTTACCAGCCCAATCTGCTCGTCATTTAAGAGCTGCTGCCCATGGGACAATTGCTCCAGAATAATTTCCACATTGTTAAGCTGTTCGTACTGTTCCTCCAATTCTTCCAATATCCCCTCTTTTAAGGGAGCTGAAATTAATTCCTGCAACAAAAAACTGTTATACTCGTGTTCCTTGGTAGCGCTATTCTGAAAATCTACAAGTTTTTGTAGTTCCTTTTGTGTGGATTGATATAAAAATAATTTTGAAGAATAGGCTGATATCACCTGTCCATTATCGGCCAGGGCATCTATTACCTTCAGTTGAAAGTCATTATCTGCAAGTCGTAATGTTTGATGCTGTGAATGCACATCTATCAATTGATCTCCCAATTGGGACAAAATATCCAAGGTAACCGGGGAGTCATTGATAAAGGCCCGGGATTTACCGCTGGGCAAAATCTCCCTTCTAATAATAGTCTTTGCCTCGTAATCCAGGTCGTTTTCCAAGAAAAATGATTCCAAACCGTATTTGGAAATTTCAAATTCTGCCTCTACGATGCATTTGTCCTCCTTCTCCCTTAAGGAGGAAAGGTCCGCTCTTTTACCCAATACCAAGGACAACCCACCTAATAAAATGGATTTACCGGCACCCGTTTCACCTGTTATTACCGTAAAACCATTGGTAAACTTAACGTTTAAATGGTCTATTAATGCGTAATTCTTTATGGAAAGATTTGTTAGCAAAGTTTATTATCTAAGATTGCCGTAAAGATAATTTATATTGCTTTGGAAAAAAATGTGTGGTAAAAAATTTCTATTTACAAAATCCAGATGTGGGACCAGATTACATTGTACTTAGGAATCCGATCAAAATTTTATTTCACTCCAAGTGGACGAATAAAGCGGGGCTATTTTGTTCAAGGTTTGTTTAAGCTGCACTATATCCACCTTGGGACCATCGGAAAATACGTTTTGAATTTCTTCGGACTTGGCATCAAAAAAAGTTTGAATCAAAAAAGCATTGGGATGCCTACCGCCCAAGGTCTCCAGTAAACGCATGGTGCCGGCAACTACTTGCTTTCCTGTGCTATTATTATCCGCCAGGACATCCAATCCTTTTCTATGGTAATTGTACATTGCAATTCTGTACTCTCTGTAGGAATTGGACAAAAGGTTGTCCACCAACTCGAACCTACTTCTCTGCCCAGATGTCTGCGTCCATCCTGAATAACCAGCACTTTGGGCCAAAGTCACGACTTGTTGCGCCTTTTTATAAAAATCGCTACCCCCTTCCAAAGAAAAAGTGTCCGCATCCAAACCAAGAATAATGTAGGTATAGTAAGATATTACCCCTACCAAATTGGAAGTTATATTGTTTTCATTTAAGATCAACGGCTGAAACTCTATATAATCAAAACTAAGCTGATTATCCTTGTAATTGAAAATAGGGCTCTCATAGGAGGTGTTAAAAACAGGCCTTGACGATTGAATCTGAATGTTCCCTTTAAATCTACTGGATTCATACTCCGTAATGGTTATGAACATCTGGGCGTTCACCCTTTCATTTTCTATGTAGACCCGATTGGACCACCTGTTCTTATTTACAAAATCATTTAAGGAACGCTCTAGGGTCTTGAAAATTTGTTGATTCGTCTGCCCTACCTGGTCCGAATTTATAGTAACCACACAATTCAATTCCTGAGCTCCCAAGCCTATAGAAGTTATAAAACAAATTAGGGCTAAAAATAGATTACGCATGGATCCTGTTCTTTATTTCATTTAAAATATCCAAAGCCACCTCTGCCTTGGCTTTTAACTCAAACGTTTTAATATCCAAATTCTTATCTATGAACGATATTTTATTGGTCAATTTTCCAAAACCTGCACCACTATCGTTCAATGAATTTAAGACAATGGCATCCAAGTTTTTCCGTTTTAATTTTCCTATGGCGTTTTCAACCTCATTTTCAGTTTCCAGCGCAAAACCAACCAGAAACTGCTCCTTCTTCATTTCTCCCAAGTAAAAAAGGATGTCCTTGTTCTTAACCAATGTAATGGTAAATTCCTCGGACGTTTTCTTTATTTTCTGATCTGCCACTAATTTAGGTCTGTAATCGGCTACCGCCGCGGCGCATATAACGATATCCATATCCGGGTACAAAGACACAGTTGCCTTATACATTTCATCGGCCGAAGTTACTTTAACAACTTCTATATGGGAATGTTGCGCGGTTAAATGGGACGGCCCGGATACCAAATATACCTTTGCCCCGAGCTTGGCGGCATTTTTTGCCAACTCGTAGCCCATTAGGCCCGATGAGTGATTTCCGATAAACCTAACCGGATCAATGGCCTCATAGGTGGGGCCAGCCGTTATCAACACTTTCTTGCCACTGAGCGGTAGCCCTTTGCCAAGGTGATCCTTGAGAAAATCGACAATATCCTCGGGTTCGGCCATGCGTCCCTCCCCTATTAATCCGCTGGCCAACTCACCTGAAGTGGCCGGAATCATAATATTCCCAAAGGACAATAGCTTTTTAAAGGTCGCTGTAGTGGAAGGATGTTTATACATATCCAAGTCCATTGCCGGAGCAAAGTAAACAGGACATTTTGCCGACAAATAAGTGGCCATCAACAAATTATCGCAGGTACCATTGGCCATTTTGGACAAGGTATTGGCCGTGGCCGGAGCAATAAGAACCATATCTGCCCAAAGTCCCAATTCTACATGATTGTTCCAGGAAACAGTACCGTCCTCCTCATCTACAAATGAAGATAGCACGGCATTCTTGGACAAGGTAGCCAAGGTTAAGGGGGTAACAAAAGAGCTGGCGCTTTCCGTTAAAACAACTTTAACGTTAGCGCCAGCTTTAATAAGTAAACGAACTAAAAAGGTGGTTTTATAAGCAGCTATACCCCCAGTAATGCCTAAAAGTATATTCTTACCGCCCAACATCCTTTAAGCGTCTTTCTCTGTATTCCTGTGATAAATTTTATCATCCAACCACTCTTTTACAGCCAATGCATGTGGCTTGGGCAATTTTTCGTAGAATTTAGAAACCTCGATCTGTTCCTTATTTTCGAAAACTTCCTCCAAACTATCACTGTAGGTGGCAAACTCTTCCAACTTCTCCAGAAGCTCCTTTTTAATTTCAGAATTAATCTGAACAGCTCTTTTGGCAGCTATGGAAATAGCCTCATAGATATTCCCTGTCTTGGCATCGAAATCATTTTTATTGATCGTCACCGTGGAAACAGGAGCCTTCGAGTTTTTTAAATCGTTCATATTCATATCAAATCGTATTTTATTTGGAATAAATTTCTAATTCTTTTTCAACTTTTTCCAAGGTCTTATTGGCATCCTTAAGATACTTGGACTCAGGAAAATATTTTTTGAAGGTCATATAAGCCGCCTTGGCATCATTCAATCGATCCTTTTTAAGATAATCGAAACTGTTGAGTGCTAAATTGGTTGACGCATCAAACTTATAATAAAGGGCATCTTCGCGATAAACGGAACCCGGGTTGTCCGAAATAAAGTTGTCAAAAGCTGTAACTGCGGGAGTTAAAAAGGTATAATCAAATTCCCCAATAGTGTTGAACTGCTTTGCTATCTCATAGGATTTGCGCTCCTTCTTTGTAGTTAATTCCCTTGCCATGATGTTGGCCTCCACCAAAAATTCGGATTCCGGATAGGTATTAATAAAGTTTTGCAACTTTATCAAGGCCTTGTCGGTATCTGTCTGATCTAAAGAATATTTTGGGGAAAGCATATAATAACTTTTAGCACCATAAAACCCCGCTTCAACAGCCTTATCACTTTTAGGATAGGATTTCAGGAACCTTTCAAACTGGTAACCTGCCATATTGTAGTCCTTGGTCTGGAAATAAGAATCCGCAAGAAAATACATAACACGTTCTCCTTGTGGCTTACCTATATACTTTGGAGCAATCTGTTCCAACAAACGGTTCGCCCTTTTAAAATCACCGGCATCATAAAATTTTTCCGCCAAATCGTATTTGGCCTTAACATCTTCATTTTTAAGTACCTTTTGGTACTCACTACAAGAGCTAAGGATGGCAACCAATAATAAAAAGGAAAATAGACGCTTCATTTTTAAAAACATTTTGCAAAATTAAGGATTCTAAACGGATATAAAAAACATTTTTATCGCGCTAAAATAGCCCGCCCCTTTACCAACTACAACATTTTTATGCAAGTTTTAACTTTGTTGGTAAAAAATCCTATAACAGCTAGTTGTATTTTTCTAAACAACCGTCTTCAGCAAAGTGTTCAAAAAGCTCTTAATGGTCTTTTTTAGGGTTGCAGTGGCTTCTACCAAAGGCAACCTTACAACTGCAGTTCCAAGGCCAACAGCTTCCAATACAGCCTTGATACCCGCAGGATTACCTTCTTTGAAAATTAAATCCATACCGTCCTGCATAGCATACTGCAATGCAAAGGCTTCTTTGACCCTACCTTCCAAACCAAAACGTATCATTTGGGAAAATTCTGAAGGAAGGCCCTGTCCCAAAACAGATATTACCCCGGAACCACCGGCCAATATTGTGGAAAGCGCGGTAAAATCATCCCCAGAAATTACCATAAAATCAGCAGGTTTATCCTTAATAGTCCGCATTATTTGAACCATATCACCACATGCCTCCTTAATACCTACGATATTGTTGAAATCATTGGCCAACCTCAAAACCGTTTCGGGAAGCATATTACTCCCTGTCCTACCTGGTACATTATACAATATAATAGGTTTGGGCGAGGCCAAGGATATAGCTTTAAAATGCTGATATATCCCTTCTTGTGTTGGCCTATTGTAATAAGGTGAGACCGATAAAATAGCTACGAAATCTTTTAGATCAGTTTCTTGAAGTTCTTCTACAACGGCCGCCGTGTTGTTGCTACCTACCCCCAAAACCAATGGAAGCCTCCCCTCATTGGCATCCACAATAGTATCTATAACAAGTTGTTTTTCTTTTTTGGACAACACAACGGACTCCCCGGTAGTTCCCAATACAACCAAATAATCTATTCCACCATCCACACAATAGTTTACGATTTTTGCCAAAGCTATCGTATCTATAGAAAAATCCTCCTTAAAAGGAGTCACCAGGGCAACACCCGTTCCAACTAACTGTTCCATTATTTAATCTCATTTAAAACCCTTAAATATTTCCGCAACTCCTTTTTAAAAGTTTGGAAATCCTTAATGGGAGTATTCAATATCAAATCGTTCAAATTCTTATCCACACTACCAAAACCTACTTTTAACCTGGCTTTGGTCTTTAACGTCATTAATTGTAATAACAATTTTTCATCCGTGTAATAATTAACCAAAAGGTCATATTCCCTGTTTAAAAACTCCAAGGCATAGCTATTTTCAATATTCGCTTTCCAACCCAAATCCTTATCAGAAAAAACCGGGGTTGAATAAGGGGAATTTTTGTCATAATATTTCTTGTACCCAATTATTTTCACAGAATTGGGCCTTAAGGAAAATTCATCCACGAACTCATAAAATGCATTGGCATTCTCAAACTCGTCCAAATCAACAATACAACCTACAGAACTTATGCCCTTATCCCGATTAATAGTTTCAGGCGGGGTGATCAAGCCCCGTTGTAAAAACTTTTTACCGGCCCTAAATTTAATTTTTTCCTTAAGCGTTTTTAAAAACATGTATTTTTACATTTTCAAGATTGTAAATGTAAATAATATCACCTCAATAATTATACGAAGGTAAGAAGTATATGGATTTAAAAAACAAACATTTTGTTATAATTGCAACAACATTACTTTTGCTGGGTTGCAAGGAATCCGTTCCCAAGCTAAGAAACATTGAGGGACAAAGGATTCAGATCAATTATTCTTCCAGCCCAAAAGATTCAATAGAAAACGTCATCGCCCCATATCGGAAGAGGATCAACCAGGTTTTGGACAGTGTTTTGGCCTATGCCCCAACAGCTATATCCAAAACAGATGGTACACTGAATTCTCCCGCCGGCAATTTAATGGCAGACATTGTAATGCAGGAAGTAAATCCTGTTTTTACCACCAGAACTGGGCAACAAATAGATTTTGTTCTTCTTAACTTTGGGAGTATCCGATCCGTAATTTCACAAGGAAACATTACCGAACGCACGGCCTATGAAGTTATGCCCTTTGAAAATTCGGTGGTTATAGCCGAATTGGACGGCAAGGCCATTAGGGCCATGGTAACATTCCTAATAAAGTCCAGTGTTGCCCACCCAATTTCGGGGATACAAATAATAGTGGATAAAAATAAAAGTTTGCAAGCCGTAAACATTCAAGGAAAACCCTTTGATGAAAACAAGACCTATTATGTTGCCACTTCGGACTATTTGATCACTGGTGGTGATAAAATGGATTTTTTAAAAGAGTATATTTCTTTGACGGATTCAGATTATCTAATAAGAAATACCCTGATAGATTATTTTAAAAAAATAGACACCCTTACGGCAGCTACGGATGACCGGTTTATGCAAATCAAATAATTATGGAACGTAGAAAATTTATATCCGGATCAGCTGCTTCTGCCGCTTTTATAAGTATGGGAGGGTTATCCATGAATTCTTGCCGAAATTCTGCAAAGAAACACATTACTATTCTACACACCAACGATGTACACAGCCATATAGATCCCTTTCCTATCAACCATTCGGCCTACCCCAATTTGGGCGGTTTGGCAAGAAGGGCAACTTTGGTGGATCAAATCCGAAAAGAAAACCCTAATACCCTATTATTTGATGCTGGCGACATTTTTCAGGGTACGCCCTACTTCAATTTCTATGGGGGAGAATTGGAATTTAAACTAATGAGCATGTTGAAATATGATGCTGCCACCATTGGCAATCACGATTTTGACAATGGCCTAAACGGCCTTTATGCCCAACTGCCCTACGCCAGCTTCGATTTCTTATCGGCCAATTACGACTTCAGTAATACCCTTATGGATGGTCATGTGCAACCATATAAAACTTATATGGTTGATGGAATAAAGATTGGAGTTTTTGGATTGGGAATAGAGCTGGCCGGGTTGGTCACCAAAAAATTGTACCAAGAGACCGTCTATCTAGATCCCATAGAAATTGCACAAGACTTGGGCCGCACCTTAAAGGAGGAGGAGAAATGTGATTTAATTATTTGTCTTTCCCATTTAGGATATCAATATCAAAACCCTCAAAAGCCCGATGATCTAAAATTAGCGGCCAGAACGGAGAACATTGATTTGATTATTGGCGGACATACACATACATTTTTGGATAGGCCCACCATAACCAACAATCGAAAAAACGAACAAATATTAGTAAACCAGGTAGGCTGCTTCGGCATTAATTTAGGCCGAATAGACTATTATTTTGACGATGCCAAGGAAAACGTTTCCCAGGGAGTGTCCATTAAGGTATAACCGCATATTATGATTAAGGAAAAAGGGAAATCTATAGTTTCAAAAAAAATTATCAAAATTCTGGGAGATGATTTTCTGGAACACACAGACGCTATAGCGGTTGAAGAACCCTTACAAATTAGTATCAGTGTTTTAAAAGGGGATTCCCCCATTACCAATAAAAATATCTCCATTACTATGAGAACGCCAGGTCATGATAAGGACCTGGCCATTGGATTTCTGTTTACCGAGGGTATCATCCAAGCTTCCAATCAAATAAAAAAGGTCACCCATGATGAAAATAGTATAAATGTCCATCTAATTAATTCCGAAAACATAGATCTTGGTAAACTGGAGCGACATTTCTACACCAGCAGTAGTTGCGGTGTTTGTGGCAAAGCAAGTATTGAAGCCATAAAAACAATCTGTCGCCTACCTCCATCCGCAGCGGATTTTCAGATCGAAAAAAATCTTATTAAATCCTTTCCCGGCATTCTTAAGCAAGAGCAGAATATTTTTAACAATACCGGAGGGATACACGCAGCGGCACTATTTAGTTTTAAAGGCGAACTAATTGCCATGCGCGAGGATGTGGGGAGGCATAACGCTTTGGACAAAATTATTGGCCATTTACTTACCCAGAATCAATTGCCCTTGGACTATCATTTATTGTTTCTGAGCGGTCGTGCCAGCTTCGAATTGATCCAAAAAGCGGCAATGGCAGGGATTCACTTTATTATGGCCGTGGGAGCCCCGTCCAGTTTGGCCGTAGAAATGGCCGTGGAGCACGATATTACCTTAATAGGTTTTCTGAATGAAACCCGATACAACATCTACACTGGCTCTAAACGTATTAAAATTTAGGAATCTAAACTTTGAGACTGATAGTCGAATACCTAACTTTATAGAATAAGGTTTAAAAAATAATATGAATGAAAATTAGGATACAAGGAAATTCGGTTCGTTATAGACTAACCCGATCGGAGGTTGCAACATTGAAGCAAGACGGCTACTATAAGGAACAGACCGCTTTTAATGGCAAGAATTTCACCTACGCCGTTGCCGCCAAGGAAAACATCAGTAACCTTCAAGCGGAGTTTCAAGGAGACACCATTACCCTATTTTTACCTAAGAATGAAAGTATAAAATGGCCGGATAACGAGCGGGTAGGCTATGAAAACAAGATGGTTTTAAACGACGGCCAGGTACTGAATCTATTACTGGAAAAAGATTTTGTTTGTTTGGATGAGCGCACGGAGGACCAATCCGACAATTACCCAAACCCTGCGGCAACAACCAAAAAATAATGGCAAACAACCCTGAAAAATCAAATCCTAGTCCTACTGCCCCGGCGAAATTAACCGGTCTAAAAACTACAAACCCAAAAAAGGTGGCTGCGGGTATTCCTGCGGTTATCTCCTCTGCAAAACATGTATTTAGGGAAATGGGACTCGGTCGGGGATTAAAAGCACTTGCGAACCTCAACCAAAAGGGCGGAATTGATTGTCCGGGCTGTGCATGGCCAGATCCGGATGATGAGCGAAGCACAATAGCCGAATATTGCGAAAACGGTGCCAAGGCCATAGCCGAGGAGGCCACTACCAAAAAACTGGACACTACCTTTTTCCAAGAAAACAGTGTTTCCCAACTTTCCATGCTTTCAGATTACGAAATAGGAAAAAAAGGAAGGTTGGCACAGCCCATGTATTTGCCCGAAAATTCCGATCATTATCAAGAAATAAGCTGGGAAGGGGCTTTCTCCAAAATAGCACAACACCTAAACGGATTAAAAAGCCCTGATGAGGCCATATTTTATACCTCGGGAAGAACAAGCAACGAGGCCGCTTTCCTCTATCAACTTTTTGTCAGGGAATACGGCACCAACAATATGCCTGACTGCAGTAATATGTGCCATGAAAGTAGTGGCGTTGCCCTTACAGACACCTTGGGCATTGGCAAAGGTTCTGTAAAATTGGAAGATTTTTATGAGACAGAGGTCATTCTTATCTTAGGGCAAAACCCAGGTACCAATCACCCAAGAATGCTGAGCGCCCTTAAAAAGGCCAAAGAAAATGGAGCTACTATAATCTCAATAAATCCGATCATAGAAACCGGACTATTGAATTTCAGCAATCCCCAGGAAATAAAAGGGGCCCTAGGAATAAAATCGAAATTAACGGACCTATACCTGCAGGTAAAAATAAATGGGGACATGGCGCTCCTTCAAGCACTGGTAAAACTATTGCTGCTTGAGGAGGACAAAGATCCAGGGGTTGTTTTTGATTTGGATTTTATAAAAGAAAAAACCCAAGGTTTTGAAGATTACTTAACCCACATAAGAACACTGGACCTAAACAATTTAATAGATGAATGTGGAATCCCTTTGCAGACCCTGCAGAGCGTGGCCAATATTCTCTGCAACAACAATAGGATTATTGCTTGCTGGGCCATGGGGCTTACCCAGCATAAGAATTCTGTAAATACCATAAAAGAGGTCGTAAACCTTTTATTATTAAAGGGAAGTATAGGAAAACCTGGGGCCGGCACCTGTCCCGTACGTGGTCACAGCAATGTACAGGGAGACCGAACTATGGGCATTTATGAAAAGCCCTCAGCATCATTTTTGGACCGGTTGCAGCAAGTATTCCACTTTAACCCGCCACGCAAACATGGATTTGATACCGTAGAAAGCATCACAGCCATGCATTCCGGCAAGGCCCGGGTATTTTTTGCCATGGGCGGTAATTTCCTATCGGCTACTCCAGATACCCTGTTTACGGCCGAAGCGCTTCAAAAATGTGACCTGACCGTTCAAGTTTCTACAAAACTAAATCGGAGTCATCTAATCCACGGCAAAGAAGCCTTGATCCTACCTTGTTTGGGAAGAACGGACAAAGACTTAATCAAGGGCGAATTGCAGTTTGTAAGTGTTGAAAATTCCATGGGGGTCGTGCATAGCTCCCAAGGAAGTCTAAAACCCATATCATCCCAGATGCTAAGCGAACCTGCCATTGTTTGCCAATTGGCAATGGCTACCCTAAAAAATTCCAAAGTGGATTGGGAAAAATATCTGCAACATTACGACCATATCAGGGACAGCATTGAAGAGTGTATTCCTGGATTTGAGAACTACAACCAAAAGGTAAGGCAGCCTTCCGGCTTTTATTTACCCAACGGGGCAAGGGACAATTCCTATAATACCGCAAGCGGTAAGGCCAATTTTAGTATATCCAATAGTGAGGCCATTGTATTGGCCGAAGGTGAGCTCTTAATGATGACCATAAGGAGCCATGACCAGTTTAATACCACTATATATGGACTGAATGATCGCTATAGGGGCATAATTAATGAACGAAGGGTTATTCTGATGCACCCCAAGGATATTGAAAGATATCAACTCAAGGAAAGGGATCTGGTAGATCTATATAATTTTCACAACAATACGGAAAGGGTTGCTCACAAGTTCATTGTTTTGAGTTATAATATCCCTGAAAAATGCTGTGCTACCTATTTTCCGGAGGCCAATGTTCTAGTACCTTTAAACAGTACTGCCGATAAGAGCAATACCCCTACATCCAAATCGGTGATCATTAAACTTAAAAAACACACATCCTAGAATTTGCCATTAACAATTTAGAGATATTACCAGTAGTGTTTGTTTTTAAAAAAAAACTATGACATTATTTTCAAAAACCCTAACTTACCAGACACTAAAAAATCTAATATTTATCTTAAAACCAATTCCAATGTACAAAGCTGCATATATTTCAGTTCTTTTATTACTATTAACTATAAACACCTATGGCCAAGCCAACCAGAGGGAATATTACCAACTAAAGACCTACCTCTTGGATAGTGAGGAACAGGAAAATACAACTGACCAATACCTTAGCAAGGCCTTGCTGCCTGCACTTAAAAAACTTAATATCAAAAATGTGGGAGTCTTTAAACCTAGAACAATCGATTCCCTAAATCCTAGAAGCATAAAAGTATTGATCCCAATGAAAGGTCTTGGCGATTTGGAAACCATAGATACCAAACTTCAAAAGGATAAAGTTTATATGGCAGCGGCCAAAGACTTTTTGGATGCCCCATATAAAAACCCGCCTTATAGCAGGGTGGAATCAGTTATTTTAAAAGCCTTTGTGGATATGCCCAAGATGAAGGCGTCTCCCTTAACTGGGCCTCGAAAAGACCGTATATACGAATTAAGAAGTTATGAATCTGCAACAGAGGCCAAATACATAAACAAGGTTGAGATGTTCAACAAAGGCGGGGAAGTAAGCCTTTTTGACAATTTAGGATTTAATGCCGTATTCTATGGCGAGGTATTGTCCGGTGCAACAATGCCGAACCTCATGTACATGACCACATTTGAAAATCAGGCCAGCAGGGATGCCCATTGGAAATCCTTTTCCGACTCGCCAGTTTGGAACAAACTAAAATCGGATCCCAATTACCAAAACAACGTTTCCAAAAACGTTACCCGTTTCTTCTACCCAACTGAATATTCCGATTATTGATCGTAAGCCAGGGTCTTTTTCCTTTTTTGGCAAATAACCCTTGGAACAACGAACATTAATTGAAAAAAAAGCGGTCATGATAAATTTTCATGACCGCTTTTTTTTTGTAATTACTACCGGGCTTTAACTCCAAACAAGCAAAATTACAGATCAGGAACAATTGTTGTGTTCACGCAAAGATTGTTGTCAATCTATAAAGGAAGAATTGTTTTCTTTTTTTATTATTGGTTCTAATTATTTGGAGGAATCGAATAAAACTTAGGTTCTAATTATTCTTTCATTTTCTTTGCTTGTCCAAAGAAAACGAAACAAAAGAAAAGACCCTTCTTCACTATGTGGTCCCTAAAATCACGGGATTTTAAGGACCGATGCCATGGCCTAAATTATTTCCAAGGCTTCAATAATTCTTTACGGCCATGTCATCTCCACCACGGAAGAAGACCGACCAAACAAAAGGCTTTGAAGGCAATGTTCAACGGAACCTAATTAGGCACTATGATTTATCGGTATTATGTAGGTTGACGGAACAAAGAAACGGCCTATTTTCAATTTCGTGTTAAATCAAGTGGTTTCCACATTGGCTTGGGTTAGCCGTCCATAGAGCATTTCACCCAAGTGAAAGCGGCCTGGACGGTGCGGCCGTGGAAAGTGCGTAGATTTAAAGAAATTAAAAATCAGCCTAGCGTTTTTTGGTTCGTTTTTTGGGCGATGCAAAAAATGAACAAACACCAACTCCAGAATAGCTAATTCTATTCTTATCCAATTCACACACAACTTTTGGGATTGATCCAACATTACTGCTATTGGGTTAAAAAATACTCCACCAATTGTTGTTGTTCCTCCTCCAAATCTATAACAGGGAATTTTTTACCGGCCATTCTATACCAGTATCCGGCATTGAACTTATCTCCTTCTTTTCGGTGCAGATAGGCATGGATCCAGCTGCCATTGGTATTATGAAGGTCCTGTGCAATATCATGGGAAGATTCCCAATCCCCATTGGCATCAAACCACATGGCCCTTAAAGCTTCAGGCCAAGAAGATGGTGCCGATTGTTGGGACAGGCTTGCATTAAACTCTTCAAAACTTTTGGGAACGGACATCACTCTTAATTTATATGGACAATTAGGCTACGGTATTCGACAGGGTACCTATTGAATCGATAGTAATATTAACAACATCCCCATGATCCAAGGTAAAGGAATCCGGAGGCACCACTCCTGTTCCCGTCATTAAAAGACTTCCAAAAGGAAATGACATTTCACGATACAGATAGTGAACAAGATCAGTAAGTTTTCGTTTCATTTGGCCTACCTCTGTCTCTCCCTGGAACACTCTATTTCCTTTACGAACAATTTCAATTTTGATCTTGGCAGCCATGGAAATAGGTTCCTTGCTCAACCAAATACACGGTCCTACAGCAGCTGCCCCATCATAACTCTTGGCCTGGGGAAGATATAATGGGTTTTCCCCTTCAATATCCCTAGAACTCATGTCATTACCAATGGTATAGCCTATTATTTTTGCATTTGGGGTTATCACCAGGGTCAATTCAGGTTCCGGGACATTCCATTTGGAATCTTTTCTGATCCTGACATCCTTTTTATGCCCTACTGCCCTACTAGCCGTACTTTTAAAAAACAATTCTGGCCTTTCCGCATTATAAACACGATCGTAAAAATCGCCTCCCCCGGCATCCTTGGATTCTTCAATACGGGCCTCCCTACTCTTGTAGTAGGTTACTCCGGAAGCCCAAATTTCTTGGCGTCCCACAGGTGGCATTAAACCGTCTTTCAGTATGGCCGTACTATTTTCAATAGGATCAAGCCGGGAGATCAAACTTAAAGTATTGTCGTAAATGTCATCATCGATAATAAATGAATCCCATTCCTTATCGGTAAGATAAAATTTATTGTCATTTTCGATCAAAACTCCTTGGTTGGTCTTATAAATTTTCATTATTTAAAAATTAGATGATTAAACTGATAATGGTTAATACGATCATTGCCGAAAAGCCCAAAATGGCCGTTCCCAGACTGTGTGTCCTGTATCCTTGATTTACTTTCATATCGCTTAGTTGGGTAACGACCCAAAAAAAACTATCGTTGGCATGTGATACCAGAGAGGCACCGGCGCCAATTGCAATGACCGCCAAAGCTTTGGAAACCTCGGTATCAAAACCCATTGCAGGCATTAAAGGGGCAATAATGGAAGCTGTTGTAATTATGGCTACCGTTGAGGAGCCCTGTGCCGTCTTGATACCTGCAGCAATAAGAAAAGGAAGCCATATCCCTAAATTTCCGTTGGAAACATTGTTCTCCAGTAAGGAACTAATGTCCGAAGTCTGTAGAACTTTTCCAAATGCCCCACCGGCCCCGGTTATTAATATAATAATAGCTGCCGAAGTAAGAGCCTCCCCTATCCAACCCGAGGTGCTCAACATTTCCTTATCCAATTTCTTGGGCAAGGTAAAAGACAATATCATTCCTATCAATAGGGCCACCACTGGGTTGCCCACAAATCCTATAGCGTACTTAAAAGTACCGTCACCAAAAGGCATAGTAGGGTATTCGGCAAAAGACCTCAACACAATAAGAATAATGGGAACAACTATAGGAATAAAGGATTTAAAGACCGATGGTGCGTTTTCCAGCTGGGAATTGATCTGCTCCTCTGTTAGTTTTGGTGCTGGATCAATAAAAATTTTGGAACCTATTTTTTTTGCAAATAAAATACAGACCAAGAGGGCCGGTATACTGGTCATTAGGCCGAAGAGGATAACCTGACCCAAATCGGCACCTAAGATTCCTGCAGCAGCAATGGGTCCGGGAGTTGGGGGTACCATGGTGTGGGAAGCCATTAAACCAAGTGACAAGGCCACTGCCGTTCCTGCCAAGGACAATTTTGCTTTTTTGGTAAGTGCCCTATTTAATGGGGAGACGATAATAAAACCGCTATCGGCGAATACAGGTATGGATACAAAATAACCAATAAAACCCATCGCCATATGAACGCGCTTGGGACCAATAATCTTCAGGACAAGGTTTGCCAAGGTATAGGCCCCACCCGATTTTTCTAGAAAAGTCCCTATAATCAATCCTGCGATAATGATAATACCAATGCCCCCAATGGTGCTTCCAAAGCCATCATTAATGGTTTTTATAAGCTCATCCAATGGGAGTCCCGAAAAAATACCGAATAACAAACTGGCGGCAAGCAACGCCAAAAATGGATGAAGCTTAAAACGGGTCGAGGCTACAATTATAAATACAATGCAGAGCAGAAGTAGTAGTATGGTATACATAATTACAATTTAGTATAAATATCCTTTACCCTCATACACCCTTATTTTTTTTGCTTCCAACTCTATTCATTTTCTATTCCCGTAGACTTGACAATTATAACATATTCAAGAAATCTGTCTCCGAAATTATGGGGACGCCCAGACTTTCGGCCTTGGTCCTTTTGCTTGGCCCCATTTTGTCCCCAGCCACAAGATAAGAAGTTTTTGAAGATATACTAGAGCCTACCTTTCCGCCGTTGTCCTCGATCAATTTTTTAAGTTCATCCCTACTCAGGTTTTCAAACACCCCGGATACCACAAAAGTCTGCCCCTTTAAAAGATCGGTCTGATTCTCCAGTTTATCGGCCGAGACTTCAAATTGTACCCCGTACTGCCTTAATCTGGAAATAATTTCAAGATTGATTCCATTCCGAAAAAATGATACCACACTTTCCGCGATCCGTTGGCCAATTTCATCGACCGTCATTAATTCCTCTACAGTAGCCACCATGAGGGAATCTATATTTTTATAGGCCCTTGCCAGTTTTTTGGCCACGGTTTCCCCAACAAACCTGATTCCCAAGGCAAAAAGCACCCTTTCAAACGGTATTTTTACCGATTCGGCAACTCCTTTCACCAGATTTTCGGCCGACTTTTCAGCCATTCTTTCCAAAGGTATCAATTGCTCTTTGGTAAGTAAGTAAAGGTCCGCGTAATTCTCTATAAGACCCTCCTTAAAGAGAAGTTCAACAGTTTCCCCGCCAAGCCCCTCAATATCCATCGCCTTGCGCGAAATATAATGTTGTATACGGCCGGTAATCTGGGGAGGACATCCGTACTCGTTGGGGCAATAATGTTTGGCATCTCCCTCGGTACGCTCCAAGGGGGAATTGCACTCCGGACAATGATCTATATATTGGGTAGGCTGGGAATGGATAGGTCTTTTAGTAAAATCTACCCCCACTATTTTCGGGATTATTTCCCCTCCTTTTTCAACAAAGACAGTATCACCTTCCCTAATATCGAGCTTTTCTATTTGGTCGGCATTGTGTAAGGATGCCCTTTTTACGGTAGTACCCGCCAAAAGTACCGGCTCCAAATTGGCAACGGGGGTTATGGCCCCGGTACGCCCAACTTGATAAGTAATTTCATTTAACACGGTAGAGACCTGCTCAGCCTTGAATTTGTAAGCCATGGCCCAGCGTGGTGACTTGGAAGTGTATCCCAATTCCTCCTGATGTTGAATACTATTCACTTTAATAACCACCCCGTCCGTCTCATAGGGCAATTCGTGCCTATGTTTGTCCCAGTGATCTATAAACTCCAGCACCTCCTCCGTGGTTTTACATAATTTGGCCGCTTTTGGAACCTTGAACCCCCAATCCCTAGCTTTCTCCAGCATTTGGGATTGGGATTCCAATTTTAAATTTACCCCAACAATACTGTACAACAGGCAATCCAATGGTCGTTCTGCGACCAGGGCACTGTCCTGCAACTTTAAACTGCCAGATGCGGTGTTTCTTGGATTCATATAGGGATCCTCTCCATTCTCTATCCTTTCTTGGTTCATTTTGGCAAAGCCTTCAAAAGGCAAAACGATTTCCCCGCGAATATCAAATTTAGGTGGGTAATCCCCTTTTAATTGAAGGGGCACCGATCTAATGGTCTTTATATTACTGGTAACATCATCCCCCTGAAATCCATCACCACGGGTCACCCCCTTTACCAACTGGCCATTTTCGTAGGTTAAACTTATGGAAGCACCATCATATTTTAGTTCACAGGTAAATTCAACCGGGGCATCGCCCAATATTTTTTGAATTCGTTTTTCCCAATCTTCCAGATCCTCTTTCGAGTACGAATTGTCCAAGGAATACATACGATGCTCGTGGACCACCGTTTCAAAATTCTTGGTAATTGTTCCCCCAACCCTTAAGGTTGGGGAACTGGCATCATAAAATTCTGGATATTTTGCCTCAAGAGCCTGTAGCTCCTTTAGTTTCATATCAAACTCAAAGTCAGAAATAGTAGCATTGTCCAATACATAATAATTATAGTTATGCTCCCTAAGCTCTGTTCTAAGGCTTTCTATTTTTTGTTTGATTTCCATTTATAGTTGATCCTTTTTAATCCATATTGGCAATGGCAAGGGTTGGTAATTTTTCATTTTATCCAAAAGTCCGTCAATAGAATTATCTACCAACAACATATCGTAATATTCCTGCTTTAAAAATCCTTTATTTACCATGGTACGCAGCATAGCGAGCAATTCATCATAAAACCCATTGATATTTAAAAGACCAATTGGTTTTTGATGTAGCCCAAGTTGGGCCCAGGTAATCATTTCAAACAACTCCTCCAAGGTACCATACCCCCCTGGAAGAGTAATAATGCCGTCGGAGAGTTCATGCATCCTTAATTTCCTTTGATGCATATTTTCGGTAATAATAAGTTTGGTAAGTCCGGTATGAAATACTTCCTTTAATTTTAAAAAATCGGGGATAACACCTATAACCTCGCCCTTGTGGTCCAGGGCTCCCTGGGCTACCCTGCCCATGATACCTATTTTTGCGGCACCATAGACCAATGTAATACCCTCTTTTGCAAAAACAGCCCCTAACTCATAGGCACATTCCACTATTTCTGGATCATTGCCCTCACTGCTTCCACAAAATACAACTATGCTTTCCATGTTTATCGAACTTTCCGCTTGGGAAATTAGTAATATATATCTTTTTTTTAATTCCTTCGGCCTTAAGGGACCATGGCCATGGCTGTTATTTCAACTTAATCATTTAGGGTCGAGCTGTCCTTTTAACATTCTGTCATTTCCGAACATATCTTTTCTCAGTTCAATTTCCGAAAAATTTTCCGCTTCCAGAAGTTGTTTCATTTCTTCGCCAAGATATTGATTTATCTCAAAAAACAGGACCCCACCTTTCTTTAAGTGGCTTAAAGCAAGGCGTGTTATTTTTTTGTAGAAAATCAAAGGATCCCCATCGGAAACAAAGAGAGCCAAACCGGGCTCGTGCTCCACGACATTATTTTTCATTTCCAATTTTTCCAATTCCCTGACATAGGGAGGATTGGAAACTATTACATCAAATTTATCTTTAAAGCCCTCAAGAGACAAAATATCCGCTTCCAGAAAGACTATATCCACACCATTATCCATGGCGTTCTCTCTGGCTATCTGCAATGCCTTTTTTGAAATATCCAGGGCATACACTTTGGCGTTAGGCAAGTTTTTGGCCAGGGAGATGGCAATACAACCGCTTCCAGTGCCAATATCCAGTATTTTCACTTCTTCCCGAGGATCCCCTTTTTGAACCTCATTTATTATCCAATAAACCAATTCCTCAGTTTCGGGCCTGGGTATCAAAACGTTTTCATCTACACGAAACTCCAGTTCGCAAAAATGGGCCTTCCCTAAAATATGTTGAATGGGTCGTTCTTGTTTCAATTGGCTTAAAGCAAAAAACAAAGGATCCTCATTTTCTTTGGACACCACAAGATTGGGTTGCATGGCCAAAATAAATCTCTCCAAACCCAAATAATGATCTATTACCAAGTAAAAAAAGCTATCCACCTCTTCTTTTGGGAAAAGCGGATCCAGCTCTAAATGGTAAATGTTTTTGATTTCTTTTAATAACATTCTCAATTTTTGGCAAACATTGTAAACATCATGTACCTAAAAAGGATCCAAAATGATTACAACAGTATCTATAAACTTTTAAGCATCCAAACCGGACATGAGTAATGACCGGTATTGCCCATTGGCTCTTTGATATAATGAAACCCGGACTTTAAATATAATTTTTGGGCGTCTTCCATATAGGGCATGGTTTCCAAATAACAGTGTTCATAGCCATATTCGGTAGCTCTATCCAAACATCTATTTATCATTTTAATTCCCAATCCCCTTCCCCTGGCCTCTTCTAGAAAATACATTTTCTGTAATTCACATACGTTGCCCTCATAATTCTCCAACTGGGCAATTCCGGCACATCCAATAATCCTACCGTTTTCCTCGGCCACAAAATAGTCGGCCCGTGGTACGTCATAATTTTCAAACATTTGATCCAATGCTTTATCGGCATAGGCCGTACCCACTTTAGGAACGCCAAGGTCCTCCAAAACTTTTCTTATTACCCTGGCAACATTCTCATTGTCTTTGGGTTGAATTTCCCTTATGGTAGTGACTAACATATGATTACCAATAATCTACTTATATTGTTCTATTTTTACGAAGTGAAGATACACGAAAAATATATTTCAAGATGTATACAGCTCGCCAAAAATGGCCTGGGAACTACCTTTCCCAATCCCATGGTGGGCAGTGTTATTGTGTATGGAGACAAAATTATAGGAGAGGGCTACACCAGTCCCTATGGTGGCTCCCACGCCGAGGTGAATGCCATAAATTCCGTAAAGGACAAGGCGCTTTTAAGTAAAGCCACCCTATATGTTACCCTGGAACCATGTTCCCATTATGGAAAAACGCCTCCATGTGCAGACCTTATTGTTAAGCATCAAATTCCGAATGTTGTTATAGGCCTTTTGGATCCACATGACAAAGTTGCCGGCAAAGGCATTGAAAAATTAAAAGCTGCAGGCTGCAATGTCACTGTGGGTGTACTGGAAAAAGAATGCACGGAACACCATAAACGGTTCCTAACCTCCCATACCAAAAAAAGACCTTATATTATTTTGAAATGGGCAGAAACGGCCGATGGCTTCATAGCTCCCGCCCAAGATAAAAGAAGTGACAATCCCGAACCTTACTGGATCAGCAATCCTTACTCCCAACAACTGGTCCACCTATGGCGCAGTCAGGAACAGGCCATTTTGGTTGGCACCAACACAGTATTGGTAGATAACCCCAAGTTAAACGTTCGTCATTGGAAAGGCCGGAATCCGATTAGAATTGTTTTGGACAGGGATTTGAAAATCAACAATAAACATCATGTTCTGGATGGAAGCGTAAAAACCATCATTATAACCGCCCAATGTCCCAAAATTCCACATCAGGGAATTTTATATGAGGCTATCGATTTTGAAAATAATTTGGCAACCCAAATTTGTACCATCCTACATAAGCATGAAATTATAAGTGTTATCATTGAAGGAGGGGCACAAACACTACAAAGCTTTATAGACTCCGATTTATGGGACGAGGCTAGAATTTTTAAGGGCAAGAGTCAATTTGGGGAAGGCTTGGAATCTCCTAGGATTCAAGGTGTTCTTCAAAGTGAAACGCAAATAGAATCTGACATATTAACACTCTTAAAACATGATTAAAAACATCATATTCGATTTTGGGGACATCTTCATCAACCTGGACAAACAGGTAGTTTTTAGAGCACTTCAAGATAATGGTATCCAAAAATTTTTACCTAAATACCACACTATTAATGAAGACTTCGAAGTAGGCAAAATTAGTCCTCAGGAATTTGTGGAGAGACTGCAACCTGATTTCCCACACCTTGGCCCCCAAGCGATAACCGATATTTGGAATTCCATGTTGTTGGATTTTCCAGAATATCGCCTAAACTTTTTGGAGAACTTGGCAAAGGAGAACAGTTATAGGCTTTTCCTTTTAAGCAACACCAATGCCTTGCATATTCCTCACGTAATCAAGATCATGGGCAATGAAAGTTTTGGGCGATTTAAAAGTTCGTTTGAGCAGTTTTATTTATCACATGAAATCCAATTGAGAAAACCGAACCACGAAATATTTCAATATGTTCTGGAGCAAAATAGATTGGAACCCAAGGATACACTCTTTATAGACGACACCAAGGAAAATACGGATGCAGCCAGGGAATTGGGCATAAAGACATGGAATCTAATTGTAGGCAAGGAAGATGTGGTTAATTTAAAGGAACGACTATAACATGTTGGATCTAGCCTTAAGTATACTGTTTTCCAGCTTAATTTTTGTGGTTTTCAAACTGTATGATACCTTTAGGATCCAAACTCTTTACGCCATCATAATCAACTATATAGTAGCCTCCGCGGTAGGAATGTTTTTCTACGAAAAAAAAATAGAGTTGCTGGAAATACCTGCAAAACCATGGTTTCTGGGAACTTTGGTTTTGGGAATATTGTTCATACTTGTATTTAACCTCATGGCCGCCACCTCGCAAAAAAGTGGTGTCTCGGTGGCTTCGGTCGCTACTAAAATGTCCTTGGTAATTCCGGTCATATTTGGGCTGTTTGTCTACAATGAAAAACTGGGGGCTTTGAAATCCGTAGGTATACTATTGGCCCTGGCTGCCGTATACTTTGCCTCTATCAAGGAAAAGGATGTCCCCTTAAAGAAGAATATCATTCTATTGCCCACCTTGGTTTTTATTGGTTCCGGGGTAATAGATACCAGTATTAAGTATTTGGAGGAGACCTTGGTCCCCAAGGAGGAGTTTCCTTTATTCTCTGCGGTGGTTTTTGGTTCTGCCGCAACTACAGGGCTGATTTTTATTACGATCAAAGCCTTTAAAAAATGGTTGGCTCCCAATTTAACGACCATTCTCGGCGGAATTACCTTGGGCATTCTAAATTATTTTTCGATATTTTATCTGTTGCGCGCACTACAGCACGAAAATCTAAATAGTGCCTCTGTTTTCACCATAAACAATGTGGCCATAGTTATGTTCTCTACCTTGTTGGGGGTAGTTCTCTTTAAAGAACGCATCAGCATAAAAAATTGGATGGGAATTACACTAGCGATTATCAGTATTCTTCTAGTAGCTTTTTTTTAATAGAACCATATGGATTTGGACGTTTACAAAACCTTAAACACACCTTCGGAGGAAATTTTGTTCAAAGAACGGAAAAGCAAGTTTTTTGGTTACGCCTACCCGATACTGCATGAGGACGAGGTAAAACCCATTATTGAAGAACTCAGAAAACAACATCATACCGCCAACCATGTATGCTATGCCTGGCAGTTGGGAGTTGAAGATGTTAATTACAGGGCCAATGACGATGGTGAACCCAATAATTCCGCAGGAATGCCCATATACGGCCAAATACAGTCTTTTGGAGTAACCAATGTCCTAGTTGCCGTGGCCCGTGTCTTTGGAGGTACAAAACTAGGGGTA
The DNA here is from genome assembly GCF_000733925.1 of Arenibacter algicola. Taxonomy (NCBI): domain Bacteria; kingdom Pseudomonadati; phylum Bacteroidota; class Flavobacteriia; order Flavobacteriales; family Flavobacteriaceae; genus Arenibacter; species Arenibacter algicola. The sequence goes on from NZ_JPOO01000003.1 coordinate 1,008,441, forward strand.
GGAGGATTGATATCCGCTTATAGGACAGCGGCACAAATGGCACTGGATTCGGCGGATATAATAGAAAAAACACTTCAGCAACGATATTTGCTTTGTTTTGAATATTCGGAAATGGACAAGGTTATGCGCACCTTAAAGCAGCATCAAATGGAAATTGTTAGCCAGAAAATGGAAATGGATTGCAAAATCGAGATTTCGGTTAGAAAAAACGACGCCCTTCTTACCGAAAATGTTTTTACAGCAATGTATCCCGTAAAAATTAAAAAATTAGATGTCTAGGTTATCCAGAATATAATCTGGACATTTTATGGGCTTATTGGTTTTCATATCCATAAATGCCAGAACCGTGTTGGCTTCTATTAACAATTCTTTGGCCTCATTTCGTATTTCATAGTCAAATTCTATTCTTACCATAGGCCGCTTACGGATATAGGTGGTAACTGTTAAAAGATCGTCATATACTGCCGATTTCTTAAATAAAATGCTTAAAGAAATTACAGGCAACATTATTCCGTTTTCCTCCATCTTTTTGTAGGAAATGCCCATGGACCTTAGCCACTCAACCCGTCCCATCTCCAGATATTGCGCGTAATTCCCGTGATAAACTACTCCCATTTGATCTGTTTCGCCATACCTGACCCTAAAAGAAAATTCATTAAAATCCATGTTATTCCGTGTAAAACCTTTATATTTAAAAGTGTGAAAATAATGTGGTACAACATGAGAAAAAAAAAGAGAAAATTCAACCACTTTGGATTTTTTTTTTAGAATATTTGTTCACATATTTGCCCACTTGATAGTCCCATTTAACCTGGCAGAATATCATCCGTAATTTACACTAACCAAAAAAAGAAAACATTAAAAATGAGTGTTACTGCAACGTCCGTATGGAACCATTGTTTGGACTTTATAAAAGACAATATCCAACCGCAGGCATTCAAAACTTGGTTCGAGCCAATTAAACCTGTTAAGCTTTCCGATAATGCCCTGAGCATTCAAGTTCCCAGTAAATTTTTTTATGAATGGCTGGAAGAGCACTATGTTAAACTATTAAAAGTAGCCCTTACCAAAGAATTGGGTGAGACCGCTAAATTGGTGTACATCATTAAAATGGAAAACACCTATGGCAATCGGGAACCTTTTACAGAAAAAATACCTAGTTCCAATAGATCCCATGTAGAGCCTCAGGAATTGGACGTGGCCATAAAATCCAAAAATCCGGAATTAAAAAATCCATTTGTAATACCTGGGATCAGAAACATAAAGATTGAATCCCAATTAAACCCAAGTTATAATTTTGATAATTTCTTGGAAGGCGACTCCAACCGATTGGCTAGATCGGCAGGAATGGCCGTTGCCAACAAACCTGGGGGAACTTCCTTTAATCCATTATTAGTGTTTGGCGGTGTAGGTTTGGGAAAAACACATTTGGCCCATGCCATAGGCGTGGAAATCAAGGATAAATATCCAGAAAGGACCGTATTATATATCTCTGCTGAGAAATTTACCCAACAATATATTGAATCGGTAAAGAAAAATACTAGAAACGATTTTATTCATTTCTATCAGTTGATAGATGTGCTCATCATTGATGACGTGCAATTTTTATCGGGAAAATCGGGAACTCAGGATGTGTTCTTCCATATTTTCAATCATTTGCACCAAAACGGCAAACAGGTTATCCTAACTTCGGACAAAGCCCCTGTTGATATGCAGGACATTGAACAGCGTTTGCTTTCCCGATTTAAATGGGGATTATCTGCCGAGCTCCAAACACCTGACTACGAAACAAGGATATCGATTTTAAAAAATAAATTGTATCGGGATGGTGTAGAAATGCCAGACGACATTATAGACTACGTTGCCAAGCACATAAAAACCAATATCAGGGAATTGGAAGGAGCAATTATTTCCTTGATTGCCCAATCTTCCTTCAACAAGAAAGAAGTTACTCTGGAATTGGCCCAATTGGTAGTGGAGAAATTCGTTAAAAACACCAAGAGGGAGGTATCCATTGATTATATCCAAAAGGTAGTTTCCGACTATTTCGAAATGGATGTGGCCACTCTACAGTCAAAAACAAGAAAAAGACATATTGTACAGGCCAGACAATTGGCAATGTTCTTTGCGAAAAAATTCACCAAAGCCTCATTGGCAAGTATTGGGTCACAAATTGGAAAAAGAGACCACGCTACAGTGCTACACGCCTGTAAGACCGTAGACAATCTTGCAGAGACCGACAAGCAGTTCCGAAAATATATAGACGATCTAACCAAGAAGTTTTCTTAAAACCTCCATTGCCATGAGAACCAAAGTCCTTATGGTCTGTTTGGGGAATATATGTAGGTCACCATTGGCCGAGGGTATTTTAAAAAGCAAATTGGACAAGGAAACCATACATGTGGATTCTGCGGGTACCGCCAGTTACCATATTGGAAAAAAACCCGATAGCAGATCCATATCAATAGCTAAAAAATATGGAATAGACATTAGTCAGCAGCGATGCAGGCAATTCACCGCCAAAGATTTTGACGAATATGATCTGATTTACGCTATGGATAGAAGTAATTACGAAAACATTGTTGCCCTGGCCGAAAATGAAAACGCGATTGCCAAAGTTAATTTATTACTTCATAGATCAAACGTTACCAGCAAAGAAGTTCCAGACCCCTATTATGGAGGGGAAGATGAATTTGAAGAAGTATTTCAATTAATTGATGCGGCATGCAACCTTATTGCACAGGACATAATTCATAAATAACCTAATCCCTATGGACCAAACAATGGGCAATATTGGAAAATTATATTTAATCCCAACCACCCTGGGCGATAACGAGCCCTTGGAAGTTCTGCCCATATCCATCAAAAGGACCATTGAACAAATTGATCATTACATAGTTGAAAATGAAAAAACGGCTAGGCACTTTATAAAAAAGATCAGTTCCAAAAAATCGCAGCCAAGTCTACATATCAATGTACTTAACAAATTTACGGAACCAGAAATACTTCCCACTTTTTTGGACCCTTGTTTTGAAGGTTATAATGTAGGCATTATATCGGAAGCTGGTTGCCCGGGAATTGCCGATCCCGGTGCCGATATCGTGAGTATTGCCCATCAAAAAGGAGTACAGGTAGTACCGCTGGTAGGCCCCTCCTCTATTTTATTGGCCTTAATGGCCAGTGGTCTAAACGGTCAAAGTTTTGCTTTCAATGGCTATTTGCCTATTGAAGCCGGGGAAAGAAAAAAGAGCATCAAGAGATTTGAAAAACTATCCAGAGATTTTGATCAATCCCAAATTTTTATTGAAACACCCTACAGAAACGATAAACTTTTGGCCGAATTAATAAAAACACTTTCTCCTCAAACCTTGGTTTGCATTGCCTGCGACATAACATTGCCCACAGAGTTCATCGCTACAAAAAAAGTGATGGATTGGCAGAGAATGTCTGTTGACCTTCACAAGAGACCCACTATTTTTATTATTCACGCATAAAAAAACCCTAACATTTTGCTAGGGTCTTTCCATTTTCATAATTACAAATTCTTTATATTCTAGGATTTTTCTTGGGGGTTACATGGGAAATATCGTATCCGGAAAATTTCTTGATATAGTAGGAAACAGATGACCCAAAGTCATCATCTACATTTAATTCACCATTAGATCTTAAATACTTTTTTACATTCCCTGCTCCTGCCAAATGTGCAGCTGCCAGTATACCCGATTCCGTAATCTCCTGACCATTAATTACCAAACCAACAAAACGTTTAATATCCCTTCTCAGAATCCACTTATTTCTGGAAAGATTGGTATGAAATACCCTCTCCTGCAATATTGGATCGTTAAGAAACAATGTAGCGTTGTAAACGCCTAGCAACTCTAGGGTACCTATACCAAATTGATATTTTCCTAGATAACCTAAGGCATTGGTGGTAAAATAATTTCCTTGAGATTCCTTAAAGGCTAAAGCCTCTTTAAACCCGTTGTAGGATGTTCCTAAAAAAGGTGGCGCAGCCATATTCGTTTTTAAAACAGTTCTGTGTTTGGGAAACAAAACTTCGGTAGGTCCATCTACTCTAAAAGCCTCGGGAAGCACCATTTTAACTGGCCTAAACCCATAACTTACAAGAATAAAAATCATGATAACGGGGAACAAATAACTTGTCCACTTTCTCATACATTTGTTTTCTTAAGACTTATAACCAAAAAGGGTTTGCTTAAATTTCACTTTACAAAGATATGCCCGATTTTTAAAAACAGACCTATTTTAACGCAACTTTGTATAAAATGTTATGATTATTGGATAAATAACACAGAAATAAGGATCAGTGGTTCAGCGGTTTATCTTTTGACTGTTTATCCACCGGACATACTGCTCCTTATTTCGGTTATGCTGCGTCAATGTCTTTGCAAACTTGTGATAACCAAAATCTTCCACATTCGCCACAAAATAATAATAGTCATGTTTTTCCGGATTTAAAACAGCATCTATGGCCGAAATATCGGGCATGGCAATTGGTCCTGGAGGCAAACCTCCGTATTTATAGGTATTATAGGGCGAATCCAGTTCCAGATCTTTATACAACACTCTTTTTATAATGGTATCAAAATTCCCCGTATGCAATTTAATGGCATAAATCACTGTTGGATCGGCCTGTAGCAACATCCCCGTAGCCAATCGGTTTAGATATACACCTGCCACCCTAGGCCGCTCATCTACTTTTGCCGTCTCTTTATGTACAATGGATGCCAAGGTAATGACCTGTGAGGAGTTTAGTCCCAGGGATTTCGATTTGGCTATACGTTCTTCGTTCCAAAACCTTTTGTATTCCTTCAACATCCTTTCCCTAAATCCCTCCGCAGAAGTATTCCAGAAAAACTCATAGCTGTTTGGAATATACATGGAAAGTGCCGTTTTATCATTAAACCCATTTGCTTTTAGAAAATCCAGCTCCCCAAAGGCACTCAATAAAGCTGTACTATCCGCCTCGATCTGAAGCGATATCCTACCCGCCAGATCCGCCAGATTCTCCTGGTTGTTAAAAGCAACTTTTACGGGAATATTGCCACTTCTCAGCGAGTTGACAATATCGTTATTGCTCATCCCCTTTTTTATGGCATATTTTCCTGCTTTTATATTGGTGCTGTAGCCTTTTTTATCCGCTGCGGATTCAAAAGTTTTCAGATCCTTCAAAAGGGGTTCCATAATAGACTTAACTTCTTGGAAGTCCGAATTTGAAGGTATAAATACATAGGCAACTTCATTGCCAAATTGCGTATTGGGCACAAAGAAGGCCCTATAAACCATAAAGGCGAATGCACCTCCCACCAACATTCCGGCAATGACGATAACCAATAAAATTCTCTTTATATACATTAGCTATTTATCTTTTGAAACAAGATTTCATTTTTATAAACTCCATTGGAGTAAATCCAATCTTTTTTAACTCCAACTTTCTCAAACCCCAGTTTTGAAAACAAATGTATGCTAGGAGCGTTTTCCTCCATTACATTCACATAAACCTGTCTCATTCCCAATACCAAAAAGGCATAATTGGTTAATATCTCTATGGCTTCAGCACCAACCCCTTTGTTTCTATCCCCCTTCCGGCTAACAATAATACCCATTCCCACTCTCAAATTCTTGGGGTCAAAATCAAATAAATCAATTAAACCCATTACAGTGCCTTCCAAATTGCAAATACACAATCGCAATTGTTTTACCTCATATATATCTTTATGGGCATTTTCCAGGTAAAGTTGTAACACGTGTTTGGAATAGGGTGCAGTGGTGCCGCTTATTTCCCATATCTCGGGATTGTTCTCCAAATCATATAGGAAATCCAAATCTTTGGGCTCCAAGGCCCTTAGGTAAATCTGTTCCCCTTTAAGACTCAACATTTATCTCCCCTTTAAAAACGAGTTGTGCCGGACCTGTCAACCATATATTATCGTATCCATTTGCATTGCTTTTAAATTTCACCTGTAGATTGCCCCCAGGGGTAATGATCTTTACGGAATCCTTATTGGTCTTCCCGGAATGATGCATGGCCAACGCAACGGCAGTTACCCCGGTTCCACAGGAAAAGGTCTCATCTTCCACTCCCCGCTCATAGGTCCTTACATTAAAGGTATCCTCCGTGGCCTGATCTACAAAGTTGATATTGCTTCCTTGTTCACCGTACAAACCATAACGAAGCTTTGCACCTTCCTTGCGGACATCAAAATCCTTAAGTCCGTCTACCAACTGAACATGGTGCGGGGAACCTGTATTGAGAAATAATGAATTGGACTTTTCCTTTATTTCCTTTACATTCTGCATCTCCAAACTAACAATACCATTTGCAATAATCGCATTATGAAGTCCGTCTACCGCCATAAATGATGTATTTTGGTCCACAACCCCCAAATAATGGGCAAAGGCCACAATACACCTGCCTCCATTACCGCACATAGTACCCTGTCTGCCATCAGAATTATAATAGACCATTTTAAAATCAGTGTCCTCGTCATTTTCCAGTAAAATGAGTCCATCGGCACCAATGCCAAATCTTCTATCACATAAAAAAGAGACCAAGCCAACATTTTCCTTTGGAAAAAACTCTTTGCGGTTATCGATCATGACAAAGTCATTTCCAGTTCCTTGGTATTTAAAGAAATTCAGTTGCATATTGTAATTTATAAAGCAAAGATATAATTTTATTAAGGTTTATTTATCAGTTAAAAACTCGTTAAAGCCAAATAATTGCTATAGAATTGTGTTAATTTTACTTTAGCAAATTAAAAAAATGTTTTTATGAAGAAATTTGGAAGTTTATTATTGGTCTCTGTTTTTGCAGGTGCTATTACACTAGGTGCTTACAAACTTTTTTTAGAGAAACCAAATTATGCAGTAATACAGGAGGACAGTGGAGCAAAGATGATTTCATCCAGTTTCACCCCTACTTCCGCAAAGGGTGCGGGCATCAATGAAGTAGATTTTACTATGGCTGCCCAGAACACCGTTAATGCCGTTGTACACGTTAAAAATGTTACCGTGAGCAAGGGTCCATCCAGCATCATGGAATATTTCTACGGTTATAGCGGCAGTCAGACCCCTCAAGTCGGTACTGGTTCCGGGGTAATCATCTCACAGGATGGCTATATTGTTACCAATAACCATGTAATCTCCAATGCCGATCAACTGCAGGTTACTCTAAATAATAATAAAACCTACGATGCCGAATTGATCGGTACCGACCCTAATTCTGATATTGCCCTGATAAAAATAGATGTCGACAGGCAACTGCCTTATCTGGCTTTTGGGGACTCGGACAACACCAAGGTGGGAGAATGGGTCTTGGCCGTAGGAAACCCTTTTAATCTAACCTCCACGGTTACAGCCGGGATAGTTAGTGCCAAAGCCAGGGCCTTGGCCAGTTTGGATCAGTCGTTCATTCAGACAGATGCAGCCGTAAACCCTGGAAACAGTGGTGGAGCTTTGGTAAACACCAATGGCGACCTTATTGGTATCAATACTGCCATTACATCACAAACAGGTTCCTATGTAGGATATTCCTTTGCAGTGCCCAGCAATATTGCGAAAAAAGTAGTGGAGGACATTATGGAATATGGCAATGTTCAGAAAGGGATTTTAGGTATCAACACGGTTCCCATGAACAGTCCATATGCTGTTGAAAACGGAATAAATGAAATTGATGGGGTTTATATAGCGGGCGTTGAGGAGGATTCAGGTGCTTTTGACGCAGAATTGAAAGAAGGGGACATTATAAAAAATATAGACAATGTTGAGATTCACAAATTCGCAGATCTTATAGGCTATATATCTTCCAAAAGACCTGGAGACGAGCTTTTGGTAACCGTTTTACGTGGTGATGAGCGGATGGAAGTACCAGTAATGCTTAAGGAACGGCAAACGATCATTATTCCTGTTCTGGGCTTTGAGGTTAAAAACTTGACCGAAGATGAGAAGAAGGCCTTTAAAACCAAGAAAGGGGTTAAAATTATAGGAGTGCCCGAAACCTATAGAAATTACGGATTTGAAGGTAAAGTTTTATTATCCTTTGGAGATGAAGAAATCAACAATATTCAGGATGCGAAAACCAAGTTTGGCCGAATTTCTAGATACGACAGGGCAAGTATTACCATGTTGAATAAAAAAGGAGAAAAAGAACGACTGATAATTCAATAAAAAACAAAACATGAAAAAAGCGCTACCTTCGTAGCGCTTTTTTTTGTGCTATATTCTTTTACGAAAACGTTTGAAATATATAATTTTGCCCTAAATCCAACAAATCAAGATCAACCTATGAGCGCTATTAAACTTTATGAAAAGGAATTGGCTTTTCAGGCCGACAGAAGAAAGGCTACCACCGAGTTCATTAAAATTGCAAGTGATTTATGGTATGACAAATTCATAGAAATTGTTCTTTTCAAAAATCAGGTGATAGATAAGAACGTTAGTGACATTATAAACCTACATGAGTATGCATGTGAATTTGTTCAAAAACCGATATCAATTTTTGATTCGGTCGAAATATTGCGAACAATAAACGATATACAATTACCTCCTTCAAAATTGGACATAGGTAAACTTACCTATGAATATCATTCCGATGACAATAATTACAACAATGTAAAGGCCTTTGTTTTGGATAAGCTAAAAAGTGCCAATTCCAGGAACGAGATAACCCCCAAAGACGTGGTGTTATATGGTTTTGGACGAATTGGCAGATTATTGGCCCGGGAATTAATGGCAAAAACCGGCAAAGGAAATCAGTTGAGATTAAGGGCAATAGTTACCCGAGGCACCATAACACCGGAAATTTTGGAAAAGAGAGCCAATTTATTGCGGACAGATTCCGTTCACGGGCAATTTATGGGAACAGTGGATATCGACTTTAAGAACAAAGCCATGTACATTAATGGTACCACCGTGCATATTATCGAGGCAGATAATCCGGAGGACATTGACTATACCCAATTCGGGATCGCCAACGCGTTGATAATAGACAACACAGGGGCCTTCCGGGACAAAGAAGCCTTAAGTAGGCACCTAAGGTCCGTAGGCAGCAGCCAGGTGCTACTGACAGCGCCAGGCAAAGAGATCCCCAATATAGTTCATGGCGTAAATCATATGGAATTTGATCCGGACACCATAAAGATATTTTCTGCTGCTTCTTGCACTACCAACGCCATAACTCCTATCCTGAAAGTGGTAGATGATTCTTTGGGAATAAAAAAAGGACATATAGAAACCATTCACGCCTATACCAATGATCAAAATTTGGTAGATAATATGCACGGAAAATATAGGCGTGGCAGGGCCGCAGCCCTAAATATGGTCATAACGGAAACGGGGGCCGGAAAAGCAGTGGCCAAAGCCCTACCGCAATTAATAGGCAAGTTGACCTCCAACGCCATTAGGGTACCGGTACCCAATGGCTCCTTAGCAATATTGAATTTGGAGATCAACAACAAAACCTCAAAAGCGGCCCTGAACACCATTATTAAGAAATATGCCCTGGAAGGCGATTTGGTAGAACAGATAAAGTATTCCTTGAGCAATGAATTGGTATCAACGGACATTGTTGGAACTTCTGCGCCTGCAATTTATGACAGTACTGCAACCATAGTATCGGACGATGGGAAGAATCTTGTACTATATATTTGGTATGATAATGAATTTGGATATTCCCATCAAGTAATCCGCCTTGCCAAATACATTGCAAAGGTTCGCAGATACACCTATTATTAAAATTTAATCAATATATAATAATATAGAAAATTGTGGGTTATTCTATTTAGTTAAGTCACTTGATGTCCTTTTTTTAATAATTGGGATTATTAAAGTATTTTAGCCCTCTCTAAATCATTATTAACAATAAGAATTACATAAATGAAAATTTCGAAATTACTCTTTATCGTAATGGCTCTATTGTCATTTAACCTACACTTTGCACAGGAATCCGAGGAAGACGATAAACTTTCCTTGGACCAAGGCCCTATTAGTTCACAGTTCGAGTATATCTCCCAAAAATCAGGGAATTACAGGGCCGATGGGGTAAGATACGAAGTGGTAAAGGAGTTTAACTTGGGAAAACTGAGACAAAATGTGTTGGATTCCATTAATGCATTCAACAAAAAGGTGAATGAGCTCAATGGCACCATTGCAGGACATGTGGAAACAATTGAATCGCTTAACAAAAAACTGGAAGAGACTACCAATAACCTTTCCGAAGTGACCGAAGAGAAGGATAGCATGTCTTTCCTAGGTATTCTGGTGGCCAAAAGCACCTACAATTTTATTCTCTGGACCATAATAGCGGTACTTTTGCTGTTTTTATTATTTTTTATCTATAAATTCAGAAATAGCAATATTCTTACCCAGGAAGCCAAATCTACGCTTGCGGAAGTGGAAACCGAGTATGAGGACCATAGAAGAAGGGCATTGGAAAGGGAACAAAAAATTAGTAGACAGCTCCAGGACGAGATCAACAAGCATAAAAAATCCAAATAATATTAAGAAAAACTATTGGATTTTTTGCGAATACTATTTAAGAAGCTCCTTTTTAGGGGCTTTTTTTACTTCTTGGGTTAATTGTGTTTGGCAAAAATAAAATAGCACAAAGGATTGCGTCTATTTTTACTACTTTTGAGCCCGCCCTGAAAAAAACATTAATCGTCATTGATTTTACCCATGCGAATAGATATAATTACCGTAGTGCCCGACATACTCAAAAGTCCCTTTGAAGCTTCCATTTTAAAACGAGCTATAGATAAAGGGATTGTGGAAGTCCACTTACATAACCTAAGGGATTACACGGACAAAAGTTACAATCAGGTGGATGATTATCAGTTTGGGGGCGGTGCAGGAATGGTCCTGATGATAGAGCCTATAGACAAGTGCATTTCAACCCTAAAAAGTCAACGAGAGTATGACGAAGTCATTTATATGACCCCTGACGGAAAGACTTTGAATCAAAAAATGGCCAATGGCCTATCCTTACTTAATAATGTAATTATTCTATGTGGCCACTACAAAGGAGTGGACCAACGCGTCCGGGACCTATTTGTTACCAAGGAAATATCTATAGGCGATTATGTCCTGTCCGGGGGAGAATTGGGAGCTGCCGTCTTATGCGATACCGTGATTAGATTAATCCCGGGAGTATTGAACAACGAAACCTCTGCGCTTACGGACACCTTTCAGGACAACTTGCTTGCCCCTCCCGTATATACCAGGCCAGCAGAATACAAAGGCCATAAGGTACCTGATATTCTGTTGAGCGGAAATTTTCCAGAGATAGAAACCTGGCGGGAAGATGAGGCTTATAAAAGAACCGAGGCGCTTCGTCCGGACCTGCTTAACGACTAGGCTTGGTGTAATTTTTTTTGGATCCATCTATGGGAAAGTTTTAATGTTACTTCCATGTGCTGAATTCCCAAACATTTCAAATAAAGGCAAAGCTTGAATTAGGATGATTTTTTTTGAAGGATATTAATGATAAAAAACGCCTAATCGCTTGTAAGTTATAAATATTAGATTAATTTTGCACTCCATTAAATCAACCTCTGACGATAATCGTGAAAGTTGGTTTAAGTAAATAATAATTTAAAACGATGGAAGAGTTATTAAAATTTGTAGAAAACGAATTTATTCCTAAAAAAGATTTTCCAAACTTTTCAGCTGGGGACACTATTACTGTGTACTATGAAATTAAGGAAGGTGAAAAAACAAGAACACAGTTTTTTAAGGGTGTTGTTATTCAAAGAAGAGGAACTGGAGCTACGGAAACATTTACAATCCGTAAAATGTCAGGTACTGTAGGTGTAGAGCGTATTTTTCCAATAAATATGCCTGCTTTACAAAAGATAGAAGTCAATAAAAAAGGTAAGGTTAGAAGATCACGTATTTTCTACTTCAGAGGTCTTACCGGTAAAAAAGCTAGAATTAAAGAGGTTCGCTCTTAATACGCTTTTCGAATTTATAAAAAAGCATCCTTACCGTCCTAAGGATGCTTTTTCATTTATAAACATTTGTTAAAAACAAAAGTTCATAATATGTTGATAATAAAATTGTTACAAAACTTGTTTATTAAATAAAAATTTCCTATTTTTAAATTGTGGCTGGTAATTCGTTACACGGATTAATGAATGTCACATAAAGTTTACGTTCTTTATCTCATTGTTATTTGTCCTTCTATAGTGTTTTACATTATAGATTGCATACTAGCTATTGACTTGCTTATGTAGGTTGGTAGATATGTGAATATTGTGATATTGTTAATGCAACATCTAGGTTGTGCATTAAGAATACCAAATATTTAAACATTGAGGAGAAACATCTTTATCACTTGGTTGTATGATTGAGGATAAAATGTTTCAAACGTTGAAATAGCGACGCAAATGCAATCAATGGTTGCCGTTTTGTTAAAAAAACAGAACAACAAGTTTGTAAACTATTTCTAGAAAGCCATATCAAGGTAGTTATACAATGATATGGCTTTTATTTTTGCAATAATATCACCTTCAATTTATAGAATTTTACCTCCCCTACTTTCCTAGTGCACATTTAGTCAATTTTATACTCCCTCCCTGTTTATTTGGCATTTTTAAAATTGTATATTTGCTCCGCTTAAACTTAAAAACTTAAATTATAATGCCAAAAATTTTATATACCAAAACAGACGAAGCCCCTGCATTAGCAACACAATCATTTCTACCAATTATTAAGGCATTTACAAAAACAGCCGGAATAGATGTCCAACTTAAGGATATTTCCCTGGCAGGTAGAATTATTGCTGTATTTCCGGATTATTTAGAAAAGGAACAGCAGATTTCTGACGATTTGGTAGAATTGGGAAATTTGGCCAAAATGCCCGAGACCAATATCATTAAGCTTCCTAATGTAAGTGCATCTGCTCCTCAATTAAACGAAGCCATTGCAGAATTGCAGAGCAAGGGGTATAATATTCCGAACTATCCGGACAACCCTAAAAATGATGTTGAGAAAGATGTTAAATCCAGGTATGACAAAATAAAGGGTAGCGCCGTGAATCCGGTTTTACGGGAAGGCAACTCGGATCGTAGAGCTCCAAGGGCGGTTAAGAATTATGCCAAGAAGCATCCTCATTCAATGGGTGCCTGGAGCGCAGATTCCAAAACGCATGTGGCTACAATGACGCAGGGCGATTTTAAGGCCAACGAAAAATCTATTACCATAAAGTCACCTACCGCTGTGAAAATAGAACTCACACAAACAGATGGAACCAAGACTGTACTTAAGGAAAATATTAAACTTCAGGAAGGAGAAATAATAGATGCTACTGTACTGAGCAAAAATGCACTAATCAAATTCTTACAAGAGCAGGTCCAAGACGCAAAAGAGAAGGGTGTTTTGTTTTCCGTACACTTAAAAGCGACCATGATGAAAGTTTCCGACCCGGTTATTTTTGGTCATGTAGTTAAGGTATTCTTTGCCGATGTTTTTAAAAAGCACAGCGCTACATTTAAGAAAATTGATTTCAATGCCAATGATGGCCTTGAAATTTTACTTAAAAAAATAAAGAGTCTTCCCGATGCCGAAAGAAAACAAATAGAATCCGATATCGAGAACACCATGAATCAAGGTCCTGCCTTGGCCATGGTAAATTCCGACAAGGGGATTACCAACTTACATGTACCAAGTGATATCATTATTGATGCCTCCATGCCGGCCATGATTCGTAATTCAGGCAAAATGTGGGATGCCAATGGAAAAGCCCAGGATACCAAGGCCGTAATCCCAGATAGTAGCTATGCCGGAATTTATACCGAGACTATCAACTTCTGTAAAAAACATGGTGCCTTTGACCCAACAACCATGGGGACAGTACCCAATATAGGATTAATGGCCCAAAAAGCAGAGGAATACGGATCCCATGACAAAACGTTCGAAATTAAAGCCAATGGTAAGGTTTCCGTAGTGGATACCAATTCTGGCAATGTTCTAATTGAGCACAATGTAGAGGAAGGGGATATTTGGAGAATGTGCCAGGCAAAGGATGCACCTATCCAAGACTGGGTTAAACTTGCCGTAACCAGAGCTAGGGCTACCGATATCCCCGCCATTTTTTGGCTGGATGAGAAAAGGGCGCATGATATGGAATTGATCAAAAAAGTAAATACCTATTTGGCCGACCATGATACTTCTGGATTGGACATTAGGATAATGTCTCCAGAAAAAGCTACGGTATTTACCCTGCAAAGACTTAAAGAAGGAAAGGATACCATATCCGTATCCGGTAACGTACTTAGAGATTATTTAACGGATCTTTTCCCTATTTTGGAAGTTGGGACCAGTGCAAAAATGTTATCCATTGTACCCCTAATGAACGGTGGCGGACTTTTTGAAACCGGTGCTGGTGGTTCAGCCCCCAAACACGTAGAACAGTTTTTATCCGAAGGCCACTTAAGATGGGACTCATTGGGTGAATTCTTGGCCCTTGGAGTATCTTTGGAGTTTTTTGGTGAAAAGAATAACAATAGTCAAGCTATAGTCCTAGCCGATGCTTTGGACAAGGCTACCGAACAATTTTTGGAAAACGACAATTCTCCATCTAGAAAAGTTGGCGAGCTGGACAATAGAGGAAGCCATTTTTACCTGGCACTGTATTGGGCCAACGCTTTGGCCGAACAAAATAAGGATCAGGAACTTAAAACCGTTTTCACACCAATTGCCGAAAAGCTTTCCAAAAGCAAGGATGAAATTCTGAAGCAGTTGAACGATGCTCAAGGTGCCCCGATCAATATTGGAGGTTATTATTTGCCAGACGCAAATCTGATAAGTAAAGCCATGAGACCAAGCACTACTTTCAATACCATTTTGGAATCTATATAAACGAATTTTTTCCATATTTAAAAAGACCTTTTCAACTTATGAAAAGGTCTTTTTACTTTAAGAGATTGCAAACTTTTTTTTCCTCAAGGAAAATATCGATACATTTAAGTAAAAAATGCTATAAATGGGAAAAATTACATGTTTGCCTTTTTATTTACTGATACTATTTTCCATAAGTCTATTTTCTCAGGAACGGTTTACCCTGAGCGGTACAATAACCGAAATAGCAAGTAACGAGACTCTCATAGGTGTAACAGTTGCCGTGCCATCATTAAGTACAGGTGTTGTTACCAATGAATACGGATTCTATTCCATTACGCTGCCTAAGGGGATCTATGAGCTTCAAATAAGCTCCTTGGGGTACCAAGATATTATACAAACTATTGATTTGTCCTTCGATCAAAAAATAAACTTTCAATTGCTTGAAGATGCAGAACAATTGGAGGAGGTAGTGGTTACGGAAGACATTGAAAGATTAAATATCCGAAAACCTCAGATGAGCGTTAACTCCCTATCTGTGGAAACCATAAAAAAAATACCGGTAATTCTAGGGGAGGCAGATATTATTAAATCCATACTCCTTTTACCTGGAGTTAGCAACGCTGGCGAAGGGGCATCAGGATTCAATGTACGGGGAGGTGCTGTAGACCAAAACCTTATTCTCCTGGATGAAGCTACCATTTTTAATTCCTCCCATCTTTTTGGGTTTTTCTCTGTTTTTAACCCAGATGCCATAAAGGACGTAAAATTATTCAAGGGTGGTATACCCTCCCGTTACGGAGGCAGGGTCTCCTCTGTTCTGGAAATTTTTCAAAAAGAAGGAAATAGCAAAGAATTTAAGGTTAATGGTGGTATTGGTGCCGTTGCCAGCAGGCTTTTGGCAGAGGGCCCCATCATAAAGGACAAAGCTGCTTTCCTAATTGGTGGCAGGGCGTCCTATGCACATTTGTTCCTACCGCTTTTCGACATAGACAATACAGCCTATTTCTATGATCTAAATACCAAGTTAAACTTTAAATTAAATGAAAGCAATAACATTTTTATCTCTGGTTATTTTGGAAGGGATGTTTTTTCCATAAGTGAAAGCTTTGTAAACACTTACGGCAATGCGGTTCTTAATTTCCGATGGAACCATTTGTTTTCGGATAAATTATTCTCCAATTTATCTTTGATATATTCTGACTACTATTATGGTTTAAAATTGGATTTCGTAGGCTTTAAATGGAATTCCGGAATTCAAAACTTTAATCTGAAATACGATTTTAAGCATTATTTGAGCAATAATTTTCAGGTTAACTATGGCATCAACAACATATATTATCGCTTTAACCCTGGCAAGATAGAACCCAGTGATTCGGAATCGGGAATAATTGAAAATCAGTTGATCCAAAAATACGCCAATGAATTCGCGGTTTATGTGGATATTGAACAAAACATAACGGAAAAATTAAGTTTACAATATGGGTTACGCCTAAGTAATTTCATACGTTTGGGACAAGATGAATTAAATGTATACGAAAATGACCATCCGGTAAGTTTTGATCCCGATCTACAGATATACAAGGAGGCGGACCCAATAGACGTTATAAACCCTAAACGCAGCGAACAACTCGCAACCTATACAAATTTAGAGCCTCGTATTGCCTTGGCCTATTCACTTGACCCTAATAATTCCATAAAGGCAAGCTACACCAGGTTGTCACAATATCTCCACCTACTTTCAAATACAAGCTCCCCTACTCCGCTAGACGTTTGGACCCCAAGTGGTCCCTTTGTAAAACCACAACTATTGGATCAGTATGCATTGGGATATTTTAAAAATTTAAAGGATGGAGATTATTCCTTGGAAACCGAAGTTTTTTATAAGGATATCCAAAATAGAATAGATTATATAGACGGGGCCAATTTAATTGCCAATGATGCCATAGAGCAGGTAATTCTAAATGGAGAAGCCAGGGCTTACGGATTTGAACTGCTCTTGAGAAAAAACCGGGATAGATTTGAAGGTTGGCTGGCCTATACCCTGTCCAAATCGGAACAGAGGACCCCAGGAAGAAATGCTTCGGAAACAGGTATTAATTCTGGTAGTTGGTACAATACACCCTATGATAAGACGCACGACGTTTCTCTCTATGTAAATTATGAATTAAATGAAAAGTGGAGCTTTAACAGCAATTTTGTGTTCCAGACAGGGCAACCTACCAATTATCCCATTGGTCAATTCGAATTTCAAAATTTAGCAGTACCTTATTATGGCCTTAGAAACAAACAGCGCCTGCCAGCCTATCACAGAATTGATTTTTCGGCCACACTTACCCCCCGAAAAAATAAGGGCAGAAAACTAAAGGCAGAATGGGTATTTAGCATATATAACCTATACAACAGAAGAAATGCTGCCTCCATCGGTTTCAGCCGAAATGGGGATACAGGAGTAAATGAAGCGGTCCGAACCTCTATTTTTGGCTTGGTACCAGCCGCGACCTATAACATCAAATTCTAAAGAAATGAAGAAAATTATAATTTTAATCTCGTGCTTTATAACCTTTGGGTGTCAGGATGTAATTGAAGTAGACCTTCCTACAGAAGAACCTAGATTGGTTATCGATGCCTTGATCAGGTTGGAGGATATGGACAGCCCATCGGTATTGGTTCAAATACGGGCCAGTCTAACAAGTTCATTCTTTGAAGAGGTACCGCCGGCCCAACTACAGGAAATTACCATCACAAATACGGAATCAGGGGCTATTTTAAATTTGGAAGAATCCATTCCGGATACCGGTATTTATGAAAATGAATGGGATTTGCAGGAATTGACCCAAGGAGAGTTGGAACTCAATATTGAATATAGTGGCCAAACCTATTTGGCCAAAACCAAATTTGTGCCTACCGTTCCCTTGGACTCCTTGGAACAGGGAACTACGACTTTGTTTGGAGATGATGAAACGGAAGTAATTCTTACCTTCACGGATAACGGGGAACGGGATGATTATTATTTGTTCGATTTTGATTTTGGGGAGTATCTGGTGAGCGAAGATGAATTTTATCAGGGAAAGCGATTCCAGTTTTCATTTTTTTACGATAGTAAATTGGAAGATGACAGATTGGTAACCATTAGTATTTTAGGTATAGATCAGGATCTTTTTAATTATATGAACCAATTGATCCAACAAAGTGGAGAGGATACCGGACCCTTTAGCACTCCTGCCACTACGGTTAGGGGAAATATTGTTAATGTTACTGGTTCCACTAATAATGATAGTATTGATCATGACAGTTTTGCTCTGGGTTATTTCGCCGTATGTCAGGCATTTTCAGATACCCTTTTGATAAAAAAATAATCTATAATATTAATACCATCCCCAAGATTACACCTATGAGAACTAATAAAGCCCTATTGTTAAAAGGCCTAAAATATATTGCATATACCATTGCCCTAATGTTTACGGCGCCTATTGTAATATATCAGGCCTTTAAAAATGAAAGCCACCCACTATACTGGCCGGTCTTGATAATTGGCCTTATATTGG
This sequence comes from Arenibacter algicola, assembly GCF_000733925.1. NCBI lineage: Bacteria > Pseudomonadati > Bacteroidota > Flavobacteriia > Flavobacteriales > Flavobacteriaceae > Arenibacter > Arenibacter algicola. The sequence continues at coordinate 1,026,848 of NZ_JPOO01000003.1, forward strand.
CCATTGCGGCCATTGCCATGGGCTTTTACAGTATTAAGTTGATTATGGATGCCTTGTTCAACAAGGCCAACAAACAAGATTAAATTTTAGTCCAGGTTATCTTTAGGTCGAAGTCGGCCCAATGAAGTTAGATCCCAATATTTTGCATTGAATAAAAATAAACATACTTTTCCCTAGAAAAAAAATTCAACTTCATCTTTAAGTTATCAAATTATGTTAGGAGGCGATTGAGCTGGTCTTGATTGGAAAAATAGTTATTTTCGTATTTAAAATTTAATTCAATGACCTTATTTGTAGATATGGACGAGGTGTTTGCCGATGCATATAATGCACATATAACACTGTACAATGCTGAATTTAACGAAAACCTTACGGAAATGGACTGCATGGGTCGCGAGGTTTGGCAATCTGTTCCCGAGGAGCGGCAACCTAGTGTAAGGAACCATGCTAGGACAGAGGGCTTCTTTCGCACTCTTGAACCTATTAAGGATAGTCAAAAAGTATTGAAGGAACTATCCCGGAAATACGATCTTTATGTAGCCTCGGCGGCTATGGAATATCCAAATTCATTGCGGGAGAAAAGCGATTGGTTGGACGAGCATTTTCCTTTTATACATTGGAGAAATAGAATTCTCTGTGGCAGTAAGCATATTCTCTATGGCGATATTTTGATCGATGATCGCAGCTACAACCTGGAGCATTTCCAGGGAAGGAAAATATTGTTCACCTCACCTCACAATATACACACCACGGGATATGAACGTGCCGACAATTGGTTGGAAGTTGGTAATTTATTGTTGTAAGTTCTTAATGTACCAATTGTTCAATATAGAAATTGGTCAATGTATCAATTGTTTAATTTGAAGATGTAGCTGCAATGTAATAATTGTTCAATGTAGCAATGTATCATTTGGATAATTTGAAGATGAGACAATTTGATGATTTGAAAATGTGGAAATTCCATTAATACGGAAATGTAGCAATTGTTCAATGTACCAATATAACAATTGGCCTGTTGCGAAGGGCCTACTGCGCAAAGACTCGTGGTCTTGTACGCTGCTGCGCAAAGTCTCCCGACTTTGAGCTCTCTTCCCTTGCAGGGGCGTGCCCATGCTGGGTTTAGGGCAAAAAAAAGCACCTACCGTAAAACGGTAAGTGCTTTCAAAAAAAGGCGGCGGCCTATTAGTGACTGCCCGATACTGCAAGCTTGGCGAAGCAGGAACGGCTGCAGGAACCAATCACGCCATCGGCGTGCCTATTTGGATATATTGCAAAAAAAAATCCCCCCATCGTAAGATGAAGGGACTTCAAAAAAAGGCGGCGGCCTACTCTCCCACTTGGTGTAGCAGTACCATCGGCGCAGACGGGCTTAACTTCCCTGTTCGGAATGGTAAGGGGTGGGCCCCGTCGCCATGGCCACCTAAAACTGTCAGTGTTTTTCCATAACCCTTGGGCCATGGTCTGCCCGAACTGCATTGCAGGGCGGGCCACCTAAAAACTTCTATACTTTAATGTCCGGTACCCTACAGCGGGTGCTGAGCGTAGCCGAAGCATGACATAATAATGGGACAGGGCGGCCTTTTCGGTCGCACTTATGTAAGGTAATCTACAAGAGACGTGTTGTTAAAAAAAGGTTTGTTGCGCCCCGCGGTTTCCCGCGGGACGGCGTTTGCGCAAGCCAACGGGCAATTAGTACCACTCGGCTACGGACATTGCTGCCCTTCCACCTATGGCCTATCGACGTGGTCATCTCCCACGGCCCTTTAAAGAAATCTCATCTTGTGGCGGGTTTCGCGCTTATATGCTTTCAGCGCTTATCCCATCCCGACATAGCTACCCAGCAATGCCCCTGGCGGGACAACTGGTGCACCAGCGGTCGGTCCAACCCGGTCCTCTCGTACTAGGGTCAGGTCCACTCAAATTTCTAACGCCCGCAGTAGATAGAGACCGAACTGTCTCACGACGTTCTGAACCCAGCTCGCGTGCCACTTTAATGGGCGAACAGCCCAACCCTTGGGACCTTCTCCAGCCCCAGGATGTGACGAGCCGACATCGAGGTGCCAAACCCCCCCGTCGATATGAGCTCTTGGGGGAGATCAGCCTGTTATCCCCGGCGTACCTTTTATCCTTTGAGCGATGGCCCTTCCATGCGGAACCACCGGATCACTATGCTCTACTTTCGTACCTGGTCGACCTGTATGTCTCTCAGTCAAGCGCCCTTGTGCCATTGCACTCTGCACACGATTGCCAACCGTATTGAGGGCACCTTTAGAAGCCTCCGTTACTCTTTTGGAGGCGACCACCCCAGTCAAACTACCCACCACGCACTGTCCTCCCATTAGGGAGTTAGGCCCCGGACAAACAAAGGCTGGTATTTCAACAATGACTCCACCACACCTGGCGATGCAGCTTCAAAGTCTCCCAGCTATCCTACACATTGGTTGCCCAAGGTCAATACGAAGCTATAGTAAAGGTGCACGGGGTCTTTTCGTCCCACTGCGGGTAACCGGCATCTTCACCGATACTACAATTTCACCGAGCTCATGGCCGAGACAGTGTCCAGATCGTTGCACCATTCGTGCAGGTCGGAACTTACCCGACAAGGAATTTCGCTACCTTAGGACCGTTATAGTTACGGCCGCCGTTTACTGGGGCTTCAATTCAATGCTTCTCCTTGCGAATGACATCTCCTCTTAACCTTCCAGCACCGGGCAGGTGTCAGGCCCTATACTTCATCTCTCGATTTTGCAGAGCCCTGTGTTTTTGATAAACAGTCGCCTGGACCTCTTCACTGCGGCCACGCTAGAAGCGTGGCGACCCTTCTCCCGAAGTTACGGGTCTATTTTGCCTAGTTCCTTAGCCATGAATCTCTCGAGCGCCTTAGAATACTCATCCCAACCACCTGTGTCGGTTTGCGGTACGGGCTGCTTCACTTGGTTTTCTCGGAGGATGTTAAGCTGGATTATCACCTTGGCCGGAGCCTCAGTGTACTATCGGGGCGTCACCGCTCCCTTCAACGTACTATTCCGTCAGTACGCACCAACGCCACATCCCCGTCACTTTTAATGTGAGCAGGTACAGAAATATTAATCTGTTGTCCATCCACTGCCCCTTTCGGGTTCGTGTTAGGTCCCGACTGACCCCCAGCTGATTAGCATAGCTGGGGAAACCTTGGTCTTTCGGCGTGCGGGTTTCTCGCCCGCATTATCGTTACTTATGCCTACATTTTCGTTTGTAGCTCCTCCAGCAACCCTTACAGATCGCCTTCAGCGGCACTACAATGCTCCCCTACCCCTCTGTACCGAGTACAGAAGTCACAGCTTCGGTGATATGCTTATGCCCGATTATTATCCATGCGGAACCGCTCGACCAGTGAGCTGTTACGCACTCTTTAAATGAATGGCTGCTTCCAAGCCAACATCCTGGCTGTCAGTGCAGTTCCACCGCGTTATATCAACTTAGCATATACTTTGGGACCTTAGCTGGTGATCTGGGTTCTTTCCCTCTCGGACATGGACCTTAGCACCCATGCCCTCACTGCGCACAATCATTTCATAGCATTCGGAGTTTGTCAGGAATTGGTAGGCGGTGAAGCCCCCGCATCCAATCAGTAGCTCTACCTCTATAAAACTATGTACACGCTGCACCTAAATGCATTTCGGGGAGTACGAGCTATTTCCGAGTTTGATTGGCCTTTCACCCCTACCCACAGGTCATCCCAAGACTTTTCAACGTCAACGGGTTCGGTCCTCCACTGTGTGTTACCACAGCTTCAACCTGCCCATGGGTAGATCACACGGTTTCGCGTCTACTACTACTGACTATGGCGCCCTGTTCAGACTCGCTTTCGCTACGGATCCGCACCTGAAGTGCTTAACCTTGCCAGTAAAAGTAACTCGTAGGCTCATTATGCAAAAGGCACGCCGTCATCCCGCCGAGGCGGGACTCCGACCGCTTGTAGGCGTATGGTTTCAGGATCTTTTTCACTCCCTTGTTCAGGGTTCTTTTCACCTTTCCCTCACGGTACTGGTTCACTATCGGTCTCTCAGGAGTATTTAGTCTTGGCGGATGGTCCCGCCGGATTCACACAGGGTTTCACGTGCCCCGCGCTACTCAGGATACCACTATGGATAACGTCCTTTGCCTGTACCGGGCTATCACCGTCTACGGCCCCTCTTTCCAAAGGGTTCCAGTTCATCGCGCATCCAATATCGTGGTCCTACAACCCCACAAATGCCGAAACAGTTATGGTTTGGACTAATCCGCTTTCGCTCGCCACTACTCACGGAATCACTTTTGTTTTCTCCTCCTCCGGCTACTTAGATGTTTCAGTTCACCGGGTTTGCCTCCCTTACGGGATACCATACCTTCAATATGGTGGGTTGCCCCATTCGGATACCTGCGGATCATATCGTATGTGCCGATCCCCGCAGCTTTTCGCAGCTTATCGCGTCCTTCTTCGCCTCTGAGAGCCTAGGCATTCCCCATACGCCCTTATCCAGCTTGTCGCCAGACCTTTATGTTATTCGCGGGCCCATATTCCGCGGCAGCGTCCTAAGGGCCCTCTCTCGTATTCTTGTACTTTACTTTACTTTCGTGTTTCTTTTTCAGCGTACGCAAAGACCTGAATCTTTTGCGCACCCTGTCCCAATATGTCAATGAACGTTTATCAGTCCGCAGTAACGGTATCCAGACAGCAGTACAAAACTGCTTACTGTAAACCGATTTCTGTTTACTGTTTTGTGGAGAATATCGGAGTCGAACCGATGACCTCCTGCGTGCAAGGCAGGCGCTCTAGCCAGCTGAGCTAATCCCCCGTTTTCTTAAGTGATCAGTCAACAGTTACCAGTCAACAAATACTTACAACGGTTACCCAACCCCTAGAATTTCCAATACTTCAATCTTAATGAACGTTTCAAAACTTTAAACTTTTAAACTTAAAACCTTGAACTTGCAGCATCGCTGCATCGTAGTCTCAGGCAGACTCGAACTGCCGACCTCTACATTATCAGTGTAGCGCTCTAACCAGCTGAGCTATGAGACTGTTCAAATCCCTAATAGCCTTTCTGTGGACAACCGCCCCGATAATTCCTTATAAGGGCGCCGCGCTCCCCGTCCGAACGTGCCTTTCGGCGCGGGCGGGTAACCAGCTGAGCTATGAGACTCACTATAGTTTTTTATGTTGTAAAAACAGAAATCGAAAAAACGGGCCCTTGAAAAAGCCGACATGGGCAAATTCTCTAGAAAGGAGGTGTTCCAGCCGCACCTTCCGGTACGGCTACCTTGTTACGACTTAGCCCTAGTTACCGATCTTGCCCTAGGCCGCTCCTTGCGGTGACGGACTTCAGGCACTCCCGGCTTCCATGGCTTGACGGGCGGTGTGTACAAGGCCCGGGAACGTATTCACCGGATCATGGCTGATATCCGATTACTAGCGATTCCAGCTTCACGGGGTCGAGTTGCAGACCCCGATCCGAACTGTGACCGGTTTTATAGATTCGCTCCTGGTTGCCCAGTGGCTGCTCTCTGTACCGGCCATTGTAGCACGTGTGTGGCCCAGGACGTAAGGGCCGTGATGATTTGACGTCATCCCCACCTTCCTCGCGGTTTGCACCGGCAGTCCCGTTAGAGTCCCCATCTTTACATGCTGGCAACTAACGGCAGGGGTTGCGCTCGTTATAGGACTTAACCTGACACCTCACGGCACGAGCTGACGACAACCATGCAGCACCTTGTGATCTGCCCGAAGGAGGCTCTATCTCTAAAGCTGTCAGACCACATTTAAGCCCTGGTAAGGTTCCTCGCGTATCATCGAATTAAACCACATGCTCCACCGCTTGTGCGGGCCCCCGTCAATTCCTTTGAGTTTCATCCTTGCGGACGTACTCCCCAGGTGGGATACTTATCACTTTCGCTTGGCCGCCCAGATTTGCATCCGGACAGCTAGTATCCATCGTTTACGGCGTGGACTACCAGGGTATCTAATCCTGTTCGCTCCCCACGCTTTCGTCCATCAGCGTCAGTATATGGTTAGTAACCTGCCTTCGCAATCGGTATTCTATGTAATATCTATGCATTTCACCGCTACACTACATATTCTAGTTACTTCACCATAACTCAAGACCACCAGTATCAAGGGCAATTCTACGGTTGAGCCGCAGACTTTCACCCCTGACTTAATGGCCCGCCTACGGACCCTTTAAACCCAATGATTCCGGATAACGCTCGGATCCTCCGTATTACCGCGGCTGCTGGCACGGAGTTAGCCGATCCTTATTCTTACGGTACCGTCAGAGGGGCACACGTGCCCCTTGTTCTTCCCGTACAAAAGCAGTTTACAATCCATAGGACCGTCTTCCTGCACGCGGCATGGCTGGATCAGGCTCCCGCCCATTGTCCAATATTCCTCACTGCTGCCTCCCGTAGGAGTCTGGTCCGTGTCTCAGTACCAGTGTGGGGGATCCCCCTCTCAGGGCCCCTACCCATCGCTGCCTTGGTAAGCCGTTACCTTACCAACTAACTAATGGGACGCATAGTCATCCTGTACCGTAGCCTTTAATGTACAAGCGATGCCGCTAATACATACCATGGGGCATTAATCCAAATTTCTCTGGGCTATTCCCCAGTACAGGGCAGATTCTATACGCGTTGCGCACCCGTGCGCCGGTCGCCGGCGGATAAGCAAGCTTATCCCCGCTGCCCCTCGACTTGCATGTGTTAGGCCTGCCGCTAGCGTTCATCCTGAGCCAGGATCAAACTCTTCATCGTTGATTCTTATATAACTTCGATCAACCCATAAAGGCATTTTTCCCGGCCCGTTATTTCGATTTCTTTTTCTGTGCCGCCTCCCCGTTTCCAAGAAGGCGGCACGCTGTCTTTACAATATATCAATGAACTTGTTTCTCTATTCTCGTTCGCCCTGTTTCCCAAAGCGGCTGCAAATGTACAGCCTTTTTTTTATCCGCCAAGCTTTTTTGAAAAAAAATTATTTTTTCCTTTTGCCGGACGATATCGGATACAGAACCTATATGAACGCAGTGCTCCGAACACCCTTTCCGCCAATTCCCGAATTGCTTCGTTAGCGGGGTGCAAATCTACCACCCTTTTTTAAATCCACAAGGATTTTTACAAACTTTTTTTGCCTTTTTTAAAGGCCCCCGCACAACACCCTGTCAACAAGCATCTTGCGCACGGAAATTTCCCCGAAAAAGGGAAATCAATTTAATGCTTTTTCCCATAACGGCAAAATATCGGAACGTTAAAATTGACGCCACCCCGCGATAGGCCTGCCCGCAGGTAGGCAGGGGCGCAGCGGCATCCCCGTAGCAAAGCAAGGGATACAGCACAGCACACGGCCCGACAAAAGGAGGGAACGCCCAAACAATAGTCCTACAAACTTGTATTTACTTTTAAAATAAGGGATAGCCAATCTTATTCCTTGGACCTGTTCTGATCTTTCCAAATATTGGTAAGGGTGGCGTAATCATATTCCAAAACAGAAGGCTGTCTTTCCAAACTGAAATCAGCGAAGGCCCGTTGCAGAATATCCTCTATAAGGTAATCCTCGTGAACCAGATCCGGATGGAATTCTTCCTTAATACTTATGCTGAACATTTTGGCAGTAGTATTGTACCAAAAGGCACGCCAGCCACTCCGTAACTCTTTCACCAAATCGAAAGCCGTGATCCCGGTTTGCCTATAGATCAACTTCACCAAAATCTGACCTTCCGTACGCGTCAGTTTCTTTAGTTCCTCGGAGAATTCGTCTTCAATGAATTTTTGAACCTTGCGCGTAAACCTCCTTTTATGGGAATTCTTTTTTATGTGTTCCAAACTATCATTAAGTTCTACCAACCTCTCGGCAGCCAATTTGGCATAGGGATACACCTTCATGGTTTTTCTCCTTAGAATATAATACCTTAACTTATCATTATAGGAGGAGAATTTAAGTCTACCAAATACATAAACCTCATTTAGAGCAATGGAACTCTGAAGGACAGAGTCTCCCTCCATTATTATATATTGCTGAGCCAAGGAATCCAAAGTTTCTTCTGCAACCTGCCCAAAGCCCATAAATCCAACTACACCAAAAAGTATTACTAATAATCTTTTTCCCATTGCCACCATAAAATACAAAAGCCTTGCCAAAATTAACGATAAAGAAAGAATGATATTATTAATTAAAAGTGAATATTGTTAAGTTTGCATTCAAAATATACGTAAATGAGCGCTAAAAAGATTCTTAACAAAAAATCCATGGATTTTTTAGAAAAGTATTTAAATAACCCTTCCCCCACCGGATATGAGTGGGAAGGCCAGAAATTATGGATGGATTACATAAAACCCTATGTGGATACTTTTATCACCGACACCTATGGTACCGCAGTAGGGGTTATAAATCCTGACGCAAAATACAAAGTGGTCATTGAAGGGCATTCCGATGAAATATCCTGGTATGTAAATTACATTACCGATAACGGTTTGATCTATGTGATCCGCAACGGAGGAAGCGATCACCAGATTGCACCTTCAAAATGGGTAGACATCCACACTAAAAATGGAATCGTAAAAGGAGTCTTTGGATGGCCGGCCATACACACTAGGGACAGCTCTAAGGAAGAATCCCCTAAACTGGACAACATTTTTATAGACATAGGCGCCAAGGACAAGGCCGAAGTGGAGAAAATTGGGGTACACGTAGGATGTGTCATTACCTATCCGGATACCTTCCAAATTCTGAACAAAGACAAATTTGTTTGTCGCGCTATTGACAACAGAGTGGGCGGTTTTATGATCGCCGAGGTGGCCAGGCTGCTCAAGGAGAATAAAAAGGCACTTCCGTTCGGACTTTATATCACCAATTCCGTTCAGGAAGAAATTGGACTTAAAGGAGCGGAAATGATCACCCAACGAATAAAGCCCAATGTTGCCATTATCACCGATGTATGTCACGACACCACCACTCCTATGATCGAGAAAAAGAAACAAGGTCATACTGAAATTGGCGCAGGCCCGGTAATCTCCTATGCCCCAGCGGTACAGAACAAACTTAGGGAACGAATCATTGAAACTGCTGAAGCCTCCAAAATCCCATTTCAGCGAATGGCCGCTTCAAGATATACCGGTACGGATACCGATGCCTTTGCCTATAGTAATGGTGGTGTAGCCTCGGCTCTGATATCATTGCCCCTAAGGTATATGCACACTACTGTAGAAACAGTGCATAAAGATGACGTGGAAAATGTAATTCGTTTGATCTACGAAACACTATTGAACATAAAAGAAGGCGAAACTTTTAGTTATTTTGAATAACACCCATCAAATCCTCCCTCTTGGGGAGGATTTTTTTATATAGATAATAATTAAGTTAAACTTTGATATATGGACGAATTGATAGACATGCTGGATGCCGATGGTAATTATACAGGTAAATCCATAATGAAGTCGGAGGCACATAGAAAAGGGGTTTTCCACCCTAGTATCCATGTTTGGCTATATACCAAAAACGGAGAAATACTTATTCAGCAACGCGCCATAAACAAAGATACCCATCCAGGACTTTGGGATGTATCCGTTGCCGGACATATAGGTGCCGGCGAGGATGTAACGGAGTCGGCCATTCGGGAGGTAGAAGAAGAGATAGGACTCGAAATCACAAATGAGGACTTGAACAAAATAGGAGTATTCAAATACTCTCACCAACATCATAAAGATTTATTGGACTGTGAATTTCACCATACATTTTTATGTGAATTGAAAGTCCCTTTGTCAAAGCTTGAAATGCAGAAAAGCGAAGTGGCCGATCTAAACTTGGTTTCAGTAGCCGCCTTCAAAAAGGAGCTGGAAAGCGAAATACTTTCCAAGAAATATGTGCCTTACGATATGGATTATTACAACACCGTGTTGAATGCCATTAAAAAAAGACTATAGACCTTTGTAAAAGAGTTCAGGGGTATCCAAGCTATACGTTTTTTGCCCCCCTTTTACCATATCCTTTACCACAAATGAATTGCCGGCCAATTCCTGCTCCCCTATCAACACCACATAAGGAACATTCCTATTATTGGCATATTTCATTTGTTTCTGCATCTTGGCACTGGACGGATAAAGATCACATTTTATACCTGCCCGCCTTAATTGATTAACAAGTTTCAAAGAAGTTAGTGCCTCCTTAATCCCGAAATTAACACAGAGTACTTGTAAGGATTGGTCAATAGCTTCAGGGAACAGACCCAACTCTTCCAGCACTAAATAAATACGGTCCAGACCAAAAGAGATTCCTACTCCGCTTACGTCCTTAAGTCCAAATATGCCGGTTAGGTCATCGTAACGACCGCCTCCACCGATAGACCCCATGCTTACCCCTTCCGGAGCAGCCACCTCAAATATGGCCCCGGTATAGTAATTAAGTCCCCTGGCCAAAGTAACATCTATCTTTAGATTTGCGGATTGCAACCCTAGTTCTTCCAAGGTTTCAATTATAAATCTTAACTCCCCTACTCCTTTGCTTCCTTCCTCGGAATCCTTCAGCAAGTTGTCCAAAACCGAAAGCTGTTCTAGATTAGTGCCTTTTAGTGCGAACAAGGGGGCTGCTTTATTGATTGCAACCTCAGAGATATTCTTCTCACGCATTTCCTTGGAAACTCCTTCAATCCCTATTTTATCCAGCTTATCCAGGGCCACGGTGAAGTCGATCAATTTATCCCGTTCCCCAATTACCTCGGCGATCCCGGCCAATATCTTTCTATTATTGAGCTTAATGGTCACCCCGTCCAACTTCAAATCTGTAAAAACAGCATCGTACAATTGCACCAATTCCACTTCCTGTAATAGTGAATCTGACCCTACCACATCGGCATCGCACTGAAAAAATTCACGAAAACGACCTTTTTGGGGTCTATCTGCACGCCATACCGGTTGGATCTGATACCTTTTAAAAGGGAAATCGATTTCATTTTGATGCATTACCACATAACGCGCGAAAGGCACGGTAAGATCATAACGCAAGGCTTTTTCTGAAATCTTCGAAGTCAAGGCACTAGAATCTTTAGTGGAATACAACTCATCATTCACCTTATTTAAAAAATCCCCAGAATTTAAGATTTTAAAGATAAGTCGATCTCCTTCATCACCATATTTTCCCATTAAGGTTTCCGAATTTTCAAAGGACGGGGTTTCAATAGGTTGAAAACCGTAGGTCTGAAAATGTTTCTTTACCACATCAAAAATATAGTTGCGCTTATTGACCTCTGAAGGGGAAAAGTCCCTGGTTCCTTTAGGAATGGATGGTTTTTGTGCCATTGTTTATAATTCTGTTGTAAATATAATGGATTGTAGAATTTTGCCTATACCGGATCAACTAAAATTAACCTATTAGATCATCGAACCATTTGTAAAGCTCCCCTTTGGTAATTACAGCTCCCTGTTTTATTAAACTAAACTTATCCAGGTTTTTATCTGCCGAATACGCTTTGGAGGCGGTTAGATATTCTACAAAATCTGATTGATAGTTTTTTCTGAACCAAGAAAAACCCTCTTTGGTACTAAGATCAATATCCGGATTCATGACTTTTACAGAAATCAGCTTCATCTCCTTTTCCTGCAGATGAAAAAAATGCATTTGCTGTGCGGATATATTTTCCAGAAACTGCACTTTGGACAATACACCCTCCCAAATTAAATCGCTAAAAACATCCAGTTCCTCCTCCGCTACCTCCGGTTTTTCTTTCTTCAACCTTTCCCATTCGTCCCCTGTAATGGACTGCGTAGCCAAAAAATTGATAAACTCTTGGTGCAGTTCCTCTAGTTGTTGCCTTGTTAGTCTTAAGTATTTCATTTCGCCATTAAATTTCGAAAATGCCCTGCCCATGAAACCAGGACGGACATATGGAACAATTTTTTGTTGTGAATTTTAAGGTAATTAACATAAAAAAGGCCACATAAATGCGGCCTTTCATATAACTTATCCGGATAGTATTATCCTTTTGCCTCTGCAATTACTTCAAATGGGAAATCGACCACCACATCTCTGTGCAATCTTATTTGAGCATTGTAAGGACCTGTCCTTTTAACGGCTCCACCCTGAATGGATATATATCTTCTATCCAAAGAGTGCCCAGCTTTTTCCAAAGCATCCGCCAAATCTATATTGGTAATAGATCCAAACAATTTGTCTCCGGCACCCGCTTTAGCAGCTATCTTGATTTCCAATTGCTTAATAGCTTCAGCTGTTTTATTGGCAGCGTCAACAATTTTCTTCTCTTTATGAGCTCTTTGTCTTAAATTTTCAGCCAATACTTTTTTGGCTGATGGCGTAGCTAAAGAGGCCAATCCTCTAGGGATCAAGTAATTTCTACCGAAACCATTCTTTACGTTCACCAAATCATCTTTAAAACCTAAGTTTTGTACGTCTTCCTTTAATATAAGTTCCATCGTCCGTTTCTTTTTATTTTAATAAATCGCCAACATATGGCATTAAAGCTAAATGACGCGCTCTTTTTACAGCAACGGCCACTTTACGCTGATATTTCAAGGAAGTTCCAGTAAGTCTTCTTGGAAGCAATTTACCTTGCTCATTTACCAATTTTATCAAGAAATCAGGATCTTTGTAATCTACATACTTAATACCTGATTTTTTGAAACGACAATATTTCTTTTGGGTATTGGTCTCTATATTAAGAGGAGTAAGATATCTGATCTCTCCGTCCTTTTTACCTTTTGCTTGTTGTTCTATTGATGCCATAATCCTTACGCTTTAGCTTTTAACTTTGTTCTTCTTCTTTCTGCCCATGATACGGCATGCTTGTCTAATTTCACAGTTAGAAAACGCATAACTCGCTCGTCCCTTCTGAATTCCAATTCGTAAGGGGCAACAACGTCGCCTTCAGCTGTAAACTCGAACAAATGGTAAAAACCACTTTTCTTGTGTTGGATAGGATAGGCTAATTTCTTTAGCCCCCAGTTTTCTTTGGCTACCATTTTGGCACCTTTGTTAATTAAGAAATCCTCAAATTTCTTAACTGTTTCCTCTATCTGTACATCAGATAGAACGGGATTTAGAATGAAAACAGTTTCGTAATTGTTCATATGTTTAAAATTTTTTAAGTGTGCAAAAGTAATTATTTTTTATTCATATCACAAGAAAATGAAAAAATCTTCGTTATACCTAGAGAAAACATAAGATTGAACTTAACCAAAAACAATTAAACTATGGTCATTGCCATTTACACAACAATTACTGCAATGTTTACAACTTTAGTTGTACATCAGCGTGATTTTTAAGTACTTTGTCGATGATTTAACCCCACAAATCAACCATTTATGAAATTAAGAAGCATTATCGTGGACGACTCGTCCATGCAGCGGATGGCAGTTGCCAAACTGGTGAATAACCATCCGAATCTGGCTTTGGTAGCTGAGTACAGTAATGCCATTGAAGCCAAGAACGGCATCAAAAACAACGAAATAGATTTAATTTTCCTAGATGTAGAGATGCCAATTATCACAGGATTCGACCTATTGGAGTCCCTAGATAACAGTCCTCAGGTAATTTTGATCACCGGTAAACCGGATTATGCCCTCAAGGCATTTGATTACGATGTAACAGATTACCTTCACAAACCCATTACCCTTTCACGTTTTGACGCCTCCGTTAAGCGGGCCGTAGCTAAATACGAACAAATTAATAAGGTAACGGAAGACGAAGAACATATCTTTGTTAAGAGTAACTTGAAGAAAAGAAAGGTTATTTTAAACGAGATAAAATGGATAGAAGCTCTGGGCGACTACATAAAACTAGTTACAGATGAGGCCAATATCGTAATTTTGTCAACAATGAAATCTTTTGAAAAACAGTTGCCGGAAGATAAGTTTTTAAGGATACACAAATCCTATATTGTCAACTTGGAGAAAGTAGAGAAGTTTAACAGCAAAAATGTAGAAGTTAGTGGAAAACAAATACCTCTAAGTAGAAATAAGAAAACTGAATTGGCAGAGGCGCTCAATAATTTTTAATTATATGTGATCTACATTGTAGATTACCCGAACACCTCTGTAATAGGAAATAGCATTAAAGGATTTTTCAATTCTTTTAATGCTATTTTTTGTTTTTACCAAAGAGTAGTTTTCCCCAATCTTGATAATAACATTCTTAATGTATTGATTTCGGATTCTTGCCACAGGCGGATATTCTGGCCCCAATACGTTTCCACCAAAACTATTTCTCAAGGATTTGGCAAACCATTCCGATGCATCGTTTAGTTTATTGTAATCCTTGTGCTTAAACGTAATTTTGATAATTCTGTTTATTGGAGGATACTTATACTGTTCCCTTTCATAAATCTGTTCTTGGAACATTCCAAGATAATCATTGGTGGTTACCTGCTGCAATATCCTATGGTTGGGATTATAACTCTGAATAATTACCTTGCCCCTCTTCTTGGTCCTCCCTGCCCTTCCGGCTACTTGGGTAAGCAATTGAAAGCTTCTTTCATGGGCCCTAAAATCCGGAAAGTTCAACAAAGAATCTGCATTCATGATTCCAACCAGGTTCACATTCCTAAAATCGAGTCCCTTGGTCAACATTTGGGTACCCACTAGAATATCTATTTCCTGTTGCTCAAAGGAGTTGATGATCTTTTCGTAACCATGCTTGCCCCTAGTGGTATCCAAATCCATTCTCCCAACATTGGCCTTTGGAAACAATGTATTGAGCTCCTGCTCCACCTGCTCGGTCCCAAAACCTTTGGTGTCCAAGGTGGTGTTCCCACAGGCCTGGCAAGTTTCCTGAAGGGCTATATGATAACTGCAATAGTGACATCGCAATTGTTTTCTGTGCTGATGATAGGTTAAACTTACATCGCAATTAGGGCATTGCGGGGCATGCCCACAGGTTGTACATTCCATAATGGGTGCAAACCCCCGTCTATTTTGAAAGAGGATAACCTGCTCCCCGTTATCCAAGGTTTCCGCAATCTCTTCCAGTAACCGCTCCGAAAAATGTCCCTTCATCCTCTTTTTTCGGGATTGCTCCTTTATATCTACCAATTCCATGTCCGGCATAAGAACATTCCCGTATCGTCTTTCTATATGGGCATAGCCGTACTTGCCAACCTTTACATTGTAAAAGCTTTCCACACTTGGCGTGGCGGACCCCAAGAGAATATCGCTCCCGTGCAAATTACCTAAAACAATGGCGGCGTCCCTTGCGTGATATCTGGGCGCCGGGTCATATTGTTTAAAAGAACTTTCGTGCTCCTCATCCACAATAACCAATCCCAAATCCTTAAATGGCAAGAACAAAGCAGACCTGGCCCCAATTACAATCTGTGCTACCGGCTTATTTTCCAAGACATTGTTCCAGACCTCTACCCTTTCCTGCACATTGTACTTGGAATGGTACACAGCAACTTTTTCACCAAAATAAGCCTGCAATCTAGAAATCAACTGGGTAGTAAGGGCAATTTCCGGGAGTAAATAAAGCGCTTGCTTTCCTTGGCTCAAAAATTCTTCTATCAGCTTCACATAGACCTCTGTTTTCCCCGAAGAGGTAACCCCATGCAAAAGCACTACCTTATTTTCCTGAAATGAGTTTTTTATGTCCTTAAGAGCAACCTTTTGATAGTCGTTCAACGATTTTAAGGCTTCGTTTTCATCATCACCCTCGTAAACAACCCTATCTATCTGAACAAATTGTTCTTCCAAAATACCCTTATCTATCAAAGTCTTAATAATAGAACTGGAACTATTACTGGCCTTTTCCAATTCGCTCACCTTTACGGGCTTTTTTGTAACCGCCTGTAATTGAAATAATGACAATACCACTTGGCTCTGTTTAGGGGCTCTGGTAAGGCCATTCAACAAGGCTTCCAAATTCTCTTCAGACCTATAGTTTTTTCCCAGTTGAACGTATCGGACCAATTTGGGTTTATATTGTTCGTACATCTCCTCCTTGAGAAAGATGATATTCTTTTTGAGCAACCTATTTAATACGGGGATGATATTCTTTTTGTCCAGGATATCACTTATTTCCTGAACCCTAAGAATTGATTGATGCTGTAAAGCCTCCAATACCATGAATTCATCATCGAGCAAATCGTTTTCCTCTATATTCGCCCTATCGTTCCTCAGTATCAAAGTTTCACTTTCCAAGAGCAGCGCACTGGGCACGGCCGAGCGAAAAACTTCCCCTATAGAACACATATAGTATTGGGCCAACCAATGCCAGAACTTTAGCTGGATATTGGTCACAATAGGTTGATCGTCCAAAATTTGATCGATCTCCTTTGCTTCGTATACTGTGGGAGCGGTGTTGTGGATTTCGAACACCAAGGCTGTATATATTTTTGACTTTCCAAAGGGAACGGCTACCCTCATTCCAGGTTTTAATGCTTTCGCCTCTTCCCCGGTAACCTTATAGGTAAAGAGCTTTTCTATAGGAATGGGTAAAATAACATTGATAAAATCCTGCATATTCCCTAAAATTCTATCCTTCCACCCGTATCCAAGTCTGGGTGCGGTAGATGAAGGCCAAATATCCCCTCACCTTTAATTCGTCCGGATTATCGGGATTTAGCCACAATTTGCACCTAAAGGTCATGGCCTGCTCTGGATCGAACAAAGTTTTGCCCTTCCATTCCCCATTGCCAACGTGCTCCACATCCTCAATTATTTTCATACCAAGAATTGGTTGATCTTTTTTTTTCCCATCGCATTTACCACATACGGCATTCTCCTTACCTTCTTCCAAGATCTCAACAACATGACCGTACATAAGTCCGTCTTCCTCATAGATGCTAATAATGGCTTTGGGATTACCCGTCCTGTCATCTATGGTCTTCCATTTCCCAAAGATACTTTGCGCCGATGCTGACAAAGAAAAAAGCATAAAAACACCCAACATTGCCCATTTATTCCTTTCCATCATGTTTTTCATATTTTTTTCTTAGTGAATTTAATGAGGCATTCAGTTCAAACCCCAGTAGCAAGATATTGGAATTTAACCAAATAAATACCAATAATATCAATAAACCTCCCAATGCCCCGTATAATTCGTTATATCGGGCAAATTTTTCCACATATACCCCAAACAAATAGGAAGTTAGGATAAAGAGCAAGGTTGTCATTAGCGCTCCAGCAGAAAAAAATCTGGCTTGCCTTCCCTCCTTGGTTCCAAAATAGTACAAAATAGCCGTAATAAAATAGGCCAACATACCTAAAAATAAAAACTTGCCCCATTGCACCAAAATAAATTCACTTTGGTCTACCTCCAATTCCACCCCCCTGTGGGTTATATCATATAAACCTATTAGTACATAGGCCTCAAAATAAACAAATATGACCGCCCCCAACAAAAGAAGAATGGACAGCATCAACCCCACCATTAAGGCATAAACATACTGCTTAAATATACTTCGGTTGAGATTTACATGGTAAGAGTTTTCAAAACCCACAAAAATTGCATTCACCCCATTGGCCATCAAAAAAATTGAGGTTATAAATGCGATTGCAGAAGACAGGACATCCCCTCTTTCCTGCGCACTGATCTGCAGATATATCTCGCTAAAATAATCACCGGTAGCCCGTGGCAAAAATGATTCCAAAAAAATAAGGAATTCCGTGTCAAAATTCGAATTTCCCACAGAAACATAGGGAATAATGAACGGAATTAAAGTGACCAAAAAAATCAACAACGGAAATAGGGCCAAAAACAAACTAAAGGAAATGGAGCTTGCACGGGTAGACAAGGCCCCCTTTACGATGCCCAAAACATACATCTCCATAAGGTCATAAAAAGAAAGGCCCTCAAAGGCCGGCAACTTAAAACTTTTCATTAGCCCCACAACCCAATTAATTATGGGAATCTTCTCCAGTTTTCTTTCAATTTCCTGGGACATTTACACTGCTTTAAGACTGAGATCCATATTGTAAATAGAATGGGTCAATGCCCCCGAAGAGATGAAATCAACACCGCATTCCGCATATTTCCGTATGGTTTCCTCATTAATTCCGCCAGAAGATTCAGTAAGACATTTATCCCCGATCATTTTTACTGCTTTCTGGGTATCCGTAAAACTGAAGTTATCCAGCAAAATCCTATATATTCCGTTGGACTGCAAGATTACCTCCACTTCTTGGAGGTTTCTAGCTTCTACAATGATTTTTAAATCCAATTTTTTGTCGGACAAATATTGTTGTGTTTTCTGGATTGCCTTGGTGATACCTCCTGCAAAATCAATATGGTTATCCTTTAACATAACCATATCATAGAGGGCAAATCTATGGTTTTCACCTCCACCTATCTTTACCGCCCATTTTTCGAGAGCCCTTATTCCAGGGGTTGTCTTTCTGGTATCCAAAATTTTAGTGTTGGTACCTTCCAAAAGTTTTACAAAATAATTGGTCTTGGTTGCAATGGCACTCATTCTTTGCATACCATTAAGTACCAACCTCTCCGCCTTTAAAATACTTTGGGAACTTCCCGAAACATAAAACACGATATCCCCAAATTTCACGGATGCCCCATCTTTAATAAGCTCTTCCACTACCAAATTGCTATCAACATATTGGAAGACTTTTTTGGCAAATTCCACTCCGGCAATAATGCCCTTGTCCTTAACCAAAAGCATAGCTTTTCCGTTTGCAGAAGCTGGAATACAGGCCAGAGAACTATGATCCCCATCACCCACATCTTCGCGTATCGCATTCTTTATTATTAAATCGAGTTCCTTCTTAAATTGTTCTTCTGATATCATGCACTATTTTTTCTATGCTAATTTACTAAAATGTTTCTCCAATTCCGCTTCCTTTGAAATTTCCTTAAATACATAAATGTTCTAAATAAAACAAAACTCCAAGGTATTCTGAAACCTATTTTTCCCCATGGGCACGGCAATTCTCCAAATATTTATCGCCATACACCTTTAAGCTTCTTTTTGGAGTTTAAAATATGCACATTACATTTGCCCTATGACTATAAAACTATTAGTACTGGGAAAAACCGATAGCACTCAATTGAGCCAATTAATTGAGGAATATCAGAATAGGTTAAAACACTATATTAAGTTTGAATTGGAAATAATTCCCGACATAAAGAATACCAAAAATCTGTCCGAAAAACAACAAAAGGAAAAAGAGGGCGACGCCATTCTGAACAAACTTAACGCTACAGATTTACTTGTACTGCTGGATGAGAAGGGGAAACAAAAAACTTCCGTAGAATTCTCGGAATACCTCCAAAAAAACATGAACTCTGGCCTAAAGCAACTCGTATTTGTCATTGGCGGCCCTTACGGGTTTAGTGATGCGGTATACCAAAAAAGCCAAGGCAAGATCAGTTTATCAAAAATGACCTTTTCCCACCAAATGGTCCGATTGTTTATGGTGGAACAACTCTATAGGGCATTTACCATTCTAAGGAACGAACCCTACCATCATCAATAGTAATAGATTATTGCTAAAGAAGGTTCCTACCTATTTAAAAATATCCTTTCCGTTGACCCCTAAAATACGGTTCCCAGAATTTATTCATTAAAAAGCATAAAAAAACTGCCTGAAAATAAATTTCAGGCAGTTTTATGGTTTTGATTATTAATTACATTCTAATATAAAACTCTAAATTTAATAGTATTATCTATTTTTTTAAGGGCCTTTAGAACATCCTTGTTGTACTCTTTGTCCAAATCGGAAATTACATATCCTACCTCGTTATCCGTAGAAAGATACTGTCCTGAAATATTCATATCGTAACGGGCCAAAACTTCATTGATCTTGGCCATAACACCAGGGACATTCTTATGAATATGTAAAAAACGATGTGCATTATTCTGTTTGGGCAGCCTAATATTAGGAAAGTTTACAGCATCTACAGTATTCCCCGAATTAATATAGTCCATTATCTTATTGGGGACAAATTCAGCGATATCGCGTTGTGCTTCTTCCGTACTACCTCCAATATGTGGTGTTAAAATAACATTCTCCAAGCCTTGAAGCTCTGTTAGGAACTCACCGTTACTTCTAGGCTCCTCTGGAAAAACATCAATGGCCGCTCCAGCAATCTTTCCACTTTTCAAGGCATTGGCCAAAGCTTCAATGTCTACCACAAAACCTCTGGACAAATTTACGAAAAGGGCACCATCCTTCATTTGGTTAATCTCCCTTTCCCCTATAAAATTATTATTGGCCTTATTATCGTCTATGTGCAAGGTTACCACATCGGAAACATTTAACAAATCTTCCAATGTACTGCACTTGGTAGCATTACCCAAAGCCAACTGGTCTCCCACATCGTAATAGTATACACGCATTCCCAAGGCCTCGGCCAATACGGACAATTGTTTTCCAATATTACCATATCCTACAATACCGAGATTTTTACCACGTACCTCTTTGGAATTGGCGGCAGTCTTATTCCATTGACCTGCGTGAATTTCAGTACTTCGAGGAAAGATACTTCTCATTAACATGATGATCTCACCAATAGCCAGCTCCACAACAGACCTTGTATTGCTATAAGGGGCATTGAATACCACTACTCCCTTTTTCTTGCAGGCCTCCAAGTCTATTTGGGTAGTACCTATACAGAAGGCACCAACCACCATTAATTTGTCCGCCGCAGCCAACACATTTTTGGTAACTTGGGTCTTGGAACGTATCCCTAGGACATGTACTCCTTTTATTTTTTCGATCAGCTCTTCTTCCGTTAAACTATGTTTTAACAGTTCTACGGAAAACCCTTCCTCTGAAAGGGTATCAAAAGCATTTTGATGGACATTTTCCAACAATAAAATCTTAATTCTATTCTTTGGGTAGGATATCTTTCTTGGCAACTTGTTCACAAATAAAAATTCATCTAAATTAGGTGTAATATAGTCTGCGTTTCTCGCAGCCTTTTCTCTATGCACATTCTCGGTATAGGCGAAAAATTTATCCGCAATACCCGCTTCGCGCATTACATAGTCACTATAACCGTCTCCAATTACCTGTACTTCCCCTTGTAAATCCAAGTTTTTTAAACAAGCAATTTTTCCGTTGTGCGAGGCCAATACGTTAGCCTCGTCAAATCCTATTATTTTTCCGCTTTCGTCGAATCGGAATGTATTGGCATACACCCTATCCGCAGGAATATTGTATTCGGCGACTATTGGATCTATAAACTCTTTAAAGCCACAGGAGATTACATAAATATCATCGGAATAATTATGAAAAAATTCCTTGTTGGATTCTATCGACTTGGATATCTTTTGGCGAAGTAATTGTACCAAATTCTCCAAATCATCCTTGTGTGCGTTTAATAGATTAATTCTTTTTTCCAAGGACTGGGTAAAAGAGATATCCCCATCAATGCCCAAATTGGTTATTTTTTGGATTTCCCGAATAATATCGTCCTTATCGGCTCTTCCATTTAGCGTAATTTCCGCCAAAACATCCAGTGCCTCTACCCTAGTTAGGGTACTATCAAAATCAAACACATATTTTCTGCCTGCCGCAACCATTGAATCTGAATTTTAAGGCGCAAAAGTATGAATTAATTTTATCCAAGTCCCTATAATTGCTAAGAAAAGTAATCGATACTTGATTTTCCTTCACAAATATGAGAAAATGATTTTTTTACACCTTTTAAATTAGGGAATTGATAAAATTTTTTCATCGCCGATCTAATGGGATATTTTTCAGATCCTTCAAATATCACTTATTTAATGATAATTGATTTAGCACAGATAATTTCCATACATATCCTTCCATTGATCAAATGCACCTTTAGCTTACCCCAAGATAAATTAATCCGGTCATAATAGCCAATCCAAAACTCAACAGTGTGCCGATCAAAATATACTCTGTGAGTTTCCTTGAGTTACTTTCCTTAAGATCGTTGAACCTGAAAACAGATTTAGCGGTAATCAACAGACCAATCGCCTCCCATCTACCTAAAATTATAAAAATAAGCACAAACAAACGCTCTATAATTCCTATGTATTTTCCCGCGTTTGGAAGGGATTTATGGTCCAATTCTATCTTGTCCGACATACCTTCCAACAATTTGGCCATAATAATGGAGGATGGGTAACTTACAAATACTACTGCGGTAACCAATGGCCAATTCATTTCCCGAAAAAGACCCACGGTGTGCCCCACTAAATCAGAATTAAACGCACAGTAATACAACACTGCCAAATGTAATGCCTGATCTATAAAAAAGGGAATGGCTTTATTCTTAAAATAAGGGTTGGCATATATTTTTAAGAGGTCTATAAAATAATGTGATAAGCCAATGACCAAAACCCACCCCCACAATTTTAAATCCCACACCAACAACATCGTAATTACAACATGAACCAATATATGTAGGTATAGATATTTGGATGCTATCTTATTTGCCTCTTTGTGCACTACCCATTTATTGGGCTGAAACAGAAAATCCCCCAGAAGGTGGGCCAAAAAGAGCTTGGTAAACAATATCATGCCTTAATATATTTTAGATTTTCATCGTAATAGGCCAGTAAATCCAACACCAAATCCATCCTGGCCCGCTTTAATCGCTGGCTTACCGCTGATTGCCTTATCTTCAATTGGTCCGCTACCTCCTGTTGTGAAGCATTTGGTTTTGTCAGGGCTAAACTCACCATTTGTGCTGAAACGGTAGACCAATCGTCCATAAAATTCAAAGCAAGTTTCAACATAAGGTTCAACGTCTTATCCTTGTCGTCATGGCCTGTGACTATGGCCAAATTAAGCTTTTGTTCTTTTAAGGTTTCAAAAATCCTACCCGAGCGTTGATAGGCCTTGCCGTTGGACTGACTCACACTACTGCCTACAAACGTTTCGGACCCCAGTCCTATTCCCATTCTTACATCCAAATTTTTAATGGATTTAATGAGGGCCTTAATCTGAATGGCCATTTGCAAAGCTTTTTCCGGGGTTGTTCTTATTTGAAATTCATCACCCCTATAAATCTCCCAATCATTGGGCGTTTTCCCCTGACGACCAAGATATGGCTTTAGAATATCCATCCATTCCGAGGCCACATAGCGGTCGGAATTAATGATATCCCCTGTAATTATAGCTACCATATATAAGTTAAAATGCTAATATATTAAAATATAAGCTAAAATACTAATATTTTCATTTATAAGTTAAATCGATTATAAAAAATAATTAAAACCAACGCCGGACCATTACGCAGTACTTTTGATACTCCTTCCCGAACATACTGGCCAACGCTTCCTCCTCGGGCATGATCTGAAAGGTATTCATATAATAGACAAATCCGGCCGCCAATAAGGTGTTAAAAGCATTTCCCAGATACAGTCCCCAGCTCAAAAGAAGCAACAACAATGCTAAATACATAGGATTCCTTGAATATTGATATAGCCCTCCAGTAACCAATTTGGATACTTTTGAAGGGGTACGGGGATCAATACTGGTTTTGGAACTAAAAAATTGAACCAAGGAAACAACCCCAATTAAAAATGCAAGAAAAAGAAGTACATACATTAAATAATACCTCCCGAAAAAATCAAAATAACCTACAGGCAAATATGTAGCCAAAAGATACATAAACAACCCAAAAATAAAAGTGACAACAAGTGGCGGGATTTTTAACTTCATAGAATATAAAATGATAAGGAAATAAAATTACTACTTTTAGGCCTTTAAAATTAATTTGCCCCTAAGATTATCGAACCCGAACAAATAGAATATTAAAACTAGGTAAAATGCAATTGGTATTTGCAACACATAATCCCAACAAACTAAAAGAAGTACAAATCCTATTTCCCAAGGACATAGAGCTATTGTCCTTAGAGGACATTGGCTGCATAGATGAGATTCCCGAAACTGCAAACGACTTGGAAGGCAACGCTGCCCTTAAAGCCAATTTTGTTACAGAAAATTACGGTTACCCATGTTTCGCTGACGACACGGGACTTTTGGTGGATGCTTTGGATGGGGCACCTGGGGTGTATTCCGCAAGATATGCGGGAGAACAAAAAAACGCAGATGACAATATGGACAAATTATTGCTCCAATTGGACAAGAAAACCAACAGATCGGCGCATTTTAAAACCGTTATCGCCCTAAATGTCAATAAGGAACAATATCTTTTCAAAGGAATTGTGCAAGGCGAAATAACAACCCAAAAAAAAGGCGGAAAAGGATTTGGATACGACCCCATTTTTAAGCCTAACGGCTATGACAAAACTTTTGCCGAATTACCTATTTCTGTAAAAAACAAAATAAGCCACAGGGGCCAAGCAATAGAACAATTACTTGCATTTTTCAAAAACAGAACCCATGTCGACAATTAAATCCGAGCAAACATCCACAACAACCCCTAGAACATTGGAACGCACCGAGACCATTGGAGGAATACTGATTGCCGTATTTGCCGCCTTATTGGCCATAGCGGAACTTGTCAACAATAATCTGGAGGAGGAAATGATGATCTCCCACAGCCAATTCGTAAACTACTCCAATTGGTACCAATCCAAGAGTATAAAACAAAGCTTAAAGGAAAGTGAACTGGACTATTTAAATGCCTTGACGGAAACAGGAATAATACCCGAGGATAAAATTAAAAATATTAATACCAAAATAGCCCAGACCAAAGGGATGGTATTAAAATACGAGGCGGAAAAAACCGAAATATTGGTGGGGTCATCCAATGTTCCAAGAGAACATTGGGCACAAGATCTTGATGGCGAAATGGGAAAAATTATAGGCATAAACGAATGGGAAAAACTTACCCAGGATTACGAAACAGCGACCAAGAAATTCGACTTGGGAAAATTATTGTTTCAAATATGTATCGTACTAGGGGCTGTTTGTATCATAATTCGTGATAACAAAAAATTACAGAAAAACTTTATTATACTAATGTTGGCGTTTGGCGCCATTGGAATTCTAATTTCTGCATACGGCTTTATCTTGGCCCCATAAAAACCGCTTTCAAAATAAAATATTTTAATTAAAAAATTAGCAGTACCTTTGCCGCTTCAATTAACGCCGCTGGTATAGCATGTGTTGCGCTGAGTCTAAATAGGTTATAAAGAATAATCGCTCTATGCAACATACATATTTGCGATTATTTAATACATATTATGACAAAATTTGAAGCATTGGGGCTAAAGAAGTCCCTATTGGATGCTATTTCTGATTTAGGATTTGAATCGCCTTCAGAAGTACAAGAAAAAGCTATTCCAATCTTATTGGAAAGTGAAACCGATTTAGTTGCACTAGCTCAAACGGGCACCGGTAAAACCGCAGCATTTGGATTCCCGCTAATTCAAAAAATAGATAGCGCCAGCAGAACTACACAAGGTTTGATACTTTCCCCTACCAGGGAACTTTGCTTGCAGATCACCAACGAACTTACATTATATTCCAAATATGAAAAAGGGGTTAATGTTGTTGCAATCTATGGTGGTGCCAGTATTACCGATCAGGCGAGACAAATAAAAAGGGGCGCCCAAATAGTGGTAGCTACTCCAGGTAGAATGAAAGACATGATTGGTCGTGGCTTGGTAGATATATCCAAAATTGATTACTGTGTTCTTGATGAGGCCGATGAAATGCTTAATATGGGCTTTATGGAGGATATTAAAGATATTCTTTCCAACACTCCAAAAGAAAAGTCCACTTGGCTATTTTCAGCTACCATGCCCAGAGAGGTAGCGGTGATAGCTAAAAAATTCATGCACAGTCCGCAAGAAATTACGGTAGGAACAAAAAATTCAGGAGCAACTACGGTACAACACGAATACTATGTAGTAGGTGGTCGTGATCGTTACCCTGCTCTAAAAAGACTTGCCGATACCAATCCGGATATATTCTCAGTTATTTTCTGTAGAACAAAAAGGGACACCCAAAAGGTGGCTGAAAAGTTGATCGAGGACGGTTACAACGCCGGTGCACTACACGGGGATTTGAGTCAGAACCAGAGAGATTTGGTAATGAACTCTTTCCGTAAAAAACAAATACAGATGTTGGTTGCAACAGATGTAGCCGCACGTGGTATTGATGTTGATGATATTACACATGTAATCAATTATCAATTACCAGATGAAATAGAGACCTACACACACCGAAGTGGACGGACAGGAAGAGCTGGTAAATCAGGGATCTCCATGGTTATTGTTACCAGAAGTGAACTTAGGAAGATAAAGGCCATCGAAAATAAAATTCAACAGGATTTTATTTCCAAAAAAATTCCTACGGGAATGGAAATATGCGAAATACAGCTTTACCATTTGGCCAACAAGATCAAGGACACCAAAGTAAACGAGGAAGTAGACAATTACTTGCCAGCTATAAATGATGTGCTTAAAGGTATTGACCGTGAAGAACTTATCAAAAAAATAGTTTCAGTAGAATTTACCCGTTTCTTCAATTACTACAACAAAACCAAGGATCTAAATACTTCAGATTCAGGCGATCGTGCCGAAAGAGGAGGATCCAGGGATGGCGATAGCCGTATCCCAGCTGACGGTAACGTAAGATATTTTATTAATGTAGGTGAAAAGGATGGCTATGATTGGATGTCCCTAAAAGATTTCTTAAGGGACACTGTTAATTTGGGCAAGGACGATATTTTCAAAGTTGATGTAAAAGATAGTTTCTCTTTCTTCAATACGGATGCGGCCGCTACCGAAGCCATTTTAAAAACCTTCACTGAATTTAAGGTTGATGGCCGATTTGTAAATGTTGAGGTATCTAAAAATCCTGGCGGAGGCGGAGGCGGAGGCCGTGGAAGACGTGATAGAAGTAGAAGCGGCGGAGGTCGTGATTCTAGGGACAATGATCGCAACAAAGGAAGACGAAGGGACCGAAGTGCGTCTAAAGGAAGTCCCAGTAGTTCAGGAAAAAGAAGAACTAAAAGAAAAAGTGATTTCTTTTAGTTAATTGTATATTAAAAAAATACGCTTCGGCGTATTTTTTTAGTTAGTTTACCAATTATAACATCGAATATATTTAATGAAAAATTATTTCTTGCCCCTACTCCTCATAATTGTTTCTTTTGGATATTCGCAGGACAACAAAAATGAAGAAGAGGTAAAACAATTAAAAGCGGTTGTCCAAAATGCCCAAACCGACCAGCCTATGGAAAGTGTCCATGTCGTAAATCTTAACGAAGTGGTGGGCACAATTACCAATGAAAAAGGAGAATTCAATATTCCTGCTAAGGTCAATGATACCCTATTTATTACTTTTTTAGGATTTAAATCCCAGAAAGTGAGGGTTACCAATGATATGTTCAAATTTAAGGATACAAAAATTTCCCTTACAGAATTGGCATATGCCCTGGAAGAGGTAATTGTTAGGCCTTACTCCCTCACAGGCTATTTAGAAATAGATGTCAAAAACTTACCCCTTAACAACGCTTTTCAGTATAGTATTTCCGGCTTGTCCGTGGGTTACGAAGCCGGGAGCAAGAACCCAAGCGCGGTCACCAAGGTATTGGGAGCAATACTCAACCCAGCCGATTTGTTGAGAAACTTATTCGGAAAGAAACCCAACCAAATGCGCAAATTACGTCAAATGAAGGAAGACGATCAAATTAGGGATCTTTTGGCCTCAAAATTTGACAGGGAAACCTTGACCGAGTTATTACAATTGGAAAAGGTAGATATTGAGGACATCCTTAATAATTGTAATTATTCCAAATCCTTTATTACCACAGCCAATGACCTACAGATCTTGGATGCCATAAGTGGTTGCTATGAAGACTATAAGGTATTGAACCGCAAAAGGTAACTTTTGGTTACTTTTTCTTCATGACCAAAATAATTTATTTTTATCTTATAGCAAGATTTGCAATTAGACTTAGCCTGTGGTTTGGCTGAAAATAAATTTTCTAGTCCCGACATCATTTTATAGCTTTAAGCAAAATAGATGCCAATGAAAAAGGGACTTCTTCTTGCCGCGCTTTTGTTGTTTTTTTTATCCTGCAAAGAGAATAAAAATGAAAAGGTAAAAGAAGCCGGTCCCACTACGGAGCTGCCACAAAAAAGGGAATTGAAATCGCCTTTTTTCTGGAATGCAGCCAACATTTATTTTTTACTTACCGACCGTTTTAACAATGGTGACACTTTAAACGATATTAGCCTAAACAGAACCAAGGAGACTGCTGTATTGAGGGGCTTTATGGGAGGTGATATCCAAGGAATAACCCAGAAAATAAATGATGGCTATTTTACAGATTTGGGTATTAATGCCATTTGGTTTAGCCCAGTAGTTGAGCAAATCCATGACAATGTGGACGAAGGAACGGGCAATACATATGGATATCATGGATATTGGGCCAAGGATTGGACGGCTCTGGATCCCAATTTTGGAACCAAAAAAGAATTGGAAATACTCGTTAAGACAGCCCATGAAAACGGCATCAGAATCCTGATGGATATTGTGCTCAACCACACGGGGCCTGTAACGGATTTAGACCCTGTATGGCCAAAGGAATGGGTACGCACCGGACCGATATGTGAATACACAAATTATGAAACAACAACCAATTGTACCCTAGTTAGGAACTTGCCAGATATAATAACGGAATCTGATGAGGCCGTTGAACTTCCCGATGCCCTATTGGCTAAATGGAAGGAAGAAGGTAGACTAAGCAACGAACTTGACGAACTGCAAGTTTTTTTTGAACGAACCAAATATCCCAGGGCACCACGATTTTATATTATTAAATGGCTGACCGACTATGTGAATGATCTGGGAATAGACGGTTTTAGGGTAGATACGGCCAAACATACGGACGAAAAAACTTGGAAGGAATTATACAGCGAAGCTTCATATGCTTTTAATACTTGGAAAAGAAAACATCCGGAAGAAGTCTTGGACGACAATCCCTTTTTTATGGTCGGAGAGGTGTACGGTTATAAAATATCCAGTGGTCGTGAATATGATTTTGGGGACAAAAAAGTAGATTATTTTGACAATGGGTTTCATAGTCTGATCAATTTCGAATTAAGGGATGATGCCAACCAGGATTATGAAACCATATTTAGCAAATATAATGACCTATTGTTTACGGAATTGGAAGGAAAAAGTGTGGTTAATTACCTTACTTCACACGATGATATTGACTCCTTTGACAAGGAGAGAAAAAACCCTTATCATGCCGCAAATGTATTGTTACTTACCCCCGGTGCCTCCCAAATTTATTATGGGGACGAATCCGCACGCAATTTAACCATTGAAGGCGCCCAAGGAGATGCTACCCTTAGATCTTTTATGAACTGGGGGGAATTGGACAGTATTCCATTGAATCAGAAAATATTGGGCTATTGGCAGAAACTGGGGCAGTTTAGAAACGATCACCCCGCAATAGGAGCAGGAAAGCACCAGAGGCTCTCCAAAAGCCCCTACGTTTTTGGCAGAACCTATTTAAATGGGGAATTTAAGGATAAGGTCGTAGTTGGTTTAAAACTTCCCAAAGGCAAAAAATACCTATGGGTAAAAGGCTTTTTCGGTGATGGAACAAAACTACACGATGCATTTTCCGAAACCGAGGTTACAGTAGAAAATGGCAAAGTTTTCTTAGAAAATGACCTTGACATTGCATTATTGGAATTAGTCAAGAAGTAATGGTCAAGATGCCACTTACATTATCTCTTTGACCCTTAATGGCATCAATTTAACTTTTTTACAAGACTATTTCTAAATATGTTTCCTAATTTCGTGCACTTCCTTTTTAATGTTAAAGAATGTTTCCAACAGATAATAAATGAAACTAAATAGAAGACAATTTATCCTAAAATTGGTTTTGGGGTCCTTTAGTTTTGTTGTCCTTGACGCTTTCTGGCTGGAAACCAATTTTATAGAGTGGACGGAGCACGACATTTCTGAATCGGAATCCAACAAAATCAAAGCCATTCACCTAACCGACCTGCATTTGCACAGTATAAAATCGGTTCATAAATCCATTGCAGACCGAATTAACGAGGAACAACCCGATGTCATTTTTTTTACGGGAGATTCCTTGGAACGAAATAAATATCTTCCGATTTTACAGGAATTTTTAAGTCTAATTGACTTCAAAATTCCAAAAATTACCATTTTGGGCAATAAGGAATCTTCGGGAAGAATAGATTTACAAAAACTAAAGGATGTTTATGTGAATCGTAATGGGATTTTGCTTGTCAACGAACCATACCTGCTAAAAACTAAAAATAGGAAAATTAACATTGTGGGATTGGACGACTTGGTGCATGGCCATCCGGATTTTAGAAAAACCACCGAAGTTATAGACAAATCATTAGCTACTATTATACTCAATCATTGTCCGGCCTATAGGGAGCAAATAGACCTTATCAGTGTAGAGCAAGAAATTAAGCCGAAATTAATACTTTCGGGACATACCCACGGAGGGCAGATAACATTTTTCGGAAAGCCCTTTTTTACGCCATACGGTAGTGGAAATTATGTTAAAGGATGGTATAATAACCAGGTTTCAAAAATGTACGTATCAAAAGGAATAGGTACAACATATTTTCCAATTCGCTTTGGAGCCCGCGCTGAGGCAAGCATATTCTACATCTAGTTACTAATTTTGCGAATGCAACGCTATTCTGTTGCCTTCCGTATCTTTTAGCAAAGCCATAAAACCATGGTCTTCACTAATTGTTTTCTTAGCTTGTAAGATTATCCCTCCAGCATCTTCAACCCTATTCAATTCAATGGTCAAATCCCTACATGAAAAGTACAATAATGGCCCTTTGGTATCACTTGGAATATACATCTTGTGCTGCACCAAAGACCCCATAGCTCCAGATTTACCAGGTGCGAACGGAAACCAACCCATTATCAAGCCGTCCAGGTCATGGACAGAAATAGTAATATTAAATACTGCCTCATAAAACTTTTTGGCCCGTTCCATGTTGGTCACTGGAATTTCAAACCAACCAACCATATTACTTTCCATGAACGACTTATTTTTCCAATATTGATTTTAAATTTCGTAGTCCCTCCTCAAAATCCTTACCAACAGCCTTATCCATGTTCATAAACAACATCATGATAGACATTGGAAACTTGTTCTCACCCTTAAATCCCCATGTAACCTTAGTTTTTCCTTTTCCCAGTTCCTCGAGATCCAAATAACTATCGGAGGTTGACTTAAAAGGCTTCATGAAACGCAGTTCCGCTTCTACCCTTTTACCTTCAATTATTCTAGTAATTTCCTGCTCACCCTCACCCACATCCTTGTTACCGTTCCAATAACTTATAGCCCCAACCTCGCCATCAACACCTGTGAATTTCTTTTCCATATTGGGATCTTTTTTTGACCAAGGAGACCACTCCTGCTGCTTCTTTAAATATTTTACATTATCAAACACTATGGCCTTTGGTTTAGCGATTTCTATAGAGCGGGAAACATCATAACTTTTGGGCGCCAATAGCGCCAGAACAGAAATCAATATAACCACCCCTATTATTATATAAAGCAATATTGTCATGAGCTTTTATGTATTGGTTAGTCTCGTACTAAATATACTAAAAATATCATTTTGTTCCGTGGAATCTGGCCAAAACATCATTCAAACTCCTTACGGATTTTTTGCTCCAATCCAATCTTTTTTCCAGTTTCTCTTCCTCGGTCAACCTCCAATTTATGCTCTCTTTGCGCAATTGACTCGTTAATGTATGCAAGATTATTGCGGCCGAAACGGAAATGTTTAAACTTTCGGTAAACCCCACCATTGGTATTTTCAGGAAAGAATCTGCCTTTTCCAATACCTCCTCGCTCAGCCCGTCCCGCTCCGTTCCAAAAAATAGCGCTGTCTTACCCTCTAACTTAAAATCAGTTAGGGAACAATTATTTCTATGAGGGGTTGTGGCCACAATTTTATACCCTTGTTCCCTCAGAGTGTCTATACAATCCGTCGTGGTATTGTATCTTTTTATATCTACCCATTGCTGGGCTCCCATGGCAATATCCTTGTCCAGTCTCTTGCCAAACTTACTTTCTATGAGGTGGGCCTGCTGCACTCCAAAGACATCGCAGCTTCTTACCACAGCGCTAGTGTTGTGCATTTGGTAAACATCCTCTATAGCCACCGTTATATAGTTTGTCCGATCTTCCAAAATATCCAAAAAACGGGCTTTCCTCTCCGGGGTTATAAAATCTTCCAAATAATCAAGCAACTTCAGATCGACCATAATCCTAAGGTATTAAAAAAGAAAACGTTTAATTTTACAAATATTACTATATTCTAGCACAATGAAAAAAATAGTAGTCTTAACCGGTGCAGGAGTCAGTGCAGAAAGTGGAATTAACACTTTTAGGGATGCGGATGGATTGTGGGAAGGTCATGATGTCACAGAAGTTGCTACTCCTCAAGGTTTTCAGAAGAATCCCAATTTGGTTCTCAATTTTTACAACGAGAGAAGAAGACAATTGTTCAAGGTCTCCCCCAATTTGGCCCATAAAGCTTTGGTGCGCTTGGAGGACCATTTTGATGTTAGCATCATTACCCAAAATGTGGATGACCTGCACGAAAGGGCAGGCAGCTCCCAGGTGATTCATTTGCACGGGGAGTTATTAAAGGCTAGGTGCAGTCATAATCCCAACAAAATAATTGACTGGAAAACCGACATTAAAATAGGCGACCTTTCTGAAGATGGAAAACAATTGCGCCCCCATATTGTGTGGTTTGGTGAGGAAGTGCCATTATTGGGAAAAGCAGCCAATATTACACAAACCGCCCAAATTTTGATTGTAATCGGCACCTCGATGCAGGTTTATCCAGCGGCCAGTCTAATACACTATGCACCCAGGGATACGCCGATTTATTTTATAGACCCCAGGCCTAATATAAGTAAAACCGATTTTAACGGACTCACCATAATACAGGCCAGTGCCGTAAACGGGGTACCCCAATTGGTTTCGGATTTAATTGGAAGGGAGTCCTAAATTTGGCCGTCCAGAGGTATACAAGCCTAAAATACTTTGCCTATTAGCCGAATGTTTAAAGTTCTTTTTATATTTATTTCATAAAATACCATCAGCTGTATAAAACAAAACTCAGATTACAGTCCAATAAAAAAATTAATTTTCAGGTGTATTTGTGACCTACCTAGAACTCTATAACGCCCTTAACTACGTTGATCATTCCAGGACCAAAAGAAGGGAAATGTCCAACCTTATCTTAAACGCTCCTACCCATATTGCACCCCTCATGGAAATTGCTTTTCAAGTAGATGACCCTGTTTCCTGTAAAGCATGTTGGGTTTTGGAATTTACTGCCAAAGAACATCTCGGCTACCTGTTTCCGAGTATTGACACTTATGTCCATAATATTGGTTCGGTGCATTTGGATCCAGCGGTAAGATCCATTGCAAAAATATGTGAGATCTTAATGAAGTCCTATTTTCAATCGAAGGACCAAGAGACCCGTGATACACTGAGCGAAAAACACTTGGAAAGTATCACCACCGCTTGTTTCGATTGGCTTATAGGTGACCATAAAGTGGCGGCCCAGGCATATTCTATGACCAGCCTTTTGTTATTGGGTAGAAAGTTCGACTGGATTCATCCGGAATTGCGAATGATATTGGAACAAAACTATCAAAATGGCAGTGCGGCTTATAAGGCCAGGGCAAGGATGACCTTGGCCAAACTAAGGTAGGCAACAGCTTTTGCACAAATAAGAGAACAATCTTCCGCTTCACTTTTAAACTCTTTAACTTATAGCTATCTTTGCGCTTTTCCAAAATCAATCAAATAGCATAAGATGTCATTAAACAAATTAAACGCCATATCCCCTATTGATGGCAGATACAGAAATAAAATAGATTCCCTTGCCTCCTATTTTTCTGAAGAGGCCCTTATAAAATATAGGGTGCGCGTAGAAATTGAATATTTTATTGCACTTTGCGAAATTCCACTACCTCAGCTTTCTAATTTTGACAATTCAAAATTCAATGATTTGAGAAAAATCTACATTGATTTTGACTCAGAGGACGCCATGGCCATTAAGGAAATAGAAAAAGTAACCAACCATGATGTAAAGGCCGTTGAATATTTTATAAAAAAGGAGTTCGACAAATTAGGTTTAGAGTCCCATAAGGAATTTATCCATTTTGGACTTACCTCACAGGATATAAACAACACTGCTATTCCCTTATCCATTAAAGAGGCCATGAACGAGGTTTACGTTCCACAATATTTGGAGGTGTTGAACAAATTAACGGCTTTGGTGAAGGAATGGGAAGCTGTGCCTATGTTGGCAAGAACACACGGCCAACCCGCATCCCCAACCCGTTTAGGAAAAGAGATCGAGGTATTTGCTGTTCGTTTGGAAGAACAGTTCAATTTGCTTAACGACATACCAAGTGCAGCCAAATTTGGTGGCGCAACAGGAAACTACAACGCCCATAAAGTAGCCTACCCTCAAATTGATTGGAAAGAATTTGGGCAAAAATTTGTTCAGGAGAAGCTTGGTCTACACCATTCCTTCCCAACTACGCAGATAGAGCATTATGACCATATGGCCGCCTTGTTCGACTGCCTCAAGAGAATCAATACTATTATAATAGATTTGGATAGGGATTTTTGGACCTATGTTTCCATGGACTATTTTAAACAGAAAATAAAAGCTGGCGAGGTGGGATCTTCCGCCATGCCCCATAAGGTAAACCCTATCGACTTTGAAAACTCGGAAGGGAATTTGGGGATAGCCAATGCCATTTTTGAACATTTATCGGCGAAACTTCCTATTTCCAGGTTACAAAGGGATTTAACGGATAGCACAGTGCTTAGAAATGTTGGCGTGCCTTTTGGCCATACGCTTATCGCCTTCCAATCCACATTAAAGGGGTTGAATAAACTATTGTTGAATAAGGAGAAGTTTGAACAGGACCTAGAAAATAATTGGGCCGTAGTAGCCGAAGCTATTCAGACCATTTTAAGGCGTGAAGCTTATCCCAATCCTTATGAAGCATTGAAGGGATTAACACGGACCAATGAGAAGATTACACAGCTGTCCATATCCAATTTTATCGATACCTTGGAAACAACGGAAGAAATAAAATCCGAATTGAAACAAATTACTCCAAGTAATTATACGGGTATTTAATCCCAAGCTAGAGAAGCCCCTTAGGTATAACCTTCACAATATAAACAAAAAGCCATCCAGAGAGCCATAGCGATACTCTGGATGACTTTTTTATAGTGACCACAAAGGAACAAAGCTTACCCCTTCTTTTGTATCTCCACCTGATGTGGATATGGTATCTCTATCCCCGCCTTATCAAGTGCCAACTTGCAATTTTCCAATGTCTCAAAATATACCGACCAATAGTCTGACGGAACACAAAAGGGACGTACGGCGAAATTCACGGAGCTATCCGCCAACTCCGAGACGTTAACGGATGGTGCAGGGTCTTTCAACACCTTTGGATTGGACAACAATACCTCCAACAATACTTCCTTGGCCTTCTTAATATCCTCATCATATCCGATTCCAATGGTAGTGTCCACCCTCATCTTACCTTCAGCGGTATAATTAATAATGTTGCCATTGGCCATGGCGCCATTGGGCACAATGGCCAGCTTATTTTGTGGGGTTATAAGTTTTGTTGTGAAAATTTCAATTTCCTTTACGCTACCCAATACTCCCTGTGCCTCTATTAAGTCTCCAATTTTGTAAGGCTTAAAAATCATAATCAAAACCCCGCCTGCGAAGTTGGACAATGAGCCCTGAAGTGCTAAGCCAACGGCCAAGCCAGCGGCTGCGATTACAGCGGCGAAGGTGGTGATATTTATCCCTAACTGCCCAATGACAACTAGGATCAAAAATATTTTAAGGACCCATGATACCATACTGAGTAAAAAACGTTGTAAGGATGCATCGTATTTACTACTGTACATAACCTTTCTTGTACCACCAATAATTCTTTTAATAACCCATAATCCAATTACAAAAATCAGGAAAGCCGTTAGTACCTTAGGTCCAAACTCCTTTGCCAATTCTATTCCGTAATTAAGCCATTCTTCTGCTTTTTCCATGATGTAATATAGTTAGTGTTTTTAGATGTACTAATATAGAAATTGAATCCGTAATAGCTTGATAATCTTAGTTATAAATATTTATGAAATGCCATTAACCCTATTTTAGGGTTGCCCACCCAAATATAACATACCACAAAAAAAGCCCTGAATTGCCGATTGACAAAACAGAGCTTATTAACTTTATTTTCAATATGTTAATACATCGTCTTTTATTTACCCCTTCAAAAAATTACCGATTTCACCTAAGCCTTCTCCCTTATAATCGGATTTTTCAACCGCCTTCATAAACTGGACCAATTTGGCAGGGCTCATATTTTTGCCCAATACCCGTACCAGTATAAAACCCTTATCATCACTATCACCATAGATGATTACCTCGTCAATGGCATCATCATCACCCAAATATCTTACGGAAGCTTTCCCATATTTGGTGTTCATTTTCATCAGCTCTGTGAATTTGCCATTTTTTAAGATGGCAGTTATATTCGCTTTTTCATTCTGAAACTCCATTAGGTTGTCCTCGGTTATTTTAAACGCCAGGATATTTAATTTTTTTAATGACCCAAGTGCTTCCCTTTGGTCTTCGGTTAAATCGGCCTTCTCCATGTTCAACAGGCTTACAGGCAGATCGACAGATAAAAAATTAGGATTATCCGCATTGTCTACAAAATATTCCTGTAGACTTTGTGTTGACGAACATGCAGACATTACAAAGATCAACAATATTGCCCACACCAATTTCTCGACTCTTGTTTTCATTTCCTATATTATAAAGTTTTGATCAAGTAGGGTAATGGCCTTTTTAGTTGACCACTACCCTAGCCTGTTATTACTTGTTCTTACCCGCCTTATTTAACTCGGACGGCAAATTCATCTTTTGAGTCAACGATCCAATCTTGTTTAGATCAATATCTCCGGTGAGCGATAACAATACCGTTTCAAATTTCCTATCATTGATTTCCACGTTCCCATTTTTAATACCGGTAACAAACATGAGCAATTCGCTTACATGGTCTTCATCCTTCCCGCTTTTGATGTAAAACTTTACATTGGCATCCTTATCCTTGACCCGCATAAGTTCCTGTAATGATGAAGATTTCAAATACTTCTCCATAGTAATCTGCATGTCTGTAGAAATCTTTTTATCCTCAGTAATAAAAACCTTTAAATTTTTCAAGTTTTGGGCTATGTCCATAAAATCCTGAGCCTCCTTGTCATCGACCTCAACATTTATCTTGCTCAACAATTTAAACATACTTTCATTGACCACAACGGCGCTCACATTGTCCAAATCTTCAAATTTATCGAACATAGATTGTGAAAACCCCATTAAAGGCAACACGGCCACTAATACTATTATGATATTCTTCTTCATCTTTTTTAATTTAATTTTTGTTGTAAATTTTTTGTTTTGTTTCTTCAAACTCCCGTAAATAAGCTACTTTCTCGGTTCCCTTACCAAGATTGGTCGCCAGAAGACTCAATGCCTTTTTGGTTTCCTGATAGGCATATTCTGCTTCTTTCTGTTCTTGATAACTTCTTCCAAAATATATACCAAATATCAAAATGCTCACTGCCGCAATGGAAATCCACTTTATATAACTTTTTTTCCTAGGTTTTAGTGGAACCTGTCTGGTAAACTTTTCTTCTCTGGCTATGGAAAAATACTGAAACATTGGGGCATATTCTTTTAAGTGCAAAGGAAGATCTTCCTTGGCAAAATATTCCCTCAACATTTCTTCTTCGGCAACCGTAGCAGTTGCTTCAAAATACCTTTCCAATAATTTTTCTATATTACTTAATTCCATAATTGTGCTTTTGAACTAATTTTTCCCTCACTGTTTTTCGCGCTCTGGATAAAGCTACCCTAACTGCCGTAGCACTCATATCCAATAGTTCTGCTATTTCCTCAAATTCATACTGCTCCACATCCCTTAACTGTAAGACCATTTTTTGCTGTTCCGGCAATTCCTGCATAATTCTTTCTATCCAACTTAAACTATCACTGACCTCCACCTGATTTTGCAGGGAAACATTGTCATCCCTGTAATTGCTGTGTACCAATTTTAAGTTTCCAGCCTGTTTGGACTTAAGTCGGTCCAAGCAAAAATTCTTGGTCATCATCATGGCATAAGCTTCTACATTATTGTAGTTTTCCATCATATTATTCTTGGACCATAGCTTCATTAAGATTTCCTGTGTGGCATCCTCGGCTTCTTCTTTAGAGACCAACAAACGTTTTGCCAGTCTGTACAGTTTATCCTTAAATGGCAATACCACATTTAAAAACTCCGTTTGTTGCATTTTGGTTTAGTTGTTTATAATCCTAAATAACAGGCTTACAATAGGAAGACGACATACATCGAATTTTGTTACAATTAATATCAAATTAGGTCCAATGTAAGTAAATTAGCGCAAAGGAAACCAAATTGGCATTATTACCGTATATAAATAAAATCGTTCCCCAAAACTGATTCATACTTTTTTAATGGAATGATATTTGTGAGTCTCTACTCGTAAGTTTTGGCAATTATTTTAAAAATTATGAAGAAGTATTTATTGATTTTTTTAGGATTGAGTTTGTTCCTCTCAAGTTGTAGCAAGAATGATGACACCCAGATTGCCGAGGAAATACAAGAAAATATTACTCCCCCGGAAGCAGAAATAGATGTAACAGTCCAAAACTTTATGTGGCAGACCATGAATACCTATTATTTTTGGCAAAGTGATGTAGTGGACTTGGGAGATTACCGTTTTGCTTCCTATGACGATTATGTATCATATTTGGAAACCGAGGAAGACCCCGGAAAATTTTTTGACGAAAAATTACTTTACACGGAAGACCGATTTAGTTTTTATTCCGATGATTATGAGGAATTGACTCAATCTTTCGCAGGAATATCCAAGAGTAATGGTTTGGAATTCGGTTTGAGCCTATTTGCCAATAGTGATGATGTTTATGGATATGTGCGCTACATTGTTCCAAATTCCAATGCCTCCACCAAAGATATCCAAAGAGGGGACATTTTTACCGGTGTCAATGGCACTACCCTTAACCTGGACAACTATATAGACCTATTATTTGGTGATAACGATTCCTACACCTTAAATATGGCTGAAATCTCCAATAATGTTATTACCGATACGGACAGGGAAGTTTCACTAACAAAAGAAGCCAACTTGACCGAAAATCCGATCCTTATCAACCAGGTATTGGAAACGGGAGGAAAAAAAATAGGCTATATAATGTACAATGCCTTTACCAATGAATTTGACGAACAGTTGAACACCGCCTTTGGCGAGTTCAAGTCAGCAGGGGTTACGGAACTAGTATTGGACCTTAGGTACAACCCTGGTGGGTCGGTAAATTCGGCCCGATTATTATCCAGTATGATTTATGGTACTTATACCAATAGTGTTTTCCTAAAAGCCAGATATAATGACAAACTACAATCGGAGTTTAAGGACGCTGACCTCATTGAGTATTTTGCCGACGCAACGGACAACAATACTCCTATAAATACGTTAGGCCTAAACAAGGTGTATATCATTGCTACTGGCAGTAGTGCATCGGCAAGCGAATTGGTTATGAATGGCTTGGACCCTTACATAAATGTAATCCATATAGGAACCACAACGACTGGAAAGAACGAATTTTCGGTTACCTTTGTAGACGATTTGGAGAATGGCAATGTTTACAATCCTGATAGAGAGGATAAAATCAACCCCGATAATCATTGGGCAATTCAACCATTGATAGGGCGAAATGAAAATACCAATGGCTTTTCCGAGTATACGGACGGACTTGCACCTGACATTTCGTTGAGTGAGGATCTATCCAATTTAGGAATATTGGGCAATATGGATGAACCCCTGTTGGCCAAGGCCATTGCCGAGATTACAGGAACTACTGCAAAAATGGATTT
This sequence comes from Arenibacter algicola, assembly GCF_000733925.1. Classification (NCBI taxonomy): domain Bacteria; kingdom Pseudomonadati; phylum Bacteroidota; class Flavobacteriia; order Flavobacteriales; family Flavobacteriaceae; genus Arenibacter; species Arenibacter algicola. The sequence continues at coordinate 1,066,787 of NZ_JPOO01000003.1, forward strand.
TACAGTTGATATGCCGGTAAAATTAATTAGTAGCTCCAAAATGTTCACAAAGATTAAGGATAATATGTTTATGGATATCAAAAAACCCTTAAACTTGACAAAAAAACAATAGTCAGTCCTCTTTATAAAGTGCCGCTTAAGGCTACAAAGATTAACATAGGCAAAATATTGAGCGACACTATTAATATTACAACTACATTATGAAAAAAATCTTAGGCCTACTTTTAATTGCCATAGCCCTTTCCTGCTCCGACAAGGATGATGACGCGTTCGTCTATCCCAAGGAGTCAACTGTGCAGAATTTTATGTGGCAAGGCCTAAATCTTTGGTATTTTTGGCAGGCGGACGCTCCTAATTTAGGTGATAGCCGATTCACATCCAATGACGACTATGTGGCCTATCTTGAATCCTATACCGATCCTGAGGAATTCTTTTACCAGACCTGTTACAAACACTCTAAGGTAGTTGGCAGCAGCTCCGCTATTGATCGCTTTAGTTTTGTTGAGGACGATTACGAAACATTGGTAAATTCATTAAGTGGCGTGTCCAAAAGCAATGGGCTGGAATTTGGATTGGCCCGAAATGAGGGTAGTACCGACCTTTTCGGGTACGTAAGGTATATAATCCCAAACTCCAATGCTTCCACCAAAGACATTGCCAGAGGGGATATCTTTACTAGAGTAAACGGGGTTCAGCTCAACGACGCTAATTATATAAGCCTCCTTTTTGGAAATTCGGATACCTACACCTTAGGTATGGCAGATATTTCCGGAACAATAGTTACGGATAATGATAAGGAAGTAACATTGACCAAGTCCGAAGGATTGCAAGAGGATCCAATATTGGTTGCGAAGACCGTAGAGGTCAACGGAACCAAAATTGCCTATCTCATGTACAACGGTTTTACAAATAGCTATAATGAACAACTAAATACGGTCTTTGGACAGTTTAAAACGGCTGGGGCTACGGAATTGGTACTTGATCTTAGGTATAACCCAGGAGGTTCGGTAAACAGTTCCAGATTATTGGCCAGTATGGTATATGGCACCAATACCAGTGAATTATATGTAAGACAACGATGGAATGACAAAATACAATCCATGCTGAACAAAGAGCAATTGGAAGATTATTTTGCAAATAAAACAGACTCTGGAACAGCATTGAATAGTCTAAACCTAAACAAAGTATATGTTCTGGCAACAGGCAGCTCTGCATCGGCCAGTGAATTGGTCATGAACGGACTGGCACCCTACGTTAATGTTTTTCATATTGGCGAAACTACCAGGGGCAAGAACGAGTTTTCCGTTACCATGGTAGATGACATAGACAATGACTATATCTATAGGTCCGACAGGGAAAATAAGATAAACCCCAGTAATAGGTGGGCAATGCAACCGCTTATGGGAAGAAATGAAAATTCTGAAGGATTTTCGGACTATACCTTAGGATTGACCCCCGATGTTGTTTTAGCGGAAGATCTTGCGGATCTAGGAGTTTTAGGGGATATAAACGAGCCGCTTTTTGCTAGGGCAATCCAAGAAATTACAGGAGTAAGTGCCAAAAAGGACTTTAGCGTAAAAATGCCAGTAAATGAAATATCCAACTCCAAAATGTTTACACCTTTAAAGGATAATATGTATCTGGACAAACCTGTTGATATTACTTTTCAATAGGCTTTGTACTTAGATTAATACCATCCAAAGCTATAAAACATACCCCCCCTCTTCTACTTGGTCCTTACCTTGTAAAAGAGGGGGTTTCGTTTTACATTTGTTATTGGTCAAGTAACCTTCTAGATTTCCTTTGTCAAAGAAACCCAACCTAATAGACCAATAACCTAATTAAAGTAAATTCCCCCAGGAACTATCCCCACCGTTAATGCTTTTATAGTCAGTTCAGTATTTAGATCATAAACTGTAAGCGTTCCATTACTGGCATAATCTCCTGCATCTGTTCCGTACAACCTGCCATTATTAACGACCATGGTATAAAAACTGACGCCTTCCAAGACGGTTTCCATATTCAAGCTTGTTGCCGACAAACTCTGTTCAAATACGGTATCTCCCAAACGATAGTACAAAATACCCCCATCCAAATTTAAACTACTGGGATGCTGGGTTGTTTCGAATTGGATATTGTTATCTACCTCATTGGTGACCGTATTGATCTTTGTCAGCACCCCTGCAGTTTCATCCCCCGTATAAGCAGGTTTGCCCGAAGCCAGTACCCATAAGTTCCCGGAGGCATCCAATTGCATGGAATTGGGCACGTCCCCCACTGTAAGCGTTTTTATTAGCTCGTTGGAAGTGGTATTGATAACCGAAACCTTATTGTTCTGCCCCCATGCACCCTGATGGGCTACATAAACCGTATTGTCCTTGGCCAAAATGGCCTCAGGGCCCAAAATTACAGATATGGTACCCTCTACGGTATAATTCTGAAGATTGATAATGGCTACGAAATCGTCTGTTTCATCTGCAGTATCACCCCAGTTGGTAACATACCCCTTGCCGTTAGCTTCAATAAAATACCTAGGATTGTTCAATCCGTCGGTAATGCTCGCTATTTTTTCAAAAGTATATCTATTTACTACATTTATCTTGTTGGAGACATTGGCCACTATAAAAGCCTCATTCTCCGTAAATCCTATCGACTGTACAACATTTCCTAAATCCTCATCATTCGTCATTTTATAAATTCCGTTATTTACTACGGACAGATCCTCGGAAATAAAAGTGACCGTTCCCGTGCCATTACTAAAGGGGCCTTCATTGGAAACCAATATTCCATTTGCGTAATCGCCCATTGGCTCTTGGATCTCCTCATCATCATTGGAACAAGACCAGGATAGGCCGATAATCAATAGCGGAAAAAATACATTTCTAATCTTCATTTGTTTAAGCTGATTTAAAATTTAGTAATTAATTGTAGTTGAAAATTTCTATTGGGCATTGGCCTATAGGCCACGTTCTGATAATTTTTATCAAACAAATTGTTCACCTTTAAACCCAAAATAAATTTGATTCCGGAAATGTTAGGCCAATGGTAATCCAATCCTATGTTCCCAACTGTATATGAGGACAAACTGTCGCTATTGTCGGTGGTGGTGTAGACCGAGCCAGTGTATAGAAATTGATAAAAGGCCACCAACTTCTTATATTGATAAGACAAATTTGATCTCAACATATGCTCAGGCACATAAAGAAGCTGATTTTTGGTTGTATTGTCGATCGATTTGGTATAGGCATATTCACTTTCCCAAACCAATTCTTGATTTCCCCATTTCCTTTTCCAGTCAAAACCCAGTTCCATTCCGTATTGGGAAACATCCTGAACATTCATCGCCATCCAAACTCCCTGTGTATTGGGTCGCCATTGAATTAGGTTATCGGTTGTAATACTATAGGCATTTAATGAAAGAGCTATATTTTTTACTTCTATTGTTTGTCCAATTTCCACCTGCCAAGAGGTTTCTGGCAAGACCTCCAAATTACCACTAGCTCCTGCCCCGGACCAATAAAGATCATTGAACGTTGGAACTCTATGGTTTTTGGATCCGTTGATATTTATAATGTAGTTTTTGGCAACCTTGTAACTGCTGTTCAGTGAAAAAAGAAAGGGGTTTTGATAATCGCTGACTACTTCTTGTCTCAGGTTAACACCATAATTCAATTTATCCGAGAGTTCATGGGAAAATAAAAAAGTACCGGAAACGAAACTTCTTTGGGCATTCTCAATAGAAGTCCCCTTGGCCCAAATGGAAGAAAAATCTATAATTCCATTCAAGGTTATTTTGTTCAATTGATATTTGTAATCATAGTTGGCAAGGAGGGTGTTGGCTTGCCCAAAGCTAAACTCCTCCCTTTGATTATTTGGGAAATACCGATAACGTTCATACAAATGCCCCACTTTTAAACGAGCGATCTTCCGTTCGTTAAAGCTACTGAGCTCTATGAGCGACCTGTGGTTTAAATCCCTGTAATTTTCATTGGCCGGGGCCGTCAGGGTACCCGAAAAATCCCTATCCCCGTTAAAGGTATTGTGGTAGACTTTTAAAATTTGTTGATCTGACAAGATAAAACCAACATTGGCATTTATATTAAGTTGATCGTACGCACCATTCTCGTTCCTTAAATCCGTTCCCAAATACTTGTAATCGTTATCCGAAGCTATGTGGTTGACTCCAATTTGAAGGGACGTTTTTTCCTTTCCAAGTGAAGTATTAAAAGCCAATTTACTGGTATTAAAACTACCATAACTTGTCTGTAAACTATTTTTCCAGCCGTCATTAAACCTAAAGCTATCGTTTAGCAGAATAACCCCCCCAACTGCGCCACTCCCATATTGTACAGACCCGCCACCACTTCTAACCACAACATCCCCATAGTTCCCAGGAATTAAAGTATTGAAATCTGTCTGACCGGTAAGTTGGGAATTTATGTTTATCCCATTCCAAACAACAGCGGTCTGTTGGGCGTTGGTACCGCGAAATGAAGCCGAAGAGACCATTCCATAACCATTTTCCTTAAAATATATATTTGAATTGTACCTTAATAGATCGGTTAGTGAGCTACCACTTTTTTCTTGTACGGAATCATTGACTACCCTAACTTTTGTTCCTTTGGAAAAATGAAGCAGTTTGGCGTCGCTCAAAATAACCTCGTCCAAAACAATAACGCCATCTCTCTGCCCAAAAACTTGAGCAAAGGCCATAAGTCCAATAAAAAATAAAAATAATTGCTTTTTTTCCATATTCAAGAAGATCCTTTGCCCGAAGATCTTTTCTATTTTGTGCTGAATATGGCAGGTCTCCTGACTTGCGTACTATCATTTACCTTCCCACCCCATAATTTAGGGCAGTGGTATTAGAAGAAATGATAGCCATCCAATAAACATGGATTAAGCTCACAGTTGCGGGAACAGTTTCGGAGTTTCACCGAATTCCCTTTTAATCCTACCCCTATAACATTAGGGAATAGAAACCAAAATTCGCAGCGAAACTACTACTTTTTTTTGGAAGTATCACTGTCTTTTTTTCTATTTAGTTTATAGGCCAACCAAATAAAACCGACCAAAAAATGCACGACTATAACAGCCGCAATAATGTATATTAGGGTGTTGGACTCTCCTCTCATAATTTTTTATTTGCCCAAAAATAAATACTCTGGTCGCAATAAATTATGACTATTGTTAGGCTTTTAGAAATTTCGATTCAAGAAATTAATGCTACTTTTGAATTCTGAAACAAACCTAAAGCCTCTTGAACAAAGCCCTGCTTTTACCAATCCTTCTATACATTTGTTCTTGTAAACAGACTAAGAAAGAGACTGTTACCAGCTCTGCTTTATCGCAGGCCATTAACATAGAATATGCCCAAGGTTTTACAGTTAATAGGACATCGCCCGATGTAACCATTATTAAAGTATCCTCACCTTGGCCGGAATCGGAAGACAGTTTCACTTACGCCTTGGTAGATAAAGAAAAATTGTCGACCATTACATTAAATAGGGATGAGTATAATGCCATAATTGGGGTGCCCGTCCAAAAAATAGTAGTAACCTCTACCACTCATATCCCTTCATTGGAAGCCCTGGGAGAGACCGAAAAATTAATAGGATTCCCGGATACGGAGTACGTATCCTCCCCAAAGACCAGAAAGCGAATAAATGAGGGCTTGGTGCAGGAATTGGGCAACAATGAATCCTTGAATTCAGAAATGGTAATCGCATTAAATCCGGAGGTAGTGGTAGGATTTAGCATTGACCACCAAAATAAGGCCTACGAAACTATACAACGATCCAATATTCCGGTTGTTTACAATGGAGATTGGACAGAAGAATCACCATTGGGGAAAGCAGAATGGATAAAGTTTTTTGCTCCATTTTTTCAAAAAGAAAAAGAGGCGGATAGTATTTTCAAATCCATCAAGGACAATTACAATAATGCCAAGGCACTTGCAAAAAAAGCGAATATACGGCCAAGTGTTCTAAGCGGAGCCCTTTATAAAGATATCTGGTACCTGCCAGGAGGGAAAAGTTGGGCCTCTAAATTTATAGAAGATGCAAATGCCGAATATCTATGGAACGATACAGCTTCAAATGGAAGCCTTTCCCTAAGTTTGGAAAGTGTAATAGAGCGTGCCCATGATGCCGATTTCTGGATTTCCCCCTCACAATTTGGGAGTTTTTCGGAATTAAACAAAGCCAACCGACATTATGCCCAGTTCTCTGCTTTCAGAAATAAAAAGGTGTATACCTATGCCAATTCCAAAGGGGAAACTGGGGGATTGATTTATTTTGAACAGGCACCGAACAGACCGGATTTGGTCCTAAAAGACCTTATCCATATTTTTCATCCTGAGCTGCTTCCCAACTATATACCCACTTTTTTTAAACCCTTGGATTAAGTGTTTCAATTAAGAACATATAAAACCTATTTTATCATACTGCTTTTGGTAATGCTGGTTTGTTTTATGGTGAACATCAGCTTAGGCTCCGTATCCATACCCATACAGGAAACATTGAATGCGATCATCGGAAAAGCTACCAAAGTGGATTCATGGAGCTATATTATTTGGAACTATCGAATTCCAAAAGCCTTTACAGCCATACTGGTAGGTAGTGGATTGGCCTTAAGTGGTCTATTGATGCAGACCTTATTTAGAAACCCTTTGGCCGGCCCCTTTGTCCTAGGCATAAGCGCCGGCGCAAGTTTAGGTGCCGCCCTCTTAATTTTAGGGTCCTCCCTATTCACCGGTATAATTGCCTTCGGCATGGTAAATGATATTTCCTTGGCACTGGCCTCCAGTATCGGGAGCTTTCTGGTGCTATTGGCGGTCATGGTTGTTGCGGCCAAGGTAAAGGATACTATGGCCCTTCTTATCATTGGTCTTATGTTCGGTAGCATTACCACTGCAGTGGTAAGCGTACTGTCTTATTTTTCCACGGCCGAAAAATTACAGCAATATGTTTACTGGTCTTTCGGAAGTATCGGGAATTTATCCTGGAACCAACTATTGTTGTTGTTAATGATTATAGCGATTGGAATTTTGATCAGTATTTTTTCCATAAAACCCCTGAACGCCCTATTATTGGGAGAAAGTTATGCCAAAAGTCTGGGTGTTAATATGAAACGATCCCGGTATTCCATAATTATTGCCACGGGATTATTGGCAGGTGGCGTAACTGCCTTTGCAGGCCCCATAGCTTTTATAGGCTTGGCTGTGCCGCATTTGACACGACAAATTTTCAACACCACCGATCATAAAATTTTGGTACCGGCCGTATTGATTTACGGCGCCATATTGATGCTGATCTGCGATACCATTGCCCAACTGCCCAATTCGGCCAGTGTTTTGCCCATCAACGCCATAACATCCATCATTGGGGCACCGGTAGTTATTTGGCTGCTACTTAGGAAAAGGAAAATGATTTTTTAATTTCTGATCAATATCGGGCAGTGGTAAAGTACCTTCTATGAATAAGTAGTGTAAAATGAGATATTAAAACGGCAAAACCTATAACTTAGCAATCATAAATTCATCTCAAATAGATACCACAACTTCCCATATCGCTCTAAAAACGGAAAACCTAAGTATAGGCTATTCCAACAAGAAACAACAGTCCTGTGTTGCAAGGGATATTAATTTTTCCCTAGTTACAGGGGAACTTGCGGCAATTGCTGGCATTAACGGAATAGGAAAGTCTACCTTATTACGCACACTTGGCAACGTACAGCCTAAATTATCGGGCAGTATTACTTTGAACAATTTGCCTATGGAACAACATACTATAGCCGAACTGGCTGCTGAAATAAGTGTTGTTTTAACCGAACCTATCGCTTCCAAAAATTTGACGGTGTTGGAACTTATCAGTCTAGGTCGGCAGCCTTACACCAATTGGATAGGTACACTTACCTCGGTTGACAGAGATCAGATCTCAATGGCACTGGACATGGTCCAAATTTCAGAATTAAAGTCCAAAAAATGTTATGAACTAAGCGATGGACAATTGCAGCGTGTAATGATCGCCAGGGCCATAGCACAGGACACCCAGCTAATTTTACTGGACGAGCCTACAACACATTTGGATATATACCATAAGGTACAAATATTGAAATTGCTCAAATCGATTGCCCATACAACGAAAAAGACCATTCTCTTTACTACCCATGAAATTGAAATTGCCATTCAGTTGTGCGACAAAATGTTGATATTGGAAAAAACCCAGAGCACCTTTGGCTCCCCTTGCGAATTGATACAACAAAAAAGTTTTGAAAATCTGTTCCCTACAGACACCATTACTTTCGATGCCCAAACAGGTTCTTTTAGAGTTAATAAGTAATAAAATTCAACATGATTTTTTTTAACACAATCCACTATCTTTACGGCAAAGATCAATAATTAAATGAATGAATTGCTTGTATATGCAGTCCTTGCACTAGTAGGCCTTGCCATTGGATATTTTCTAGGTAATTATATCCAAAATCTAAAAACAAAATCCAGCCAAAGTGCCCTTTTGGAGCGGGAACAGCAATTGAGAACCAACCTCAACGTCCTGGAACAAAAACTATTGGATGCTGAGGAATACAAAGCGCAATTACAATCCGAAAAGGAACAATTGGGTAATAAAATAGTCCGCTATCAGGCGGAAATGGAGAATTTAGACCTAAAAAACAGGGAACAAAAAGGGGAAGTAGAAAAATTACAAGAAAAATTCACCAAGGAGTTCGAGAATTTGGCCAATAAGATATTGGATGAAAAGAGCACCAAATTCACCGAGCAGAACAGGGAGAACATTAAAAATATATTGACCCCCTTACAGGAAAAAATAATTCTTTTTGAAAAAAAGGTAGAGGACAGCCAAAAAGAAAGTGTGGGGATGCATTCTGCCTTAAAGGAACAATTGGCCAATCTTCAAACGCAAAATCTTAAAATAACCCAAGAAGCCGAAAATTTGACCAAAGCCCTAAAAGGCGACAGTAAGATGCAGGGCAATTGGGGCGAATTGGTTTTGGAACGAGTGCTTGAAAAATCGGGTCTGGAAAAAGATCGGGAATATACGGTACAACAAAGCTTTACCAGGGAAGACGGAAGTCGCGTGCTGCCCGATGTTATTATAAACCTGCCCGACGGCAAAAAGATGATCGTAGATTCCAAGGTTTCCCTAACGGATTATGAGCGATATGTAAATGCCGAGGATGAATTGAAGGAAAAATTTCTTAAAGATCATATCAATTCCCTGAGAAGGCATGTGGACCAACTATCTGCCAAGAAATACGAGGACCTTTACGAAATGGAGAGCCCAGATTTTGTACTGATGTTCGTCCCGATAGAACCTGCATTTGCCATTGCAATAAACAACGATAACAACCTGTACAACAAGGCATTTGAACAGAACATAATCATAGTTACCCCTTCTACCCTACTGGCTACCTTACGTACTATTGATACCATGTGGAACAATGAAAAACAACAGCGCAACGCCATTGAAATTGCACGACAGGCCGGAGCCTTATATGATAAATTTGAGGGTTTTGTTGGGGACTTGATGAAGGTGGGCAAAAAGATGGACGAAGCAAAATCCGAATATAAGGGAGCTATGAACAAATTGGTTGATGGCAGGGGAAATATCATTACCAGTATAGAAAAACTAAAGAAAATGGGGGCCAAAGCAAAGAAATCCATCCCCGAATCCCTACTTAAAAGAGCACAGGACGATGATGACGACAACGAAGAACCCTTAACCCTGCTTTAAACAAACTAAGAATTAATATGAAAAAAATACTCGGATTAACCCTGCTCGGTCTGGCTCTAATTATGACGGCCTATTTTTCCTTTGTTTATTTTGTTCCTTATAGCGAAGGTATCCGTTCCGGGGAACTAATCAAAATTAGTCATAAGGGAGTGCTTATAAAGACATGGGAAGGTGAGATAAGCCAAGGAATATCAGGGGCACAAATATTTTCCTTCTCGGTCTTAAAAGACGATGTTATTGACAAGTTGAAAGAATATCAGGGGTCTTATGTTAAAGTGACTTATATTGAGCGCTACAGGACCTTTTTTTGGTTAGGTGATACCAAATATTTTATCACTTCTGTTGAAAAGGAAAACTCTCCCCACTTAAACTAAAAACAATGGACAAATTTAAAACTGCCAGACAATCCAGAATATCCATAACCGAGTTAATGCTGCCTTCACATTCCAATTTTGGTGGCAAGGTACACGGTGGCCACATATTAAACCTAATGGATCAAATAGCCTTTGCCTGCGCCTCAAAGCACTCTAGAAAATATTGTGTGACAGCTTCCGTGAACAAGGTGGATTTTTTGAATCCTATTGAAGTTGGGGAGTTGATTACACTTAAGGCTTCGGTAAATTATACTGGACGCACCTCTATGGTCATAGGCGTACGTGTGGAATCTGAAAATGTAACTACAGGTAAGAAGAAGCATTGCAATTCCTCTTATTTTACCATGGTCGCCAAAGATGCAGACGGACGGAGCACCCCTGTACCCGGCCTAATCATTGAAGACGAACAAGGGGTTCGTAGGTTTTGCCGTAGTATTCAACGGAAAAAACAGGCCATGTCCAGAAGCAGTCAATTTGAATCTTCCCAATTTAAAATGAATGACCACTTAAAGGATTTGGACAACGAAAATGTAAAAATTAATTTGGATCCCGCTTAATTGATTTGGGCTGCGGCCTCCTCGTCCAGAAACCAAATTAATTCCCCTGACGTAGGCGCTACCAAGGAAGCTGGGTAATTCTCATGACCTTCCTCTTTGGTAATTATAGACCTGACCTTTTCTGCTTTACTGCTCCCTGTAACCAAAAACGCAACCGTCTTGGCGTTGTTGATCAGCTTACCGGTTATGGTAATCCTTCTTTGTCCCGAATCGGGATGAATCGCTACTTCACAGTTATTAGGAGAGTCCCAAAGGCCAATTTCATGTGGGAATATTGATGCTGTATGTCCGTCATCACCCATGCCAAGGATCACCAAGTCAAATTGAGGTATGTTGTCCACTATGGGCAATTCCTCTTCCAAGACCTTTCCATATCTTCCAGCCTCCAATTCCGGCAGGTCTTCCCCAAGAACTCGATGAATATTATCTTTAGGAATATTGATCTTGGACAACAAGTGATCTACCGTCATTTTATAATTGCTTTCCGAATCGGTAGGAGGAACACAACGTTCATCTCCCCAATACAAATGAACCGTAGACCAATCCACCTCCTCATAATGCTCTGCCATATAATCAAAGACCACCTTAGGAGTACTACCTCCGGACAAGGCAATATGGGTTGTTTTATTATCTTTTATCAGTTCTTCCAGATAATCGGAAAAGTTTTTGGCAACTTCCGTTTTGGTAGGCGATATATTAATATGCATCTATTATATTTTATAAATTAATTTTTACTTAATAACACAGAAGCCCGGATCGTCGGCCAAGTTTTCACCAGGATTCCTCCACTTCAAGTCCCCTTCCAACAAACGGTCCGAATTAGTTGGACCCCATACTCCGGAAGAATAACCATATATGTTAACATCCGAACCATTCTTCCAATAGTCCAAGATAGGATCTACAAACTCCCATGCCGCTTCCACTTCATCCGCCCTGGCATAAAGTGTAGCATCGCCCTGCATGGCATCTAGCAACAGTCTTTCGTAGGCGTCCATTACATTATTGTCTGCCAGATTGGAATAGTAAAAGTCCAGATTGGCGCGTTCTACAGTAAAGCCCTGTCCAGGAACTTTCACTCCAAATTTAACAAGGATACCTTCATCCGGTTGAATCCTAATGATCAACTGGTTGTCCTTATTGTTCATATCAGAATTTTTGAACACCTGGTGGTGGGGCGATTTAAAATGTATTACCACTTCGGTTACCTTGGTAGGCATTCTTTTGGCGGTACGCACATAGAAGGGAACGTCTTTCCACCTCCAATTATCCACAAAAAATTTGATGGCGGCATAGGTCTCCGTCTTGGAGTTGGGATCTACACCTTCCTCCTCCCTATATCCTTTCACTTTTTTACCATCTATGACAGATGAGAGGTATTGTGCCCTAACGGTATTGTTGTATAAGGTTTCCTCATCGCGCATAATCCGCAATGATTTTAATGCCTTGACCTTTTCATTCCTAATTTCCTGGGCACTGGCATCGATTGGCGGTTCCATTACAATTAATGAAACTATCTGCAATAAATGATTCTGGAACATATCACGAAGCGCACCCGATTTATCATAATAACCGCCCCTTTTTTCCACACCAACACTTTCGGCATTGGTAATTTCTATATGGTGTATGTAATTTCTGTTCCATAGCGGCTCAAAAATACTATTGGAGAAACGGGTCACCAATAAATTCTGAACTGTTTCCTTACCCAAATAATGGTCAATCCTATAGATCTGGGATTCATTGAAGTAGGTCTGCAGACCTTTATTTAGATTCTTTGCGGTCTCCAAGCTATAGCCAAATGGTTTTTCAACAATGATTCGCTTCCAGCCGTCGGTTTCGTTATTTAAACCTTGCTCGGAAAGATTTTTTGCTATTAGCTCGTAGAGACTGGGCGGAGTGGAAAGATAAAATATATAGTTGCCCCCAGTGCTAAATTTATCATTTAAGTCAGATATCCTGGTTGCCAACTTACTGTATACCCTATTGTAATCATCGCCCAGATCCTCATAAAAAAACTTATCGGCAAAGGTGTTTATAAAATCCGAGGATGCGTCCTTTACCTTATCCTTTAGGTAGGTACTTTCCTGGACCACCTTCCTCCTGAACTCACCATCGGTCATGTTACTCCTACTTACTCCCAATACCACGAAATTCTCAGGAAGTTGTTTTGCCTTGTATAAATTAAATAAAGCTGGTACCAGCTTTCTAGCAGTTAAATCTCCTGATGCCCCAAAAATAACAAGCATTTGATTTGCTGTTTTGTTCATATTATAATTATTGGAAGTTTTGCTCAATTTGTTGGGAATTTAAAACTTTGGTTCTAAAAACCGTATAATTGACTATTTTTGATTTTTGAATTATCGTGCGAAGATAAAACTAATTTAGATTATTCATTTATAAACAAGGACACTTAACAAAAGCCACTTTATTTTGTTAAATAACTTTAAGGAAAAAACATGGAAAAAACATATGATTTTGGATTGATTGGCCTAGGGGTAATGGGACGTAATTTTATTTTGAACGTTGCGGACAACAACTTTTCGGCCATGGGATACGATCTTGATGATGAAAAAGTAAATGCACTGATCGAAGAAGGAAAGGATACCAAAAGAGTAAACGCCTCTACAGATATTCAACACTTCGTACAATCCTTATCACAGCCTAGAAAAATCATGCTTTTGGTACCCGCTGGTAAAATAGTGGACTCCGTAATTGAAAGCCTATTGCCATATTTGGACAAAAACGACCTTATCATAGACGGAGGTAATTCCTTTTTTACCGATACCGATCGCAGGGAGACCTATTTACAAAGTAAAGGAATTCACTTTTTTGGCTCTGGGGTCTCGGGAGGCGCAAAAGGTGCCAGGAGGGGTCCAAGCATAATGCCAGGAGGAAACAAGGAGGCCTACAAAGAGGTACAACCCATATTTGAGGCCGTCTCCGCCAAATTTAAAGGAGAGCCCTGTGTAGCCTATTTGGGACCAAAATCTGCCGGCAACTATGTAAAAATGGTTCATAACGGCATTGAGTATGGCCTAATGCAACTTACCTCCGAAATATATGACCTCTTAAAAAAAGCAGGCAAATACAATAATGATGAACTTCATGACATTTTTGATTCCTGGAACAAAGGTAGATTACAGTCCTTTTTAATAGAGATATCTGCAGAGATTTTTAAACAGGAAGATGATAAAGGAGAAGGTAGATTGGTAGATAAGATATTGGACAAAGCCAAACAAAAAGGCACTGGAAAATGGACTTCCCAAAATGCAATGGACCTAGGTATTCCAATTCCCAGCATAGATATAGCCGTGAGTATGAGGGAAATTTCGGCCTTAAAGGAAGAAAGGGTTTTGGCCGATAAGTTGTATAACAGGCCGGAACCGGCCATAATGGACAAAAAGGAAATGGCCAAATGGGCAGAGGAAGCCCTTTACTTTTCCTTTATTACCACCTATGCCCAAGGACTACATCAATTGGCGGATGCCTCCAAGGAATACGGCTACGATCTGGATCTTTCCGTAATAGCCAAAATTTGGAGGGCGGGATGTATTATCCGTGCCGGATTGCTGGAAGACATATCCGCAGCCTTTACCAAGGACAGGCAATTGCCAAACCTTTTGTTATCACCACAGTTTGTTACCAAGGTACAATCTACAGTAGGGGCCGCGAGAAATCTTGTAGCCTATGGGGCCAAAAATGGCATTCCATTGCCAGGTCTTTCCAACTCCTTAACGTATTTTGATGCCTATACCTCTGGCAGATTGCCATTGAACCTTATTCAGGCGCAACGCGATCACTTTGGATCGCACACCTATGAAAGGACAGATATGGAAGGCATCTTCCATACCGAATGGGAATAATAGCCTAGGGATTAAACAAACCTTTGTGTATAACTTTTTTTGGGCTATTTTTAATATTAATTAAAAGTAGCCCAAAATATTTAAGATGAGCGGAAGTATTCAGGACATGAACAATAGAGTGAACCAGAATCGCTCTTTAAAACCTTCCAATAGAGCTAGGTTTAAAGACAACAATAGGGATAACATATATTCCGATTCCTCACCCGCTCTTACAAAACTGAACTTCAAGACCGTTTCCGAAATAGAATTAAAGAAAATAAAGGAAAGAATTAAAAATAGGGCCCTAAGAGATCGCACTAGGCAAACTTATATTTTCCTTTTTATCGTAGTTGTCCTTTTAGGGTTGCTAATTTTACTCTTCAAATAAAAAGAACACCACAACAATATATGCCGTGGTGTTCCCACCTAAAAAACCACTAAACACACATTACCAATTTTAACCCCGCCTTAGAAATAATGTGTCCGCACCACCCAATTATTACGTGATCACAGATTCAAAATTTTGCTTTCCATAGTCGGACCAAGTTCATAGATTGCACCTAACAATTCCTGTTTTAATTCTGAAAGCTTGGAATAATTCCCAGTAGCCTTGTAAATTTCCGCTGTACGATAAAGTATTGTAGGCTCATAGGTTTTGCCTTCAATATGTTTCCTAACAATCTCTAGGGCCCTATCCTTTTCTCCTAGTTTAAAATAACTATAAGCCAATAGATTATAGGATTCCGGAGTAGGCCTATTATCCACTTCAATTTCCGCTACCTTCAGCGCCTTATTGTATTGTTCTGTCAATTCCAAATACATATCTGCATTATAAACATTGTACATAGCACCATAACTAGGGTTCTCCACGGCTATGGCATAACTGTCCAAGTTATGGGTCAATTGCGAGCTGTCCCCCATATACTCAGCTATCTCTGCTTTCAACAGGAAGTAGTCTGGAGACATATAAGTTTTGGTAATGGAATCCAAAATTCGCAATGCCTCTTTCGGATTTTTTTCATAAGAAAATACGATCCAAGCAATTCCTTTCTTGGCATAAGCGTTTTGGGGATCCATTCGTAGTGATTTTAAATAGTGATCATAGGAGTCCCGTATTCTTCCCGCATGTCCGTAATAATCCGCCAAATTGGTATAGGACCACAACATTAAGGAGGAATTCTTTGCGGATTCGGCTTTTTCCTTTGCCTTCTCCATGAAATGAATGGCTGTTTCCAAATCCCCTATATGATCGTTCCATTTGGCCAATCGAATCAAATAATCAAAATCGGACATATTCTTTATACTATCCAGATACTTCTGGGCGTCTACATAATTGCCTAGTTCCATATGGACGTCAAAAAGTAATTTCTGCGACTCTCCAACCCCACTGCCCATATTCCTGGATAATTTGGCCAGCTCCAATGCCTCCTTGAACCGGTGTTGTGAAATGTAGTTACGGGCCAATGCCCTGTAATAGCCGGATTTTCCAATCGCAGCGATTTCAACAGCCTTTTTCAGGGCTCTTTCCGCCATTTTAAGCTGAGTAATATCTCCGGTCTCCTGAAAATACCTACTGTACTCCCCTGCAACGATCCCAAAACTCATAAGCTGCATACTGTCCGGTTTGATCATGGAATTCCATTGCTCAAAATATTTGGATGTTTTCTTGGATTCCGCTGAACTGAGATAAACATCATAATCGCGGATGTCTGTAATTTGCTCTGGAGCCTCCTGGGAACAGGATACCAACATAAGCAACACTATAATTAGAAATGTATATTTCATTGTTGAAGGTTTAAAATACTAGGTGATACTTTCTTAAATAAGGGAGGACTATTGCCATCCTCCCCTATTCTCCTTTTCATCTACTTAAATTATATGGTATATTTTTCTGTTAGATCCGCCCTACTTCTTCATTCCCGTCCGTACCGGAACGGGCGGACAGGCCGGTGCAATTCGCCATTAAACAATTATTCCGAGTAATTGTACAGAGTTGTCCAAAACTGTCATGGCTCATTTCACAGATAAATACCTATTCCGGATTACCCACATATGGAAAACTTGAAGAGACGGTAGCTGTTAACGCAACACCATCGGAAGTTAGTCTTGGAGTATCCGGACTACCATCCATATTTTTATCGGAACCGTCAAAACGGTCCCCTTCAGCCCCACCAAATAGTAGTATTAACGAAACATCTATTACATCATCTGTCAACCTCCTACCGGTAAGTGCTACCTCGTCCCCGTCCGGAACCAATATCCTTCCATCGTTGTCAAAATCGGTTCCCGGATCAAAATAAGTAGTGGGCAAGCTTGGAGAAATCTCCAATACGTCTGCAGCCAAGTAAGTCGTTAGGGTAGCGGCATCCAGTCCCAAAATATTATTCTCGTAATTAAGGGCAGCTGGGTCAATACCTAAAAGATCGGCATACACATCATAATATTGCTCCAATCGAGCTTCATACCCAGCTTGGAAAGTAGCAGCCATTTCCGAAGGAATAGTCCTGTTATGTGCATCCTTTACACTTGGCTGACCCTCCATATCGTATCCAAAAACCGTATTTATTCCAGGTCTCCCCATATGATCCACCTGGGTATAGTTACCCGAAAAATTCACCGCGGTCATACAAGGTTCGCAAGAGCCTCCACAATCAATGCCCGTTTCACTTCCATTCATTATACCATCATTACAAGTGGCCATAGCAATGGGCTCCATCATGTCGTCATCGTTATTACAAGAAGCCATTACAGCCAGTCCCATTATCGACAGGAATAAGTACTTTATATTATTTAGTATCATAGTTGTATTTTTAATAGTTATGTGATTATTGTTTTTTGTTTGTAGTAACCCAGGCCTTATAAACCGGTAATTGCAACGCATTAGTACCTGTAGGGGTTCCTAACAAGGTGTTTGGTACCTCTACGACAATGGACATGGTATTTTTACCTTCAAAAGTATCCACTGCCTCATCAGCAGTCTTAAATCCTCCTGGAGCCATTCCGCCAATGACGGCATTAAATTGGAAGAAATCGAAGAAAAAAGAGTCCTGTCTAGGTCCGGCAAAAAGCGTTACACCATTGGCCGTAGTTGCCTTAATGGCGGTTGTTCCGGAAATTTCAACACTTCCCAACGGGGAGTCCACCAAAACTTCACTGTCCAATCCAGTTTTTACAGGCGTTACAGGTCCAAAGAAATACATTCTACCATCTCTAGGTATGGCCTGGATTACCAAATCCTCTACCAAATCCCCGTCGGTATCAATATTGATTTCGGTTAAAACCATTTCATCAAAGCTTCCATATGCCAAATCTGGCAGCACATTGGACTGAAGGTCTACCACAAAAACAGTATTGTCCGATCCCTCGGAAGGTTCAAATCCGTAAAAATCCGCGATATCCGCAGAAGTTCCCATGGAAGAAGGTGCGTCTATGTGATCCGCAGCCACTAAAATAGCGCCTGCCACCATTAACAAGCCAAGTCCAAATAATAATTTTGTCTTTTTCATAATTAAGATATTTTTAGATTAAAATCACCCTTACCTACGGAGGTTGAATTGTAGGGGTTTGGTTTTAAATGTTAATATTATGTTAACTTATAAATGGGCCCGTTTGCCGAAAAAACAAGCGCGATAAGAATGAAGTACCATATTTTAATTTAATTTTACCCTCTAAAATTTGGATCTATGAATCCTTCGGCCTCTGGTTGGATAGATAAGTTTGGGTATCTGGTAAAGGACAATAATGATTATTTCAGCTCCTTTGAAGATCTATATTCCCTTCTAAAAAGTACCGGTTTTGTATATGGGATCAATTTGGATATCCCCCCTTTTATCATCAAAGAGGTTCCCTTGTCCGAAGATGAGAAAGCAAAGATCAATTTAATAACCGCCCTTTATTTTACCTATAAGCTCAAAAACAAGGAGCACAATTTTGAAGCCTTCCTGGGATACATCTTTATGTTTTATAAAGACTTGGGAATAAACAGAATTTCCTTCCTAAACAAATTCCTGACGGGAAAGAAAACATCTTCCAAACTGGAAAACCTCTTAAATTCCAGAATATATCTGGAGGATAATGTTATCAGCAAGACCTTCAATAACATCATAACCAATTCGCTACTTTTTATAGATGTTCTTAGCTTTAAAAGATATCTAGAGGGAGAAACATCCATAAAGGAATATGCCCAACGATTGGAACATATCACCATAAACATCACATATCATACCTTAAATTCGAAAGAAAAAAACAAGAGTGACGAAAGATTGGCGCAACTTTTTGCCTCCTCGCTGACCTTCATTGAAAGTGTAAAACAGGATTTTGACGGCTCCTATAGAAATGAATTGGTGAACAAATATTCCACTTCGGAAAATAGATATTTCTTGGATGTTGCCTGCTTAACGGTATGGGAAGATCTGTCTTTGGATTACACCGAATCGGACTTTATTTTTGGCTTGGGAAGGGACCTTGGTTTTGATCAAAATGGAATAGCAAATTCGCTGCAGGATGTAACCGGATTTTTTCAATTAAATGCCGACAAAATACCCCATCTAAAAGATCATAATTTGGCTGTCCAATTTTACGATAGCATGTCCAAAATTGTAAACAAATTGATCCTCAGAAATAGCAAACGTCTACAAAAAGAACTTTCGGAAAGTAAGGAATTGGTCACCTTATTATCCAAATCAACGATCAAGGATCTTAGCCCGGAAGAGAAGAAAAAAGTACAAAATCACCTAGTCGATATTTTTAAAAGTATCCCCTCGTTGGCGATTTTTATACTTCCTGGAGGGGCAGTTTTACTGCCAATATTCATCAAATTAATTCCTAAATTACTACCTTCCTCATTTGACGATAACAGGGTTGATGAATAGTCCAAAATTGCCCAAAAACACTACTATAAGAAAAACCTATAGTGAATATTTTTTAAACTTAACATACTGAAAATCAAATAATTAAAATAATTTACTCCAACCATAACTTGAAGTCTTTTACCCTTTCCCTACTTACTATGATTTCCTGTCCATTAAATCGGTTTAATTTGATTTCCAACCTAGAATTGGTATAGGAAACAATGTCTTTTATATGGCTTATGTTCACATAGAATTTTCTGCTCACCCGAAAAAATGAGTTGGGATGAAGTTCCGATTCCAAGCTTTCCAAAGTATGGTCCAGCAGATAATTTCTTCCATCAATTGTGGATGCATAGGTGCCTTTATTCTCACTGTAAAAACATTCTATTTCCTCAGCATTGATAATTTTCAGATGTTGCCCTACATTCACTGTAAACCTCTTTTTGTATTCCCTCTCCAAAGGGTTTACCAACAACTTTTTTATGTCTTCAAAATCGAGTGACATTTTCTGTTTTTCAGGTCTAAAAGTTAGATACTTTTTTACGGCGATTTCCAGCTCTACATCATCTATAGGTTTTAACAAATAATCTATACTGTTCAACTTAAATGCCTGCAGAGCATATTCATCATATGCGGTAGTGAAAATTACCGAACTTTGAATATCAACAGCCTCAAAAATCTCAAACGATAATCCGTCCGAAAGCTGAATATCCAGGAAAATCAAATCGGGATGTTTGTTTTCCCGAAACCATACAATGGCCTCCTCAACGGAATAGAGCATAGTGGACACCCCTACATTCATATTGGTCAGTAATCTCCCCAATCTTCTGGCGGCCGGTTTTTCATCCTCAATAATGATTGCATTCATTTTAATAGCTCAATTGGTTAATTAGGTTTTATTTGATTGCCCTGGCGCTATCCGCTCATTCCTCCATATATTTTCGCATTTGCCTTTCCTCCCACTTTCTAAAAAATCCAGGTTTCAATTTCAAAAAGTAAACTCCCGACACCATTAGGACCACTCCCCAAATAACCGGAATTAAGACAATATTCCATTCCAGCCAATTTAGGAAACCTTGGTCTTCAACCCCATTTGCAGTAAAAAAATTCAAGATCCTTCCCTTAAAAACATAAAGCAGGGCATTCATAACCAGATATACTGCAATATGCGCGTAAAAATTCTTAAGATTATCCACTCGTTTTTTAGCCTTAATATACTTTTCCAAATGATGTTTATCCATTTCCATTATTTATATTTTTCAGCCTCCCGTTTTTCTTTCTCCATGTACCTGCGGATCTGTCTATCTTCCCAATCCTTGTTGAAAAATGGATTATAGGAAAAGACCTTTAAGCCATGGAACAATAAGCCAATGCCCCAAAACATCCACACTACAAATGTCCCAAAGTCCCAAAATGCCTCCACAAAAGACTCTCCATTGCCCAAATTCCGTGTAATCTTAGCTGTCGTAATAAAAACGTTGACAGCCAGATACACCACAAGGTGAACATAAAAGCCTTTTAATTCGGCTACGTGTTTTTTGGCACGCTTCAATTTATTTCCCTTATCGTAATCCATTATTTCCATGTGTTTTTTCTTTCATCCTCCTGCATATACTCTTTAATTTTCCGCTCTTCCCAATTCTTTCCGAAGAAAGGGTTCAAACCAAAAACTTTAACGGCGTGAAACACCAACCCTATTCCCCAACCAAAGGCCGCCCACAGAAACCAAGGGTAGCGCCATTGGTCGGTCCAGTAATTTAGAGCTGCCAAAAACCCTATAAAAACAAAATAGGATATAAGGCTCATATAGAACTTCTTTATGGCACCTACCCTTTCTTTGGCCCTGAAATATTTGTTTTCCTTTTCTAAATTTTCCATGATTTAAATTTTATTCAAAATTCGCAACCCGTCCATTCTTTTTCAAAACTATACTTATGAATTGTTGATTTTGCAGGATGGACCGTAGCCTTAAAAATTTTCATCTTCCATATACTTTTGAATTTTTCTTTCTTCCCAATTTTTCCCCAATAGCGGATTATAACCAAAAACCTCCATCCCATGGATAGCCACACCAAACCCCCATCCAACGGCTGGAAAAATCACCCAGGGAAAACTTGTAGTGTTATAATTAATTATAGCCAAGACCGGCAGCACTACACAATAGGATATCAGATTGCCATAAAACCCCTTTATGGCCTCTACCCGTTCTTTTGCCTTTTGATAGCGTTTTTCCTCCAAAAATGTTTCAGTTGTTTCCCTAAACCCTATCCCTTCCATAAGCATCGGGAGCTTGACCGTAAATTCCGAAACAGATTTTCCAATCTGAACTTCCCTACTGGATAACATTTGATAACGTTCCTGTATATTCCTGAGCCCAACTCCACTACTTTTTCTAATGACCTGCTTCTCTTGTAAATTATTCGACACACAAAGCATACCTCCCTCCTCATATACACGTATCCTCAAAGGTCTTACGGCCGTTACCACATTGTGCTTAACCGCATTTTCCAATAGGAGCTGCAGGGACAAGGGAACTATTTTTGCTTCGGCAATACTACATTTCACAGGGATATCGAAAACTATGCTATCCTCAAATCTCATTTTCAACAACCTCACATAAGTCTCCGCAAAGGCGAGCTCCTCATCCACAGTTACCAAGTCTTTGTTCTTCTGCTCCAAGACATAGCGATATACTTTTGAAAGGGAAGTGGTGAATTTTTGTGCCTGTTGGGGATCCTCCTCAATTAAACTGGTAAGCACGTTTAAACTATTAAACAGGAAATGCGGATCCAATTGATTCTTAAGGGCGTCAAATTTGGCAGAGGCAGTACCTGCAATTATTTTCTGCTCTTTCACCTTGTTCTCCTGCCTATGCTTAAAGTACCAGGCCAAATAAAATATTGCAGAAATTAAAATCGCCAACAAAAGAGAGACTTTGTAGTGCCCCAATGTCTCATTAGCCAAAAAATCCATGAAGGACATATTACCAATCCCTACATTGAGAATTAAACGCGAAACGAATATGCCTACCAAAGAGAGGATTATATTTCCAGAGATCCCAATCAACAAACGTTTCCGGGTGTAAATCTGTTGCTCATATTTAACCATAAGGAATTGAATCCAATATGCATTCACCATATAAAGGATAACAGCAAAAATCATATTGGCATAGTACTCCTGAAAAGCCCTGCGAAAAGTAAAGCCTCCATCAAATTCCCCCATAAAAAGGAAAACAGCTAGAAAAACAAAGTACAACAAGGTCCCTATAAACAGAGCATTTCCTAAATGTTTAATAAATCGTATCATTCAGCCTTATTTGTCACCCATTACTACATAATTCCGGAAATTCACCTTTCGGCTGTTTGCACAATGGGATGCTGCTGGCTTAAAGTTAGGAAAAAGATTCCACGACGGTTCAAGATCCATTGGAATGTATTGGACAACATTTTCAGCACTCACAGACACCTCCATGAATATTGCGGGCATCCACCTATATTCGTTACCGTATTGATTTGCAGTATCAAAAATACAGTTATCTACCAATTTACTTTCATCATATGCCGCCGCCAATTCATTGACGACTGTAGCTAGAATTATCAATATGACCTTATGCATAGCTCAATTTTATTTAAAATCTTCATTGCTCAAATTTGACCTAAATAAAATAGTTGGGAAAATTGGATCTACCGAATTGTAGATTTTACGGGATGGACTGGATAGGAAATAGCCATAAATATAAAAGAGGACGCACCCCTACGTCCTCTTTTGAAGTTTCAAAAAATAGTTTCGTTTTCGATAACTTATTTTTCAAGTCTTACTTATGAATGTTAAATTTAACATTTATTCCCATAGAAAAAGTTTCTTTTTGAAAAAAAATTAACTCAAACCGTAAATATGAATTTGCCCGCTATTAGGATTATCACTTACAAGGGAGCAATTACTGCCGCAAAATTAGACGTTCTGCCCTCTAACCGATACTTATTGAACGGACAGTAACAAGGCAACACTTACTAGTACAGGTTTGGGGTTTTTATTGCAAAAAGAGATGGATTTCCTTAAAATAAAAAAGAGGACGCACCCCTACGTCCTCTTTTAAAAGTTAAAAAATAGGCTTTTTACCAAATAACTTATTTTTTAAGTCTTACTTATGAATAATAAATTTAGGGATTATTTTCAAATAAATAACGCTTTTTTCGAAAAAAAATTAACTCAAACCATAATTCCTTCTCAAAATTAATTCTCCTTAACTCCCCCTCCCTCACTTAAAACATCACTTTAAATTTTATTATATAAGATTTTAAAAATAAACTATTTATCCAAAAAAGTAAACTCTGGCAACTTGATTATCTCCCCTCCTTTAAGCGCCGACTCATGAGCCAGGATCCCTACACAGGTAATGTTGGCAGACTGTTTTGCATTGGGGTATGGCGCTTGGTCTTGAACCAGTGCATTTACAAATTCGTTCACCAAATGCGGATGCGAGCCCCCATGACCAGCGCCCTGGGTAAAGGAAAGGTGTTGATGTTCATCCGAATCGTATACTCCTTGGGTCGTAAAATGCTGTATTTCTTTTGGCAATAATTTTGCGAAATCCGGACTTTCTACTTCCTCTGGAATCTCTGGCTCCGGTTTTTTGGCCGTGTGCACCACCAATGGCTTTCCTTCGATAAGAGGCCACTCTACTGATTTTTTTGAACCATACACTTCAAAACTTTCCCTGTACTGCCTAGCCACATCAAAAAGTGAACGATACACCTGTGCGCTCAAATCGGAATTCCGAAATTTAATATGTGTGGTCTCCACTGCGAATGGTGAGTTGTAATGAGGTATCAGCTCCTCCCGTATAGTTCCCGAACCAAAACAGGATACATATTCAGCCTCCCCCCTCGTAAGGGCCAAGACGGGGCCTACACAATGTGTTGCATAGTGCATAGGAGGCAAACCTGGCCAATAATTGGGCCAACCGTCCATATCCTGCTGGTGGCTTGCTTTTAAAAACTGAACCTTGCCCAGCTCGCCTTTCTCGTACAACTCCTTCATATACAGGAACTCCCTCGCATATACAACAGTTTCCATCATCATATAGGTGAGGCCGGTTTCCTGAGTTAGGCGTACGATTTCCTCACATTCTTCAACCGTAGTCGCCATAGGCACTGTACAGGCCACGTGTTTCCCGGCTTTTAGGGCTTTAATGGACTGAATACCGTGGTCTGGAATAGGCGTGTTGATATGTACTGCGTCTATTTCCGGGTCCTGCAACAGCTCGTCATATGAAGTATATCTTTTTTTAATGTTGAATGCATCGGCCAACTCCTTTAATTTATCAGGATTCCGTTGTGAAATTGCTACCAAATTGGCGTTTGGATGCTTTTGGTAGATAGGAATAAATTCGGCTCCAAATCCCAAACCCACTATAGCGATATTTACTTTCTTATTACTCATTTTCTTTATTTTTAATTAAATGTCTTTTTCATAAAATCGATTCCTTGTGAAGCAAATTCATCTTGGCTCTTTGCCAAGTTTTTCCAGATACATACTGCCCCTGCCAACTCTTTGATCTCCGGAGTAAAACTTTCGATGACTATTGCCCCTTTGTAATTTATGGCTTTTAAACCTTCTGCAAAATCGGTCCAAGGGGTTAGGCCGGTTCCCGGAATACCCCTATGGTTCTCCGAAACCTGCACATGTAGCAACTTATCCCCTACCGTCCTTATGGCTTGGGCGATGTTACTTTCCTCAATGGTCATATGAAAACCATCAAGCAATACTTTAGCATTACCATGGTTAACATCTCCAATAAAACGCATTACATCCTCGGCAGTATTGATTAAGTCCGACTCAAAACGATTTAGTGGTTCCAATGCAATGCATAGTCCATGATCCTTGGCCATAGAACAAACCTTGTGTATATTGGTCACCGCCAAATCCCATTCCTTTTGCCTTTCTTCCTTAGGCAACATTCGTGCTTTACCCACAGCTGCATACATGGGTCCAGCCAAAAAATCCACTCCCCACAGATTACAAAGTTCAAAGCATTTTTCAATGTAGTCAAAGCAATTTTGATGTACAGCGGCATCCTTATGGGTCAGATCCTTTGTAGGACCAAAAGCGCCACAAACAACGGCCTGTAATCCGTTATCTTTTAGCGCATTCTTTATCACCTCTCCATTGATCAATTCTGGGTCTTCCACAGGAATTTCCACCAAATCATACCCCATCCCTTTAATTTTAGGGAACAGGGAAATGGATTGGGTATTGAACGGTGACTCCCAAAGCCAGGTACTTACCCCGTATTTTATGTTATTTGTCATGCTTTAATAATTACTATAAATAAGTTACAGTTGTATTCTATATTTCAATTCTTTATGTATATAACCAACCGATTGGATCTACCACTACTTTGCCTTTACGACCTTCATTACACCCTGCATAATTCTCCAATGTCCGGGAAAGGTGCAGATAAAAGGGTAATCTCCTGGTTCTTCGGGAGCTGTAAATTTTAAGACAACCTTTTCTTCAGGGTTAATAATGGCAGTGGCATATAGTACTTCAGGCATGTTAGGAACATAATTTTTTTCTGCACCATCGGGATCCATTGCCAATTTATCAGCGGCCATCCCCACCTTTTCCTTTTCGCCTATCTTAGTAATGACAAGGTTGTGCTGCATAAAATCTGTGTTCTCAAATACAAGTTCAACAGCTTTTCCTGCTTCCACAACAAACTCTGTGATATCGTATTTCATCTCATTTTTAATGGTCTTTATATTAATAATTACAGCGCTGGAACCTGTCTCCAAAGTGCTGTCTGCACCCAATTCCACCTCATTGATGTAGGTTTCGACCAATAGCTGTGCCAAGGATTTATCCGCAAAAACGCTTTTGGTACTTTTGGAGTAGTCCGATTCCACTTCGTATTTCCAATCTCCGGCCAACGAAACGCTAAATGTACCTACCTTGAGAAACATCTGCTCTTTTTTACCCCAGATGCCGCCTCCTCCGCCAGTATCTTCAACACGGACTGCAATAGAATTGCTCCCTGCCTTTAGAACACCGGATGGAATTTTATACCCCCTTTCTGCCTGATAATCCTTTTCAATACCCCCCACGAAAATACCATTAACGTAAACCTTGTCCGAATCGTCAACAGGTCCCAAGGATATGGTACCGGACTTGGCAGCTGCGCTGGACGGAACTTCCACATTTTTACGAAACCAAATAATACCATCCATCTGCAATCCCGCATCTTCTATAAACTGTGGAAGACGCATGGTTTTCCAATTGGAATCATCCAGGTTTGCCGCTTCTCTTTGACGTTCATTAAACTGTGCCATTTCAAAATTGGGATTGGCAGCTAGAAAGGCCGTAATAAATCCCTGATGATGCTTACTTCCCGCTGCATAAAGTGCCATTGCCAACCAATTATCGGCCAATACTTGCTCGTTGCTGCTCAGCTCGAACAACTTTCGCCCTATTTCTATGTTGGGTTCCCTTTCGGAAAAATATATAAGTGCAGCTAATTGTACTTCCGGATCCTTATCCTGAAGTATATTGGACTCCAATAAAAGCGCATCTACACTATTGTTTTTCGGCAAGATCTGTATGGCCGCCTTCCTAACCGTTCCTGACGGATGGTTCAAAGCCCCTTTAACCACTTCTAGTGCTTCCGTATTTGAAGAAACAGCCCCAAGTCCGTCAAGGACCCATAAAGCATGCAGTGCGCCCGGATTAAGTCCCAAAATATCCACTTCGGTATTCTTGACCAATGAAATGAGTTCTGGTACTACATCAGCATCTCCATTTTCAACCAATAACCGCTGGGCGGTCATACGCCAGAACATATTGTCATTGGAAAGGGCTTTTACCAAGCCTTTTGAATCCTCCTTATCCAAAGTCATGGATGCCTTATCTTCCATATCTTGGGGCACAATGCGCCAAATACGACCCTTGGACTTATCACGTAACGGATTTTCATATGCATTCCCCAGCCCGTTCACAGCATCATACCCACCTCTTTCCACTCTGGGGGTCGGATTGTGCTGAATAATGAAATTATACCAGTCCAATACCCAAACTGCACCGTCAGGTCCTACCTTGGCCTCAACAGGGGAAACCCATTCATCCGAACTGGCCATCAAATTACCACCGTCCTTTTCCAAATACCCAGCGCCATCCTTTTCAATTTTAGCAATATGCACTACCCCTCCCGTTGGTTCGCAGACAAAGGCGTATTTATTCCAATATTCTTTGGGGAATGTCCTAGCCGTATAAAAATGGTGACCCGCGGCCGCTGTAAAGCCCCCAAAAACATCTACCTGTCTTATATTTTGGGTAATGGGCAACATGGCATAATGGCCATCAATTTTTGAGCTGCCTTTTAAGGAAACCCCTTTTACATCCTTTAGGTTCTTGTTAGGTATACCCATAAATACACTGTGGGTATTGTTCGCTGTGGAAGCAAAAATGGAGTTATCCTCGGTAATCCCCAATCCCCATGTATTGTTGCTGGTATTCGTCAAAAATTCAAAATTGCCAATTTCGCTATTAAAACGATATATTCCTTGACCAAACTCGAAGTTCTCACCCGCAATACTTCCCTTAAATCCTGAATAACCTACTACACCGTAAATATTGTTGTCAATGCCACGCTGAAGGTTGGAAGGCCCGGCGTGGGTATCAAAAACTCCCCATCCATCGATTACAATTTCCTTTACATCTGCCTTGTCATCGCCATCTGTATCCTTTAAGAATAAGAAATACGGTGCCTGGGAAACCAAAATTCCTCCATTCACAAAAGTAAAACTGGTAGGGATATTTAAATTTTCGGCGAATAGGGTAAATTTATCCGCCTTTCCATCACCATCGGTGTCTTCGCATATTTTTATCCTGTCGTCTCCTAAGCCTTTATCGTCCCGTACCGTATTGGGATAGTCTACCGTCTCTATTACCCAGAGCCTACCTTTCTCATCCCAATTCATAGCTATAGGATTAATTATATTGGGTTCCGAAGCAAACAGCTCCAACTTAAACCCAGCTGGAACCTGAATTAATTTTGCAGATTCTTCCGGCGATAAAGGCAATTGATATTTTGGTGCAGGATCCCTTTTCTCGTAATTGGGAATATTGGCCATTTCCTTATACTGCAAGGTTGGTATATCTTTAGAAAATGCCTCCCAATTCTTTTTTACCTGGTGGGCTACCGCCCAAAGAATACCTTCTTTGATAAGATTTTGAAACCCTGGCTTAGTCCACGTTCTTTCATCATGTCCGTAAGCAGTATAGAATACCTTGCCCTTGCCAAATTGCTTTACCCATGTCCATGGCTCATTATGTTCCCCTTCTACCCTTTCCATCAATACGGTGATATCACTGGCCAACTTATCATGCACATAAGTTTCATCCCAAGTGGAAAACTCCTCTAAATTTTGCATTATGGGGTGCGACTTATCAATAATTTTGGCCGTAAAGGTATCCGTACCGTGGGTTTTAAATTGCCCCCCTACCAAATCCACATAATCTTCCGACTCATTAAAACAAAAACTTGCACAATGAATCGGGATAAACGCGTGTCCCTCTGCTACATAATCCAACAAAGCTTTTTCCTGTTCCGGAAACCTACTTTCATGGTTGGCGTAAATAATTACCCCATCATAGAGTTCTAGATTTTCAGGATTAAGATCTTTTACCTCTTCAGTATAGGTAATGTTAATTCCACTTTGAGTCAAGGCCGAGGCCAACATGGGCATATATAGTCTGGAGTTATGGTGTTCCTGTGCGTGCCCAAGGAACAACATCTCAATTCGTCTGGGTTGATCGTCTTTCTTTTTCTTTTCAGAAGGATTACAACTTAACAAGGTTGTAAGTACAATTAGCGAACAAAAAAAACGTGCCGTTAAGGTTTTCATGATTAACTTGTATTTATGTTCAACAATTATAACAATTAATCGAGCACAAAGAATACTATATGTTATCTACAATTAACTGTATTATACCATTAAACAAGTATTTTGTATATATTTATGGACAAATAATTACAGAATACTAGAATTACACCTAAGATTGGCCCCTAGCATTTCCGTGTTTAAAACCTTATTCCTCGATGAAATCTGCATTACAAAAATCGCCCATTCCTAAATCCCATGCCTTTGTTGCCAAATTATTGCGACAGCCCAATTTTGACCCTATTTGGCATTTCCATCCGGAGTATCAACTATTTATGGTGTTAAAAGGTGGCGGCACCAGATTTATTGGTGACCACGTAAAGCATTTTAAGGAAGGGGATATTACCTTCACAGGACCCAATTTACCACATATGTGGCGCAGCGATAATGAAGGTTATGCAGTAGAGGACAGTTTATGGTCCGAAGGTATTGTAGTTTACTTTCATGAAGATTTTATTGGCCAAAGTCTATTACAAAAGGAAGAAATGATTAAACTAAGGCAATTATTTCATAAGAGTCTACGGGGTCTGGATGTGACTGGAAAAACCGCTAAATCTATCGGCACCATGCTAACCAAGCTAGTGCATCTTGAAGGCATGGAAAGTGTTCTGGAATTGTTTAAAATCTTAAACTGTATTGCCAACACAACAGAAACTATATCCCTGGCCAGTCCTGGATATACCAACTCCTTAAAGGAAGCGGATACCGAAAGGATGAACAATGTCCACGCCTACGTAATGAAGAATTTCAAAAGCAAAATAGAATTAAGCACTGTGGCCTCCTTGGCCAACATGACCCCAACCTCCTTTAGCAGATACTTTAAGATTCATGCCAACAAAACATTTTCTGAATTTTTAAGCGAAATTAGAATAGGCTATGCCTGCAAACTACTTATCGAAAATAAAATGAATATTGGCCAGGCCTGCTACGAGAGTGGCTTTCAAACCCTGTCCAATTTCAACAAGCAGTTCAAGGCAATCACCAAAAGAACCCCCTTGTCCTATAAAAAGGAGTATAGTGCATAAACAAACATAGAACTCACAGGCCGGTCATGTTTTTTTGGATAAATAATTACTTTAATTAAAGTAATTTTGCGCTATGGTAAGAAACATACAGCTCAGGACCACTTTATTGGAAGAATCGGTAGAGGATATCCTAAGGAAGAAAGCTTCAAAATATTTGGGAATCCCCATTGAGGAAATTTCAAAGGTAACCGTACTTCGCAGATCTATCGATGCCCGTAAATCTACCATATATTTTAATTATAAGGTCTCAGTTTATATCAACGAACCCGCACCCAAGACCAAGGAGTACATCTTTGATTATAAGGACGTATCCAAAGCTAAAAAAATACACATTATAGGTTTTGGACCTGCCGGGATGTATGCCGCGCTTCGCTGTATAGAATTGGGCTATAGACCCATTGTCCTTGAAAGGGGAAAAAATGTCAAGGACCGTAGACGGGACCTGAAGGCTATCAATAGGGACCACATAGTAAATGAAGACTCCAATTATTGCTTTGGAGAAGGAGGTGCCGGCACGTATTCCGATGGCAAATTGTACACCCGAAGTCTTAAAAGAGGGGATGTACGGCGAATTTTTGAAAATTTGGTCTACCACGGCGCCACAGAACAAATACTCATAGATGCCCACCCACATATAGGCACCAATAAGTTGCCCAAACTAGTGCAAAATATAAGGGAGACCATTTTAAAATACGGAGGGGAAATACACTTTCAATCGAAAGTGGTCGATTTTAAAATAGTCAACAACACCATAAAGGCCATTGTTTTGCACGATGGTTCCGAAATGCCCGCGGAAAGGGTTATTTTGGCTACAGGTCATTCCGCTAGGGATATCTATTATTTGTTGAACGACAAAAAAATTGCCCTACAGGCCAAGTCATTTGCCATGGGCGTACGGGTAGAACACCCTCAACATATTATAGATAGTATTCAGTACCACTGTAAAGGACAACGGAACGAATTGCTCCCTGCTGCTTCCTATAGTCTGGTAGAACAGGTAAAGGACAGGGGCGTATACTCCTTTTGTATGTGCCCGGGTGGATTTATAGTTCCCGCGGCAACCGCGCCGGGAGAAGTAGTTGTTAACGGTATGTCCCCTTCCAAAAGAAATAACCTATTTGCCAATTCCGGTATTGTAGTGGAAATAAATGTGGACATCGATATTCACAAATATGAACACCATGGCCCATTGAAGGGCTTGGAATATCAAAAGGATTTGGAGCGATTGGCTTTTACTTCAGGTGGGCGAACACAAACTGCCCCTGCACAGCGACTTACCGACTTTGTGGAAGGTAAACTGTCCATTGACCTGAACCCTACCTCCTATCAGCCAGGATTAAAATCCGCCCCTTTGCATTCCCTTTTGCCTAAATTGATTGGTAGTAGGCTACGCTCTGGGTTTACGGCCTTCGGGGAAAAAATGAAGGGCTATTACACTTCGGAGGCCAATGTGGTAGGGGTGGAATCCAGAACCTCCTCCCCTGTAAATATTCCAAGAAATGAAAACCTGGAACATCCGGAAATAAAGGGACTTTTCCCCTGTGGGGAAGGTGGAGGTTACGCCGGCGGCATTGTATCGGCAGCCATGGACGGGGAACGATGTGCTGAGGCCGCTGCTGCTGGATTCTAGGGTCTATTTTTTGATTTAAACGGTTTATCCAAACTAATCCCCTACCTTTGCCGCTTATTTTACATACTACATGACATTCAAAGAATTAGGTATTATAGAGCCTATCCTAAAAGCCTTGACGGCTGAAGGCTATACAAATCCAACCCCAATACAAGAAAAGTCCATACCCATTTTACTAAAAGGAAAGGATCTATTGGGTTGCGCGCAAACAGGAACCGGTAAAACGGCAGCATTTTCAATACCCATCATACAACAATTGGTGATGGACAGGGAAGCCAATCAACAACAAAGAAAAATTAGAACCTTGGTGGTAACCCCAACAAGGGAGTTGGCCATACAGATCGGGGAGAATTTTACCTCTTATTCCAGATTTACAGGAATAAGGAACACCGTTATTTTCGGTGGAATTAAGCAAGGAAGGCAAACGGACGCTCTTAGAAAAGGTGTGGATGTACTTATTGCTACTCCAGGAAGGTTATTGGACTTAATGAACCAAGGCTTTATATCTTTAAAAGATATAAAATATGCCGTATTAGATGAGGCCGACCAAATGTTGGACATGGGCTTTATCCACGATATTAAAAAGATAATTGCCAAACTACCGGAAAATAGACAATCCCTTTTCTTTTCCGCTACCATGCCACCTGCTATAGTGGAACTCTCAAAGAAAATATTGGGAGATTTTGAGCGTGTTACCATAAAACCTCAGCAAGCAACAGCGGAAAAAGTAGAACAGGGCGTTTATTTTGTAACCAAAAAAAATAAACCAAACTTGCTTATCCATCTTTTGGAAAAAGATCCAAATGATTCCGCCCTTGTTTTTTCGCGCACCAAACACGGTGCAAACAAAATAGTAAAACAACTGGCCAAGGCAGATATTAAGGCCGATGCCATTCACGGCAACAAATCGCAGAATGCGCGTCAAAAAGCTCTGGGCGATTTTAAAGATGGGGAATTAAAGGTACTGATCGCAACCGATATTGCAGCTAGAGGAATAGATGTTGAAGAACTTTCTTTAGTGATCAATTATGACCTTCCAAATGTTCCGGAAACATATGTACATCGAATAGGTAGAACAGGAAGGGCCAGTGCCAGCGGAGTTGCACTATCGTTTTGTGATGCTGAAGAGCGACCTTATCTAAAAGATATTCAAAAATTGATAAACCAGCAGGTACCCGTTATTACAGACCACCCTTTTGCGGACGATGGATCGGAAGAAATACCCTTGGAAGAGAAAAAGCATCACAATAACAGGCAAAAACAAAGGACGGGACATTCCAATCCTAGAGGTGGCAGAAATAACAGCCATAGCAGAAAAAGAAATAACAGACCAAAAAGGGATTGATATTAAAAAATCAGTTCCCTTTTTTCTTTTATTTTGGTGATATAAACCACAAAGGATTAGTAGGTATTTAAAAAATTCAGGATATTTATTCTTTTAAAAGATTTACTCTTAAAGACGAAAATAAATATCCAATGAAAAACACTCTAACTACCATATTAGTAGGCTTTGCCCTATTTATTATTCCGAAGACCTCCTTTTCCCAAACCACCAATCTTATCAGTTTTAATATTAGGTACGACAATACTTCTGATACGATCAATAATTGGAACAAACGCAAGGCCTCATTGGCCTCATTAATTCAGCACTATGATGCCGATATTGTTGGTATTCAGGAAGGCCTTCACCATCAGGTGGATTATTTGAACAATGCCCTTAATGGTTATTCCTATGTAGGAGTCGGTCGGGACGACGGGCAACAAAAGGGAGAGTACTCGGCAATTTTTTACAATAGTGATAAATTCAAAGTGCTAAAAACGAATACCTTTTGGTTATCAGAAACCCCAGAAAAAGTATCGGTGGGTTGGGATGCCTCCATGGAGAGAATCTGCACCTATGCCATGTTTGAAAATGTAACGTCCAAAAAACAATTCTATGTTTTTAACACACATTTCGACCATAGGGGAATGCAGGCCAGAGTAAATTCTGCCGAACTTATTTACAAAAAGATTAAAGAAATAAACACCTCCGACCTTCCTGTAATCCTAATGGGGGATCTAAATTTAACCCCGGACACCGAGCCTATACAATTCTTAAAAAAGCACTTAACGGATGCCATGGGAATTTCGAAGAAACCTTTCTATGGACCCATAGGTACTTTTAATGGTTTTGATCAGGACAGAATTATGGAAAATAGAATAGACTATATCTTTGTAAATAATATTGAAGTATTGTCCTATACCCATATTGATGACAGAATGGCCAATAACATGCATATTTCGGACCATTTACCCGTTTTGATGACCATAAAGAATTAAATGAGGTTCAGAGTATTGAACCACTTAAGCACTACTTAAAACATGTACACCCCATCCCATTATAAAAACGAAAACCTGGATGAAGTCCGGGAATTCCTTAAGCAAAACAGCTTTGGCATTTTGATCAACCAAACCGATGGCCGCCCATGGGCCACACATATCCCATTGGAATTGGATGTGGATGACGAAGGAAAGGACATATTGGTAGGTCATATCTCCAAGGCCAATCCACAATGGAAATCTTTCAAGGGAAATGAAGAGGTCTTGGTTATTTTCAATGGTCCGCATAGCTACATCTCCTCGTCCTGGTATAAGGAAGAAGAAGTGCCGACCTGGAACTATATAGCGGTACACGTCTACGGTAAAATACAAATACTAAATGATGAAGCGGTCCTGGATTCCCTACATAAATTAGTGGACAAATACGAAAAAGCTTCCACCAACCCGGTTTCAATACATAATCTTTCACATAAAACCATGAGACAAATTAAGGGTATTGTCGGATTCCAAATTGGTATAACAGATATTCATGCAACCTATAAGTTATCCCAAACAAGACCGGAGGACCATCCAAAAATAATAGAGGAATTACAAAAGACCAATAATCCAGGTTCCCATGAAATTGCCAACATGATAAAACAAAAAAAGTAACAACAGAATAATATTAAAATTCTTTTATATAATTATTATAGAAATGAACTTGGATAGAGAAAAACAACTTGCGGCCATAGAAGCCGTAAAATATGTTAAAAGTGGTATGACCGTGGGTTTGGGAACAGGATCTACTGCAGCCCATATGGTTAAAGAATTGGGGAGACTAGTACAAAACGGATTGAAAATAGTTGGGGTACCTTCCTCTGAAAACACCAAAAAATTGGCAATGGAATTAGGGATTCCCCTTACTACCTTGGAAAAAACCAACGCCATTGATGTATATATTGATGGTGCCGATGAATTTGATCCCTATATGCAACTTATAAAAGGAGGCGGTGGCGCCCTATTAAGGGAGAAAATATTAACCTTTAATTCTGATTTGGTCATTATTATTGCAGACTCCCAGAAAGAAGTGAAAAGGTTGGGCGATTTTAAACTCCCCGTGGAAACCATTCCTTTTGCTACCAAAAAAATTGAGCAATCGCTTCAAAAAATGGGGCTACAGCCAAAATTGAGAGTAAAGAATGACGAAAATTTTGTCACCGATGAGGGCAACTTTATATTAGACCTTAATATTGGACATATTTCAAATATCCAATTATTGGAGACCAAACTAAAACAAATTCCGGGCGTTGTGGAAACCGGCCTATTTTTAGATATGGCAGACATCATAATAATAGGACAAGGAGAAACTACCATTACCCTAAAGAAATAAGTAGGCACAATCATTTTCATATAGCTACCTTTTGGTAAACCCAAGAATCCTTATTACAAAAGAAAAACCTATAATGTCCAAATTATAGGTTTTTATTATTTGGTCCGGAAAACTATGGTCAATGTTTTGTTTACCTTACTTTTCTGATCAAATTGGCCATATAAACATATTTCATATCCCTCAAGGCTATGCCATCCTGCATTGCTTTGGTGGAGGCCGGCGTTGCCCCCTCACCCCAATTAATATTTTGGTTCAAGGCCTGCTTGTAATCCTTGAACATACTTACGGTCATGTGCGAAGCATAGGTATCACTCCCTATTGGAGAAATAAACCGAATTAAGCCCCAATTGCCCTTTCCGCCTGAGTCGACCACTTTTTGATGAATAGGCTGAAATATTTCCATCTCCGCTTTTTCATAAGAATCATAATCCATTAAACCTACCTTCATCATATCCATTTGGGCTACAGTGCCAATAGACATATCAAAATCGCCCTTGGTCACGGCTATTTCTTCGGCGAATATTCTTACAGCCAAGTCCCGGGTTGACGAGGAGTGGTTTATTTTTTTATTAAGGTCTGCCTCAGACATATTGGGATAAGCAGCCTTAGCCCTATCCATAAGATGTGCCCAACTGCTTCCATCCATCATCTTTACGGGATCATTATAAACAGTTACCGTGAGATATTGAAAGTCTTGCATCTCCCCCCCTGGGTAAAGGGACCATAAATCCCAACCACTGATATCACCGGCTTTTACACGTTGTTCTTGAATTTTTTCCCAAAACTCTTCAGTTGCGCTGTACTCCATTTCCTGTTCATTGTCTACATGCATAAACTCAAAAACTAGGTACAATTTTTCCTGGGCCACGCTCATGTTGCCCACCATCAATAATGCGATAAGAATTAATAAATTTTTCATGTTATCAGGTGTTACGGATTAATAAAGGTCTTTCGAGATTATTAACTCAACATTGCAATAATACCCAAAAGCGTATTTGGACATAAGGTTGGTCTGAACCATATATCATATTATATTAAGCAATACATCCTAATGTGTGTAGAAGTTTAGGACGAATGAAGGCCATTATTGTCCGTAGACAAACTTAAATTTACCCAAGCTCTGAATTAACTAAATTAAAGTGAGTTCGATTTATATTTAATTTCTAAGACGTTATTTATGAAATTTTTCAGGTCGAGCCTGCCTTTCGCAGTCAGGCTCGAGGGGACAGTAGAAATATTTTAATTTACACGAAATAAATGTCTTACAATTATTTTTTATGTCGAATTCACGTTGAATTAAATGGTATGCAAATGTTTCATTAGATGCTCCTTAAAGGATTTACTTAGGGGAATAACTTTCCTGTTTATTTCCAAATGGTTATCAGCAACCACATCCAATTTGGAGATATTGACCATATAAGATCTATGGACCCTAAGAAACATATGGCTTTTCATTTCATTTTCCACTACCTTAAGGGTAGTACTCACCAAATAATTTCCGGTTGAAGTGACTATGTTGCTATAATTCCTATCCGCCTCTATGTATAAAATATCATCCAGAAGCAGTTTTACCATTTTTCCATTATGTCTAACAAAAATTCGATCCAAAAGCACCTCCAAATTTTCAGATACCTCAATGCTGTCCAAATCGTTGTCTTTTATTTGATCTACCACCAAGGCAATTGTCCGCTGTAGATTTAAACTATTAAATGGTTTGGAGATAAAAGCATGGGGACGTGTAGCTTTGGCCTTGGCAAAAGTAGCTTCGTCACTGTTTGCCGTAAGGTAGATAATAGGAATTCTTTTTAATTTCTGAATTTGTTCGGCTGCTTCAATACCGTTGATATTGCCCCTTAAATTAATATCCAACAATATAATATCTGGACAATTGGCGGTGGCATGTAAAATTGCCTCCTCTCCCCTAGTTTCAATCCCCATTACCTCATACCCCAAGTTGGAGAGTTGCACAGAAATATTGGCTGCGATGATCATATCGTCCTCTACTATTAAAATACGGGTCTTTTGTTCCATAAATTAAGCTGCTTTATGATGTTGAAATTCGAAAGAAACCGAAGTCCCCTTCTTTTGATGAAGCACCATTTTACCATCCAATTGCTTAGTTAAAAGCGATATCAATTGGGTGCCAAATCCTGTACCATGGGTTTGATTTCCTTTCTTGATGCCTATACCATTATCCGTAACAGTGAGCTCCAAATGTGTAGACTTCTGAACTAGACTAATTGTGATTACACCAGTAAGATTATTGGGAAAGGCATATTTTAAAGAGTTCGTAATCAATTCGTTAACTATTAACCCAATAGGGGTTGCAATGTCTACATTTAGTTCTATCTCTTCCATGTCATAAACCATAACTATTTTTTGCCCCGCTCCATAGGATTGCAATACATAATCCCCTAAAATTTTGAAATAATTCTTCATCTCAATGCTTCCTAGATTCTTTCCTTGATACAAATTTTGATGGATCATAGTCATACTCTGTATCCTATTTTGGATTTGGTGCATATTTTCCTTTATTTTTTTATCCTCTATGTGGGTGGATTGGAGCGAAAGTAAACTGGATACCACTTCCAGGTTATTCTTCACGCGGTGGTGGATTTCCTTGATAAGAAATTCCTTTTCCTGATTTTGTTGTTGAAGAAGTTTATTTTTTCTGCGGTTAATTCTTATGGCTACGAAGCCCACGATCAAAAGAAACAATAATAATCCAGAGATAATGGAGGTTAAAATCTGATTACTTTTTTGCTTTCGAATGGTGCCCTGTTGCATCATTATGGTGTCTTCCTTTTGTGCAACTTCAAATTCTGTTTGTAGTTGGGCTATTCGTTGATCGGATTCTGCTGTGAAGATTTCCTTTTTTAGCCCATCATACTTTGAAAATGCCTTATAGGCTTCCATATAATCGTGGTCCCCGGCGTAAGCCTTTCCCAGAGCTTCGTAGACCTGACTTAAATAGTACTCATCTCCAAATTCGGCGGTAGCGACATCCAGTGACTTCTGAAGGCTTTCTATGGCATATCTATATTTTCCCTGGAGATTTTGCAGTTTTCCAATAGATAGCCAAGATCGCATAAGCATAAATTCATTATCCAATAACTCGGCGTACTTAACGGCATTGACCCCTGCAGTTTCCGCCTTCCTGTACTGGCCCAAATATGCATAGAGGTCCACCAGGGAGATATAAACATCACTTAAATTATTATAGAATCCATATCTCTCACCTATGGCCAAGGAGTGTTCATAATACTTTAATGCTTCGTCATGCCTGTTAAGTTTTAAGAAATTGTTGGCCACCACATACAAGGTAAAATCATAATCCAGATCAATTATTCCCCGTTCCTCAAAAATGACAATGGATTTAATACCGTATTTTAAACCCTTTTCGTATTTCGCCTGTTTCCAGAAAATATTACTTAAGTCACTATAAGCCAAGGCTATGGCCTTTTTATCGTTTAGTTCCTCTCCCAATTGCAGTACTTCCATGGCATAATCGGCGGCCTTGTCCAGTTGACCTCGACGCTCATAAACATAACCCAATTGCGTATTTAAAAAAGGGAGGTCTTTGGTCAGCACCTTAGTTTTGGCCTCTTCCAAAACTTCTTCGGCCCTGTCCAACTTTTCCATTCGCAATAGAATGGCACCTTGTGTAATTTGAAATCTACCATGCCACAGCATATCGCCCTTAGCCAATGCACAGTTTAAACCTTCTTCAGTAAAATTTAAGGCCTTGGTCAAATTACGGGTATGCCAATAATAGGCCAAATCGTTCAGGATTTCAAACTGTAGGGCATCCGAGGGAGCCTGTGTATAGAAATTCTCCAAATGTTGTAGATAGGAAACCCCAAAATTATCGGTATCTACAAATACCTTTTCATAAGGTATCTCTCGATCAAAGTTTATGAGTTGACCAAATAGCAAAGGGCAGCTAAGTATACTGACGAAAATTGCTATGAAGTAATGTTTGCCCATTTTTTTAAACAATGATTTAACTTAAAAATCCGGGGATGCTCAAGATACAATATTATTGGGATAAATCACAGGCTAAATAAAACTAGTTGTTCGGACATTAAAACAAGGACTCCGTCCTGATCAGATTGATAATCAAAATAAAAACTCATTATTTAGTTCAAGGTAGGTAGTTATTTGAAAGACATGAAATCGCCAATGATATTTTTACTTTTTATTGTTATAGGTTGTGTTTCATGTAAAAACAACAAGGTTCAAGTGGACAATGAAACTTCGGAAATTTCCGGCAACAACAATATGGTCCCGACAAAAAGTAACTTGGAGACAACTATAAAAGCCTATCTGAGCCCTTTGGATGAAAAAGAAATAGATAGTCTGGTTACCGAAGATTATTTAAGAAATATGAACGGAATACCCGTGGTTACCAATAAAACAGAATTAAAGGCAAAACGTAATCTATTTGGTATTGGGTTCCCGGACTATACCGTGACCTTAAGCAATAGCATTGTTTGTGATAACCAAGGGTATGTGGACTGGATATTTATAGGGACCAATACGGGCCAATTTGCTGAGGTTATGGCCACAGGTAAGAAAGTAAAAATAAATGGATTTTCGCATCTCTATTTTAATAAGGAGGGCAGAATATACCGAGAGGATATCTTTTACAATGAACTTGAACTTTTACAGCAATTGGGATACTCCTTGCAAAACCCTAATCTGAAATAATCTATTATAAACTCATTTAAAAATTAAATATTAAACCATTAAACAACAATTGTCATGAGAACACTAAAAAAAATCATTTTTATTGCCCTGGCAGCTATGCTCGTACCATTCATTGGAACGGCACAGGGCGAAAAAAACCAAGCGTACTATGTTCATGAAGACCAAGTAAAACCTTCCAAAATCCATGATTATGACATGGTTTCCAAAGATTTCATGGAAGCCTGTAAAAAACATAATCTTCAGGAAATGAGCTGGCAGGTAGCCTCTACCGATACGGGACGGTACTTTAACATTTCCCCTATAGAAAATATGGCTGAACTGGACAAGAACGTCATGGCTCCCTTAGCGGAAAAAATGGGAGAGGATGCTTTTAGAAATCTTTTTAAGCGGTACAATGAATGTTATGACAAACATGGGGATTATATAATCTATTTAAACAAGGAACTTACTTATATGCCCGAAGGAATAAGCACAACCACCGAGGGTCAGAACTATAGAAAATGGCATTTCTTATACGTTACCCCTAGCAACATCCAAAACCTCAAAGGAAAACTGAAAGAATTAAAAGCCCTATATACTTCCAAAGGATCCAAGGAGTATTATCGCATATACCACAACGGATTTGGTAATATGGGAGATTATTATCTCGCTGTAATTTCTGCGGTAGACGCCGAGGACTATGCCAAAAAATCCAAGGAAAACGAAGCCTTATTGGGTGAAGAGGGAAAAAAACTTTTTGACGAAATGTTTGGTTATGTCCTAAAATACGAAACAGAAACAGGACAAATGCATCCCAATTTAGCCTATACCCCTTCAAATTAAATAGATAAACAGGTAGGCTAAAGGTTTCTAAGTAAACCACAGGGTATCAAGTAGTTTGAAGATTTTCAATTTGAATTAGCAATTTCGTAAAGAAAATAAACCAAACCTTATCTACAACCCACCTACCTGTTTTTAAAATGTAAAATGAGATTAATAACCATTAAATTCAACCATATGAAAATTACAAAAACAATTATCGGAGCCCTAATGATCCTCGCCCTATTTATTCCTACCTCAGGATTAGCGCAAGAGGGAAACTATTTTACAGTTACCACCTGGAAACTAAGTATACCTGAAAATGGGACACGGGCCGAACTCAATGCCCTTTTAAAGGATTTTTCCGAAAAAATATCCTTCAAGAACGATAAGGTCATCAGTGAAAGGGTACTACATCATATATCCGGTGGAGACTTAAGGGATTTGGTTATTATTAGTGAATATGCCTCCTGGAACGACATTGATGCCGCCTCCAACATGCAGAACGAACTAATTGACAAGGCTTGGCCCAA
This sequence comes from Arenibacter algicola, assembly GCF_000733925.1. NCBI lineage: Bacteria > Pseudomonadati > Bacteroidota > Flavobacteriia > Flavobacteriales > Flavobacteriaceae > Arenibacter > Arenibacter algicola. Next base: position 1,108,484 of record NZ_JPOO01000003.1, read on the forward strand.
GGAAGAAGACCGCAATGCCTTTTTTAAGTCGTGGAATAAATATGTTGTTACCCATTCCGATGAGATTTATCAAGAAAATCCGGAATTAACGAAAAAATAGTAAACTACCTCGGGGCAAGCCCACGAGGCATTGAAAGGAAATTCAATTTTGATTTCGACGCCCGCCTGAACGAACGGGTAGGCCCGCCTGACATACAGGGCAGGCAAGCGTCGGAGCACCTGTCTGCGGCAGGCAGGTTTAAATCTCGATTATCGAGTAAAAAATCCTGATCGGATATTTAATAAGGAACTTGTCCGGTCCATAAATCCTATAATATCATGAAAAAACTGATCATAATTGGGCTTACATTAGCTTTCATAACGGCCTGTCAGGAGAAAGGCCCGGAACGTTATACCCAGGATTCCCCACAAATTAATACTATTAAGCAATTAATTGGGAATTACAATAACAAAACCTACGATATGAGTATCTATGCAGATACTTCAAAAACCTATTACAACGCCAAGGAGAACCCATTGTCGCCAGAAGAGGTAATTGCCTACCACAAAGAAAGGGACATGGCCTACGCCCAGAGAAGTTTTCTGGACAAGGATCAAGAATATGAAATGGTGCTTACCGATGATGGGGAAACATGGGTAAACTGTTGGTTGGATTGGCAAGGTACCCTGGCTGGAAATGGTCAGGTAGTGAACATTCCCATTCACCTCACATATCGTTTCCAGGATGGCAAAATTGTGCGAGAAGTTGGAATGTGGGACCCCTCTGCTATAATGCTTGCACTTCAGGAAATAGAGATGAAAAATAGTATGTCTGCCGATGAAAAAGCAATACAGGCTACTATTGATAATGTCACCAAAGCTTGGAATGCAAACGACAAGGAATTAATGTATGCCAATTTGGTCAAAAATGTGACGAGAACCGCCAATGGGGTCACTATCGCCAAAAAACAATCAGATTATGGAGACTTTATGGATATCTATCACAGTGCCTTTCCTGATTTTAAGGTAAACCTGGACAAAACGGTAATTGATGGAAATAAAGCCTATCTCAACTGGACATGTACCGGTACCAACAAAGGAGAATTCATGGGCAATCCTCCTACCAACAAAAAAATTGAAACTCACGGTTTTAGTGTGTGGATGTTCGACACCGAAGGAAAAGCCGCTCGCGAAGACGCCTTTTATGACAATCTAGTAGTTTACGAACAATTGGGATATTCCATGCCCACCCCGAAATAAAAAAACCACCAAAGCTAATACCACAATGATCAAAAGAAGAAAATTTACTATAGGAATTATACTACTTTTCCTAATAGGAATAAGCCTGAACTGCAAGGAAAAAACCGCAGTTGAAGCTATGGATCAACCTGCGATTTTGGTTGAAAAAGAAATCCCCGAATATTTTCTATTGCGCCCTGATGTAGAGAAGGCCTACGGCTACTCACATGCCGTAAAAATCGGAAACGAAATAAAGGTCTCTGGAGCGGTGAGCATGGACGATGAGGGCAACCCTACCGGAATTGGGGATATGGAACAGCAAATGAAAAATTGTTATTCCGATTTGGAAAAGGTCCTAGCCCACTATGGATGCACCTTCGACGATGTGGTGGTAGAAAATGTCTTCACCACCAATATGCCAAAATTTTTGGAGGTTGCCGCCTATAGAAATGAGATTTACAAAAAGCAATTCCCCACAGGTTCCTGGCTTGGAGTGAAGGAATTGGCACTACCTGAATTTTTAATAGAAATTGAATAGGAAGTGCATAAATAGGGGCAATCGAAATCAAACAGTAAAATATTTAAAAAATAAATAAGACTAAAATGAAACAAACAATTGTAACCCGTCACAGGGTAGGAAACATAGAAACTTGGCTAAAAGGACATGAAGACCGTGTAAAGCTTTTTGCCGCTGTAGTATCCAGTTTTAGGACCTTTCAAGATGCAAATGATCCAAACTCCGTAGTTCTGGTTTTTGAGGATGCGGATATGGAAAAGCTTGGCGCTATTATCAACGACCCCAAGAACAAAGCAATTAAAGATCGCCACACTGTATTGGAACCCATAATTCTTTCCCTGCAACTTTCGCTTTAACGAAGAATCAAAATTATCCTCCCGATGGCCTGGATAAAATATTGAAAGTTGTCGACTTTAGTAGCTTATAATAGTAGACATATTTACCAAAGACCTGAAATTAACCACTAACTCTCTTAAAAGTAATACAATACCAACACACAATAAATGCTCTATTACTGGTTAAATTTGTTGAACATTTTTATTTGCTCCAGATTATTCTGGAAAAAAGTAGATCTTACCTCGAATCTGACCAGAAAGAGACGCGTAAGTATTTTGGATTGCGACACATTTAGGTATATGTCCAACGCAAAATACGCTTATTACATGGACTTTATTCGATTTGAAAAAATGTTTCGGTCCAAATTATTTGAAAATACCGTAAAGAAAGGAATGTATGCCGTTTTGGGTTCCCAAAAAATTATCTATAAGAAACCTTTAAAAATGTGGTCTACCTTCAAAATAACCTTGATTTTGGAAGGATGGGATGACAAATGGGTGTATCACAGTCAGGTTTTTGAACAAGAAGATCAAGTCTGCGCCATTGGTTATACAAAGGCCGCCTTTTGGAGAGGCAAAAAGGCTCAGGATATAAGGATGATAATAAAAAAATGTGGGATCACTAAGTCAGAGATGGATATACCCAAAAGAATACTCGATATTTTTAAAGGGGACTATGATCTTTTAAAGAATACTGTTCATCCATTATAATAACACTTATTCACATGGAAAAAGCATATAAAAATCTGGGATACTTTTTTTTGTTGCTGATACCATTGACCTTTTTGGGTTTTTACAAAACCTATTTCATTCAATTTCCCTCCTTTGAAGAAAATATAACTAGCTTCATTCACCTTCATGCCATTATTGCATCCATTTGGATCCTATTACTTATTGTTCAACCCCTGCTCATATTAAACAGAAATAACAAAGTGCATAGAAAAATCGGCAAACTTTCCTACATAGTTTTCCCAATTTTGATTTTATCCTTTGTACCCCAAATGATACGGATCATAAATTTTGATGCACCACAGTTTTTATTCTTTCCTTTGGCAGATAGTGTGCTTTTGATACTATTTTATTCTTTGGCAATTTACCATAGGAGAAAAGTTTCCAAACACATGCGATACATTATAGGATCTGCGACTGTTTTTCTCGGGCCCACAATCGGGCGAATTGGGCCACATATTTTCGAGTGGTCGGAGATTGTGACCCAAAATATACAATACGGAATAATCTACTTGATTCTTATTGGGCTTATTTTTTACGATAAAAGAAATAAAAATAATTACCGGCCATACCTTCTAATACTAACAACTTGGATAATACACCTAATTATCTTTAACATGATATTTTAAAATTGAAAAAAAGCCATTGCACAGTTAACAAATTTCTAAAAACGATCAATTATGGAAGCAGCAGCTCAGATTACAGTAGATCCCTCAAAAATTATGCAGATAGGCACAGGTTTTTTCGGAACCAAAACCTTGCTAACCGCAGTGAACATGGAACTTTTTACGGTTTTGGCAAAACGGGACTTATCCGGAAAGGATATTCAATCCAAACTAGGTTTGCATTCCCGCAGTCTTTATGACTTTTTGGACGCCTTGGTCTCCATGGGCTTTTTAAAAAGAAAAGGTTTAAAGGAAAGTGCACTTTACAGTAATGCGGAAGATGCAGATCTTTTTCTGGACAAGAACAAACCTAGCTATATAGGTGGGATTTTGGAAATGTGCAATAACCGTTTGTACCCTTTTTGGAACGATTTGGAGGATGGCCTAAAAACGGGGTTGCCACAAAATGAAACCAAAAATGGTGGGAAACCCATTTTTGAAGCGGTTTATGGGGACCCTAAGAAACTACGGGAATTTGTTGGAGCTATGGCCGGCGTACAAATGGGAAATTTTATGGAATTTGCCAAAGTATTTGATTTTTCGAAATACAAAACCCTGTGCGACATTGGTGGGGCGGGAGGATTTTTGGCGGCCCACGTTGCCATGAACAATCAACACATGCATTGTACATCTATGGACCTACCTCAGGTAGAACCAATTGCCAAGGAAAACATCCAGAATATGGGTTTAAAGGATATGGTGAAAATAACCTCAGGGGATTTCTTTATAGACAATTTTCCAAAATCGGACGTAATTACCATGGGCAACATTTTACATGATTGGGGCACCAAGGACAAAAAAATGCTTATTAAAAAAGCCTATGATGCCCTACCCAAGGGAGGTGCTTTCGTGGTTATCGAAAATATTATCGATAACAATAGAAGCAAGAATGCCTTTGGACTTTTAATGTCCTTGAACATGCTCATTGAAACCACCGAAGGATATGATTTCTCCTTTTCGGATTTTGACGATATGGTGAAGGAAGCCGGTTTTAAATCAACCGCATTAATGCCTCTAACTGGCCCAACCAGTGCAGCGATTGCCTTGAAATAATTTCACAATATTTACCCTAAAATTAGAAATGATGTAGCCCTCACTTACCCTTAACTATTTTGGGTAATACTTAATAAATTTTCACAATTCAACTCTATAAACAACTATATTTAAGCAAGTTAAATTTGAACCTGAATTTATGAAACCAAAAACCGACCGAGTGGAGTCCATCGACATTTTGAGGGGCCTGGTTATGGTAATTATGGCCTTGGACCATGTTCGGGATTATTTTAACTATGGCTCCTTTTTTATTGATCCTACCAATGTGGAAACTACAACGCCAATATTGTTTTTTACACGTTTCGTTACCCATTATTGTGCCCCGGTATTTGTTTTTCTTGCCGGGACTTCCGCCTTCCTATACGGAAGAAACAAAACAAACTCCCAACTCTCAAAATTCTTGCTTACCAGAGGGATTTGGTTAATTTTTATGGAGTTGGTGGTCAACAACCTTATTTGGACCTTTGACCTGACCTATAGTTTTCCAATTCTTCAGGTGATTTGGGCCATTGGCTTTAGCATGATCTGTTTGTCATTTCTGATTTATTTACCCAAAAAGATAATTCTTTACATCGGCATTATTATAATTGTCGGACACAATCTTCTTGATGGAATAATTATGCAGGGAAATAGTCTTGAAGCCATAATCTGGTATCTTTTACATCAGAATAACACCGTGGTTCTGGGACCTGACAAAATGATACTATTTCACTACCCTGTAATCCCTTGGATAGGACTAATGGCATTGGGTTATTGCTTGGGACAGCTATATCTAAAAGACTTTGACGCGAAATTAAGAAGAACATGGTTGTTGCGCATGGGCTTAGGAGCCTTGGGCCTCTTCTTTATAATCAGGGGTTTGAATGTCTATGGGGATTTGGTGCCCTGGGCAATACAGGACACCAATACCAAAACAATCATTTCTTTTCTTAACGTAACCAAATATCCCCCTTCACTTGCTTTTGTACTAATAACCATTGGTCCTGCCCTACTGTTCCTTTATACTATTGAAAATGTAAAAAACGCCTTAACCAATTTCTTTTTGGTTTATGGCAGGGTCCCCTTCTTCTATTATTTTTTGCACGTATTGGTAATCCATATTGCAGCAATCATAGGGATTATAATATCTGGTGGAAATTGGAGAGATATGATCTTGACCGCAGATGTATTTATGAATGAAAAGCTCGCAACTTACGGATATCCCCTCTGGGTCACCTATATGGTTTGGATCGGGATAGTGCTTGCCCTATTCCCCTTAAGTAAGAAATATATGATCTACAAGATCAATAATAGGGATAAATGGTGGTTGAGTTATTTATGACGTTTATATCAGATTTGTTTTAGATCAGCTCCTAAAAGTGAAAAGAACTTCTTAAAACTTGAAAACTAATTAATAAAAGAATAAGGACAAAGCATTGCCTTGTCCCCTTCTCTACTAACTTAAACAACTCAAAATCCGGTAATTTCATTTATGGTATTTGGTAAAGTAATAAAGGTTCATTGTTCCTAGCTACCAAAAGACCCCTATTTATCCCTAAGTTAATATATGCTGCTCCCCGAACATCCCCTTGAACATAAAGTCCAGATTTTTGGGGCGGGACATTTGTAAAATCACCATCACCATCACTCCTAAGATAATGACCGTAACTGGCATCATTCCTTGGGGTTTCGACCTCGGAACCATAAAGATTCCCAAATAAGATCAGGTCCGTGTTTTTGCCTCCATTGTTCTTGTTAATGAGGATTTTATTTATGGATGAAATCTGAGCCGTATTTGGAAGTGGAGTAAAACTAAAACGCGTATTGTCCTCGTTGATCAAGACACTATTTGCAAAATTTGTAGCTGCCAAGTGACGGGCATTGTCCAGACCTTCTCCATACACCTCCTGTAGATTAGCCTTGCCAAAATCCTCATAAGTTTGGAACTTTTTCTTTATAAATGGCATTTGACCAGAAGAACATTCCCTACCGCGCAGGGGATACATTTGTTCGCCCTCATGGTATCCCAATACAATATCATTGGTGTTATTTTTATCAAAATCATTTAAATACAGATGGAAAGGTGCCTTTTGCGAAGCCTTATATTTGTAATTAAGACCTAAATTCCCCGCAACCAAATCCATATCCCCATCATAATCAATATCGGCAGCAGCAAGACTAAACCACCATCCCACATTATTGTTTAATCCATATTGTTCGGATATATTAAAAAAATCATTGTTCTTGCAACTAAAGGCTTGAATATTTCCCCACTCCTGAGCAATAATCAGTTCTTCAAATTGATCATTATCCAAATCCACCCATAGCGCATCCGTTACCATCCCTAAATCATTAAGTTCGGGAAAAACTTCATCAGTAACATCCTTGAATTCAATGCTTCCGTTAAGGGATACATTTTTCAACAATACACTTTTGGAAGGATAGCCATAATTTTGAGGCTCTAGGCGCGAACCTATAAAAAGATCCTGGTTACCATCCCTATCATAATCCATAGCCTTCACCACCTGCCCACTACTAAGTATATTAGGAATTGCATTAAAGTTTCTTATAAACATACCAGTACCATCATTTTCATAAAAACGATCTAAATAAAACTGGTTTTCTGTTTCCTTTTCGTTACCCCCACTTACAACATACAGATCGTAATCACCATCATTATCGGCATCTAGAAAAATAGCACCGGTATCCTCATGAACTTTGTCCTCTTCAAACGATTCAATAAGCCTTTTCTCGAACTTATTGCTGATAGTTTGTACGAACAGTGCCCCGGCTTGCATCATAGCCCCTCCAACGTAAAAATCCTCCAATCCATCATTATTTACATCCGCAACGGTAAGGCAAGGTCCAAACTGGGACATTTTATGTGGCATTAAGGATTCTAAAGTAAAATCATTATAATCATTCTCCTCATGCTTAAAATCGATACCGTATTCCTCTGTTATATCCTGAAATTCATAACGCTGTTTATCCTTTCCAGTGTATATTTTTCCCTCGGGAGCATACTGAATGATAATTTCTTGATTGGCCTTTACATTGGTAACTAATTGGTGTTGCCCGTTGGGCCATATTACTTTAATGGAATCAATTTGGGCTATGTTTGCAAGACCGAAATGAATGGGTGAAGCCATTGCTGATTGAAAACCTTTGGAAAAATAATTTTCGGCAAAAAAAGATTTTTTGTTAGCTATTACTTCAATCCTGGCCCCAATACCATCGATGTTCTTATCATGGCCTTTTAGGGAAATTTTTAAAAATGAGTTATCAATCTGATTGTTACGGTACAGTTGGGCAAAATCATCCGTATTATTAACTATGATATCCAAGTCCCCATCATTGTCAAAATCTGCATAGGCAGCACCATTGGAATAGGTGGCTGTTTGATTTACGGTAAGTTTATTAAATTTTAAATCACCTCCATTTAAATAAAAATAGTTTTCTTTTTTTCGTTCCGGCAACTTGTCCAAAAGATCATCCACATACTTTGCCAGGTCCACCTTTCTGCTGCGTACACCTTCTTGATATTTTTCTTCCAAATAAATGGCAAAATCGTTGTTTCTGAAATCCATTCTAATACCATTGGAAACAAACAAATCTCTAAACCCATCGTTGTCCATGTCCAAAAGTAATGGGGCCCAGCTCCAATCTGTACTTGAAATATCTGCCAGCTGGGCTATATCGGAGAAGGCAGGAATAATCGTATTAGGAAAATTCCCATTGTTAACCTGAAGGGCGTTATACATATATTGTCTATGTAGGCCCAAATGCTCAATATTGTAAAATTGAGCTACGTTCATACCGCTCATGCTAGTCTTTTGGGTAAAATTATCCTCAGCCATCATGTCAAGCGATATAATATCCATTAAGCCATCATTATTAACATCTGCAATGTCATTGCCCATGGAAAATGTGGACATGTGGTTAAATGACTTAAGAGAACTTTCCGTAAAAGTGCCATTTTGGTTGTTCAAATAAAGATGATCCTTTTCATAGTAATCATTGCTTACATAAACATCAGGCCAACCATCATTATTAACATCACCAACAGCTACCCCAAGACCAAAACCAAGATTATTACTTATAATCCCTGCATCTTGGGTAACATTGATATACATTCCATCATCATTCCGATAAAGTTTTTCCCCAATCTTATCCGATTTGCCCATCATGATTTCAGATGTCTCTTCTAAACCGTACATTTCTATATTATGGTTGACCAAGAACATATCCAGATCACCGTCACGGTCATAATCAAAAAAAGTGGCTTGGGTCGAATAATGAGGAAGGTCCAATCCATACGACTTAGCATCTTCCTCAAACACAGGTATGTTATCCTTATTCATTCCCTTGTTGATCAACAAAAGGTTTCGCAAAGGCTCATCGGTTTCAAAACGGCCAGATTTAAGAATGTAGATATCCTTTAATCCATCATTATTAATATCTACAACGGTAACCCCTGTAGGAAACCCGCCATTGCCTTGGGCATTGGCAGCTACACTTACATTTCTAAACTTTAGGTTTCCCAGATTTAAGAACAGCTTATTGGTCCGAAGGTTACTAATAAAATATACATCTTGAAGTCCATCATTGTTAAAATCGGCCACTGCAACCCCTCCCCCATTATAAAAGTATTCATAGTAAAATCCGTTCATAGTAGTGGTTTCCTCCAGCTTATTTACAAAATTGAGACCAGTATCCTCCACCCCTAGTACAGTGTATAATTCCTGCTCTTGCTCAATAATTTTTTGGGCTCGATCATCTGAGCAGGAAAAGATCACTAAACCAACAATAAACAGTAGGACTATAAAAATGATGGTCTGATATTTTTGCATCATACCCCAACAAATATTTTTTTCTTTTGGGCGGTATATACCCAAAATGCGATTGTAATGGTCAGTGTTATAAGCGTGCCACCTATATAAGAAATATCATTGGGCAATTGAAAACCTTCTGGAGCTATCAAAATATAAGTACTGCACACCATTGTCATAAAAATTGCCGGTAATAGGGTAACCCAATAAGCCTTGTTTTCATAAATCAAATAGGCGGTTATAGTCCAAAGCACGATCATGGCCAAAGTTTGATTGCTCCATGCAAAATAGCGCCATATAATTCCAAAATCTATTTGGGTAAGTACAAATGCGATTACGAATAGCGGTAGACTAATAAGCAGCCTGTTGACTATTTTCTTTTGGTTGGACTTAAATATATCGGACAGTATTAGGCGTGCAGACCTAAATGCGGTATCGCCGGAAGTAATTGGCGCAGCAACAATTCCCAATAAGGCCAATACACCCCCAATTTGGCCCAACATATTAAGGGATATTTCATTGGCCGCCCAAGCGGCGTTGTTATTATTGGCAATCATGGCGCCATTTAAACCCTCCACATTTCCAAAAAATGTCATTGCTGCAGCCGCCCATATTAAAGCCACTATCCCCTCTGTGACCATTGTGCCGTAAAAGATCTTTCTCCCATCTGTTTCATTTTTCATGCAACGTGCCATGAGCGGGGACTGGGTGGCGTGGAATCCTGAAATGGCACCACAGGCAATGGTTATAAACAGTATTGGAAACAAGGGGGTTGCCTCTGGATCGCTGGTCATATTTATTAAATTCGCTGGAACCAGTTCGGGAATATTGTAGTCCCCAAAAAAAAGTGCAATTACCAAGCCTATGGCCATAAGTAACATGGCTACTCCAAAAATGGGGTAAAGTTTACTTATTAATTTATCTATTGGCAGTAATGTGGAGAGAACGTAATAAACCAAAATAATGGCCACCCAAATCCAGACGTTCCATATATTCCCGGTCATTCCATCGATTATTTTTGCTGGACCTACCAAAAAAACGGTCCCCACAAATATTAAAAGGACTACCGAAAAAAGGCGCATAAACTGTTTAGCAGTAGGCCCCAGATAAATACCGACCACTTCACTGATACTAAGCCCATCATGCCGAATGGACAACATTCCGGAAAAATAATCGTGCACCGCACCTGCAAAGATGCTTCCCAATACGATCCACAAAAAAGCGGCAGGTCCAAACATGGCTCCTGCAATGGCTCCAAAGATGGGTCCCAAACCTGCTATATTTAAGAACTGGATCAAAAAGACCTTCCAAGTGGGCAATGTCATAAAATCTACATCGTCCCTAAGCCTAACTGCGGGAGTTTCCCTATCCTTGTCCACCCCAAATATCCTTTCCATCAATTTCCCGTAAGTGAAATAGCCCAGTACTAAAGCTCCTATAGATAATAAGAATGATATCATTTCAATAATATTATAATTACAAATTTAATTTTGTTCCAGATCAGTCACCTCCACTCCAATTATTCCAATTCCTCCAAAGTATTACCAAATAATATCAAAACCTAAAAGGAAGCGTCATATAAATCTAATCACAACAAACATATACTATTTGCATCAACAATAGCAACGTTTACCCTAAAGGAATTTGTAAGCTGTAAGATTCCCTAACTATTTAGGAACATCGACAACTCTATATTGGAAATAATCCTTTACTCGTTATAACAGCGCACCTCGAATATTTTGGCGAGAGGGTCGCCATTGGTCCTAGTAACCTTGATTTTCAATTGCTTTATTTCAACAGATTCAAAGCTATGTTCTACCAGTCTCAAATAATTATTTTCATTACTAAGAAGTGTTTTGTCAATATTTTTCCCCTGGACTTCTATGACATAATCGGCCACCGTTTCCGGTTGTTGGCCTCTAATTTGGTTGTCATTTACCCAGTCCTGGGCAGAAAGTCGTAAAAAGCGATCTAAGCCGGTATCGAATATAAACTGGATTTTATTGATCTTGACCGGTTTTTTCCAACTCAACATGATCCATTGCTCCCCATTTTCCATACTGGCACACCATTTATGGGTAATGCCATCCCCAACTTCCCTGTTATAACCGTCAATTATCTTTATCGCCTTTCCATCCGCTGTTTCTGAAGAGGCCGTTATCTTGGCCGTTCTGGCCAAATCAGCTGCATCTTCGTTCTTTACTCCAAGTAATGCCTGGTCCTGCTTCAGTAAAATTTGTTGTAGTTTTATTATATGTTCACTACTATTCCCTAACTCAGTTGGAAGTATCCCATTTTTATTGCAATAATCCATGGCGGTGCCAATGGCCTGTCCCAAAGTACTGCAGGTTGCCATTACCCTGGTAGATGAAAGTGCCACATGGGAAACACTTATATTTCGACCGGCCATCAACAGATTGGGAATATTTTTACTATATAGTGATCTGAAAGGAATGGAATATGGTCCTTTTAATGGTATAGAGACATAAGGCACTTCTCCAGTGGTATCCATTCCCCCAGGAGGGTGATCGTCCAATGGCCAACCGCCATAGGCTACCCTATCTTCAAATAAGGTTGCCGCCTGTACGTCTTCCTGTTTCATTATGTAATCGCCTTCTACTCGTCTGCTCTCCCTTTTCCCAGGGATCATTCCTATGGAGTCCAATGCCCAATTTTCCGAATCCGGATGGTTCCCGGAGTTTTTAATATAATCCCAGACCCCAAATAGCACAGCCAAAAGATCCTTTCTATTTTGTTGTCCATCGCGAACAATGTCAATTTCCCCACCTAATTCCAACCACCAATAACCATATTCATAGGTTGAAATATTGCGGTGCAAAAAATCCTTGGTTGTATATTTCCTTGCCCATTTGGGAGGGGTATAGGGCATACTCTTTTCATATTTTTTTGCGGTAAACAATAAGCTGTTCCCCATTGTTTTTTGATCTTCAACATCTACGGCGAGAGATTCTCCCCATTTGGATTTTGCTTCCCTTCCACGCATATAATTTGCGCCTACTTGTGCTGCTAAGGTCGCATCGCCTGTACAATCCGCAAAGAACTTGGCCTTGATCACAGAAATTTCCTCAGTTGGCGAACAAAGGGCCATTATCTGATTGATCTTTCCATCAACTACCTCTGCGTCATATAAGGCCGTGTCCAGCAATAAAGTGATATTTTCTTCGGATATTAGTTTATCATATAAAATAAAATCCCACATCTCATAGGAACGCTGTGGGTTTTGTACGGCCTCCGTCAAAACCAATTCTTCCAATATTCCGGTTTCCCTCCATATTTGATTCAACTGGCTTGCTCCAGAAATATGCATTCTTATTTCACTACTGGCGTTTCCACCCAACCTTGATCTATCCTGAATAAGTATTACCTTACTACCATTACGTGCTGCTGCCAATGCCGCGCATATTCCCGCCATTCCGGCCCCGGCAATAAGGACATCGGTCTCATAAAATTTTTTCTTATAGACTTCGGTATCCACAAGGGCCTGTGCTTTATTGGAATCAGTAGTGGACTGCCCGAATAATTGCGCCCCGTCTACGGCATCCTTGCCAAAAACAGTGATTGGAGCCATCATAAAAGCACCTGATCCCAATCCAATGGTTTTCATAAATCCTCTCCTTTTTGTCATTGCTTTAAGTATTTTAATTTGATATTAATTTTTTTCTCTGTTCTTTCATTTTTTTGGAAACAAGCCCGCCCTCCTTTTCTAAGGAAGTAAGAAATTGTTCAGCCGCTTCGGAAATTTCCTTGTTCCCGGATTCCGACAGTGATTCTATTTCTCCAATGGATTCAACTGATAATCTGTCCCTGTTATTATTAAGAATATTAAAAGCCTTCTTTAATTGAGACTTATTTAGAGACTCCATAGAAGAGGTCAAAACAGTTATTGAATTTTCCTCTAACTCCCTGTTGTTAAGCTTGTTCAGTATTTCGTTTTGCATTCGAAATTCAACCTCTTTTAACAAGATTACTATTTTGGGTTGATATAGTGCAGAGGACCAAGCCCATTCAGGTATTTTTTCAATAGCAAAAAATGGCACATATGAATTACCTTCAGAAATTAACCTGATAAGATTTGGTGTATACTGTTCATTTCCTGTGTCAATCTTGTTCAAAGCATAGAATTGCAGATTGTAATTATCGGAATCCAACATCCAAATAAGCAGATCATCGTTCATCAAGGATTCGGTATGGGCCACAATCTTATCTGCAACTTCCCCATTAACAATATGCCACAAGGTATGGGAACTGTATACCGCCCCACGTACCACTGCTCCACTAAGGGATTTATACGTTGCTCCAGCTACGCCATCTATAACCTCAGATTTAATTTCAATACTGTGATCTACCAAATCCTCGGCCTTGTAATTGGCCAGTAAGGAGGTTTTGTCCCTTAAAATTTCCTTCATTTTATCATGATCCTCCCTAGTGAACTTGATATGATCAAATTTGGTTAAAGGATCTAAAACCGTCTCCTTATAATCCATAAAGTTTCCTAACAAATCCCAATAGACCTCCGCAATCAAATTATAACATACACCTTCCTCACATACCGGAGTAACCACGTAACTATAATACTTAACAGGCTGATTTTTAGAATTGAAAAGTAAATCCACTTCCATTTTCACCGAATCTTTGGTCATTGTTGTAAACGCCCTTTCTTTTCTAGTAGTCGGATTTTGATGTTCCAAGGACATCAAGAGCCAAGAAATTATACAAAGCAATAAAAACCTTGAAGCACGGTTAAATTCGACATGCTTTTTACTACCACTGGAAATTTTAGTTTTTGACATAAATTACATTTCTTCCATAAAACCATTACCCCTTAGGCAACTCCCAACCGTTGTGGTAATGGGCATTTATCAATGCATTTGAAGCATCATCCGAAAATTGTCCGGTATAATTGTCCCAATATATTCTATTACCCGTTTTAAAAGCTATATTTCCCATATGGCATACCAAAGCCGCATCATACCCCACTTGTAAAGGAGCCTTTAATTTGGAACCGTCCCTGGATTTCACAGCTTCAATAAAATTCACGGTATGATTATCCAACCCACTACCTTGGTTTTTTTGTAATGGTATACTTTGCATCTTATCCTTTTCAGATATCACCTCCCAACCCTTGCGGTCCAAAACCAGGGTTCCATTGTTGCCTATAAACGAAATACCGTGATTGCGTCCGTAATTGCCATTATCTATGCCTGTAGCATGCTCCCACAAAATTGAAAAACCATCATACTCATAAACGGTCTGCAAGGTATCCGGTGTTTCTGAAGCATCATCGGGATAGGCAAACTTTCCCCCTAGTGCCATCACCGATTTTGGGGTGTTGGCTTTCATTCCATACAGGGCATAATCCATAAGATGCACCCCCCAATCTGTCATTAACCCACCGGCATAATCCCAGTACCATCTAAAATTAAAATGGAACCTGTTGGCATTAAACGGTCTCTTGGGTGCAGGTCCCAACCACATGTCATAATCCACTCCGGCAGGAGCGGCAGTATCCGACAAAACTGGGATAGACCCCATCCAACCCTGATAGGCCCAAGCTTTTGCCAAACGAATTTCTCCCAATTTTCCCGAATGGACAAAATCTATGGCATCTACAAAATGAGGCTGACTCCTTTGCCACTGCCCTATTTGCACCATTCGATCACTTGCCTGTACGGAGTTCAGCATAAGGTTGCATTCCTCAATGGAATTGGCCAAAGGTTTTTCACAATACACATCCTTTCCTGCTTTAACGGCATCGGAAAGCTGCAGACAATGCCAATGATCCGGAGTACCAATGATTACAACATCTACATCCTTATCTTCCAATAATTTTCGATAATCCTTATATAATTTAGGCTTCTTAATTCCGGCCTTTTCCAAATCGGCCGTTCTCTTTTTTAAAACACTATCATCTACATCGCACAAAGCCACAACCTGAATTTCGCTCATTTTAAGCATGGAAGTCAAATCGCTAAAGCCCATACCATTGCAGCCTATCAAGCCTACACCAATTTTATCGTTTGGACTTGTCTTCCTTCGTATGGAAGCCAATAAGTCCATTGGAAATAAAAATGCCGCAGCTGTTCCTACGGCCATAAGGGAACCCTGCTTAATAAATTTTCTTCTATTGTGAATCATGGAATCAAAGTTTAAGTAAGCCCTTAATGTACAAAATATTACAACAAAAAAGCACCAACTTTTGGTTGGTGCCTTTTAAATTATTCGGAAAAAAATTACTTCTTTTCGGGTGCGTTTACTTTTTTGCTCATCTCCATGGATATGGCGGTACGATCAAATTTTATCTTCCCGGCCATAGTCTCAATAACACAGGAAAAATCATTGTCGTTCAAATCAACTATTTTACCGTGCATACCGCTCTTGGTAACAACTTTATCTCCCTTTTTTAATTCTTCGGTAAATTTCTTCTCTTGTTTTTGACGCTTTCTTTGTGGTGCGATCATAAAAAAATACACCACTACAAACATCAATATGAGTGGAAGATATGGATATTGTTCTAACATAATTATATGTGTACTTATTTAACAGGACCTACAGGACCTGCTCCTTTTGGAGTTACAAATGCTTTTATTCTAAGTGTTTCGGTTCCTTTACTAGTATTGGCAGTAACGGTTATAGTCTTGGTAACCTGATTTTGTCCAGAACCATTAAATTTAACCAACATTTCACCTTTTTCACCTGGTGCTATTGGAGTATTCTTTGGATACTCAGGAATGGTACAACCACAGCTGCTTTTTGCGTCGGTAATGATCAAAGGAGCATCACCGGTATTTGTAAATGTAAAAATTGTTTCCTGGGGCGCATTTTGATCTATAGATCCAAAATCGTGCTCTACTTTATCGAATTCCATAACTGGAAGACTTTTGGCAGCTGCATCCCTTTCGGCAGCAACCTCTACATTGGAAGCTTCTATTTTACTGGAGGCCTTTTCCTTACAGGAGGAAAGGACAAGAACAGAAACAATACTTAAGGTTAAGAATACTCTTTTCATCTGTTTAAATTTAATTATTTTTTAAGAGGTAATGTGCAAATCGCCATTAATGATCTTGGTGTATTTCAAGAACTACTATGGCTTATTTCATCCCTATTAATTTATATTTGCGCAAAATTAAGGAATATTTGTTTATAACAAACCCCTACCCACTTTTTTTAGTTTCCCTTCCTCCTTATATTCCCTCACCAGCTTATCCAATATACCATTTATAAATATGCTACTCTTGGGAGTGGAGTATTCCTTGGCAATTTCTAAAAACTCGTTTATAGTAACCCGTTCCGGTATAGAGGGAAAATTGAGTAGTTCGCAAATTGCCATTTTCAAAAGTATGGCATCGATATCTGCAATTCGATCCTTGTCCCAATTAGGTGTTTTACCTTCTATCTCTTGTTCCAGTTTGGAATTGTTCAGCAAAGTTTTCGTCAATAGTCTATTGGCGTATACCATATCGTCCTCATCCTTAAAAAGAGGCGGTAAAAAATAGGAAGGGACAGTACTTTCCTTTACTTTTTTAAACTGCTTTAAGAGAAAGGTGTTTACAATGGGTATATCATCTACCCATGTTAATTTGTCATCTTCAAAATAATCGTAAATCTTTTCATTGGGCGCAATAATATCCCGGAACAAATCGATTATAAGCCTTTTGTCCTCCTCATAAGTACTATCGGCATTGGACATATATTTGGCATATATCTCACTTTCCATAACCTCATTGTAAATTATCCTGATGTATTCTTCGTTCAAATACCAGTTGTTCAATTTTCTTTTGGATAATTCATCTTTTAACGTCTTGTTTCCCGCAATTTGAAGCAAAAGTTTATTTCTTAGGAATTTTTCCTTGTTGGGATAGGAATCTGTATTGTTTTTTAGGTATTTTTTGGAGGAAAGGCTAAGCTGGTTCTCCGCCCTTTCATGTAACTCTATAAAAAGACTCAGCATTAACAGGTAAAGAGTGTACATGTTCTCTATGCTTACTTTCAAAAATTTCTCTTGTTTTTCAAGGGAATCATCCTTCGATTGCGTCAATGCATAAATACATTGCATAACTTTAACCCTAATGTGCCTTCTTGTAAGCATTTTTAAAGAACTTTAGTAAGATAAATAAAACTTTCGGGTACAAAAATAGGATTATATTTTTTAATCCTAACTACCTTTTTAGGTATTATCTTATGTGTTTTATAACATTTGGTTTAGATCCAAAAAACTATCTTTGCCGAATTGTAATCCAAATTCCTGCAATTCCTGGTTAATATCCAATGAAAGAACTTCAACATCTAAATAAGTATTTTAAAAAGTACCGATTTAAGCTCCTCGTTGGTATTGTAATTACCATGATAGCGCGCATTTTTCAATTGGTAATGCCCTCCTATGTAAAAAAATCCATTGAAGTGGTTGAACGCTTTATTGGTAATGATATTCTAAAGGGAGAAGCCAAGGAAATGTTATTGGAATACATCCTGATTATTGTGGGAGCAGCTTTGCTGTCAGGCTTTTTTACATTTCTAATGAGACAGACCATTATAAATGTTTCCAGGTATATAGAGTATGATTTAAAAAATGAAGTATTTGACCACTATCAACTTTTGAGCCTCAATTTTTACAAAAAAAACAGGACAGGCGACTTAATGAACAGGATCAGTGAAGATGTAAACCAGGTAAGGTTATATGGTGGGCCCGCCATTATGTACGGCATACAAACGCTTACTCTTTTTGTTTGTCTGGTTCCCCTAATGTTTATTAAAGCACCAGTTCTTGCCTTATATGCTTTGTTGCCATTACCTATTCTTTCTGTGTTGATCTACCAGATCAGTAAAATAATTCATAAACGAAGCACAATCGTGCAAGAATTCCTATCAACACTATCTACTTTTACACAGGAATCCTTTTCCGGAATTTCGGTTATAAAAGCCTACGCTCTGGAACCCAAGATAAATGCTGAATTGAAAAATTTGGCACTGGACGGAAAAAATAAAAGTATGGATCTGGCTAAGGTCAATGCCTGGTTTTTCCCTCTGATGATCCTGTTGATCGGGATCAGTAATATTTTCGTTATCTACATTGGAGGCAAACAATATATTGATGGAGAAATAGCGTCAATTGGAATTATTGCCGAGTTCATACTATACGTAAACATGCTCACCTGGCCCGTAGCTGTTGTAGGTTGGGTTACCTCTATAGTACAGCGGGCAGAAGCCTCGCAAAAAAGGATCAATCAATTTTTGCAGGAAGAACCTAACATAGTAAGTACGGTTAAAGAAGAAACTCCTATAGAGGGAAAAATCGAGTTTAAGAATGTGACCTTCACTTACGAGGATACCAACATTACCGCCCTGAACAACATATCCTTTTCCATAAACAAGGGCGAGACCGTTGCCATCTTGGGAAAAACGGGTTCCGGAAAATCGACCATACTGGATCTAATTGCCCGTTTATACGATATTGACTCCGGACAAATTCTGATAGATGATGTTCCTATTAAGCAATTAAACCTGCAAAGCCTCCGACAAGCTATTGGGGCAGTACCACAAGATGCTTTCCTCTTTTCCGACACCATAAAGAACAATATTAAGTTTGGAAAAGAAAATTCTACAGATGAGGAAATTATAGCCGTTGCCAAGAAAGCGGTAGTACATGAAAATATCATGGGCTTTAACAAGCAATATGAGACTATCCTGGGAGAAAGGGGCATTACCCTAAGCGGAGGCCAAAAACAACGTGTTTCCATTGCACGCGCCCTACTTAAAGATCCTCAGATCTACCTCTTTGATGATTGTTTATCCGCAGTTGATACTGAAACAGAGGAGGAGATTTTGAACCAATTGAAAAAGGAATCCAAAAACAAGACCACTCTTATCGTAAGCCATAGGGTTTCATCTGCTAAAAACGCAGACAAAATTATCGTTTTGGAAGATGGAAAATTAATACAGGAAGGTACACATGATGAATTAAATTCTGTAGAAGGATACTACAAAGAGCTTTATATGCACCAACTTTCTGAGAAAGAAAAATAGAAAAATGTTGTTATATTAGGTTTTTTTTTCCACTTTTGACAGATATATACCTATGAAAAATTAACTATACACTAGACGAAATGAGCGATAAAGATTTAATGGACCAAGAAGAAATTTATTCAAAAGTTTTAAGAGCAGGAAGAAGAACTTATTTTTTCGATGTTAGAAGCACAAAGGCAGGAGATTATTATTTAACTGTTACCGAAAGCAAAAAGTTCACCCATGATGATGGTTCTTTTCATTATAAAAAACACAAGATTTATTTATACAAAGAAGACTTTACCGCCTTTAAAGAGAATTTGGATGAGATGATGGATTACATTATCGATGAAAAAGGTTCAGAGGTTATTTCCGAACGTCACCAAAAAGATTTTAAGAAGGAAGATTCTGAGGAAAATGGATCCATCAGTTCTACAGATAGTTTTACAGATGTAAGCTTTGACGATATTTAATCGTCATATTTTTTATAAAAACATAACGGTCCCAAAAATTTGGGGCCGTTTTTATTTTAACCCCGTTTTAGTCTTCCCATGACAATTTAACCAGGACGATATTTAACGTTAAATGGGCCAGACAAATAATTGAGGTAACCGGCCAATTAAGAAACTCTAGCATGCCTGCGATAAACAATAGATAAAAGAATGGGTAAATCAATAAGGCATACATAAAACGGGTAGTACTCAAAAATTCCGGTTCGCTTACCTTGGGTTTAATGAATATTGACCATATAATTATCATTGGGAAATTCAAAATAGAAAATGCTCCCCTAAGGATATACTTCACGAGTGCAACTTTTCCTTTTCCAATTTTCCTGTACTCTGGGGATGTCCCTTCTTCTTTAATTCGATTAACACCAACAGGATCCAAATAATCTACCTTGGCCCTATCCAATGTATGTACTATTTCCTCATAACTTGACTCCTCTTCAATATGGGCGGTAAGCTTTTTTAAATGATGATACACTTCCTCCTTGAGCCGGCTTGCAGATCCCGACACATCCTTCTTATCAAAAAAATCCTGTACCCTTATCGCTTTCCCATAATACAGTGCGGCCTTATCGGGAAACTTTGCCGCATTGGCGTAATTAACTCCAATTGGGACAATACCTATATCCATTGACGGATTACTTTCCAAGGCCAAAAACAAAATACGGGTAAATCCTTTACTCAATGGCCGGACCCTACGTTTTAAAGAATGGTTTCCCTCTGGAAAAATAAGTACGGCCTCTCCCCTTCCCAGCAGCTGGGCACAGCGTTCAAAAATGGCAGTATTACCCGCCAAGGAATTCTTACCATCCCTGATCCTATAAACGGGAATCATCTGTAAAAATCCGAAAAATACTTTCAACAAGGCCGTCTTGAATACATCGGACCTAGTTAAAAAATAAGGCTTCCGCTTACAATGGGTTGCAATCAATAAGGCATCAAGCAAAGCGTTTTGATGATTTGCCAAAAACATAATGGGTTTTCCGGAAGGTACATTGGACGACCCTTCAATCTTTATTTTGGAAAAATAGAAAGTCAAAGCCGTGCGTATCCAAACCCAAATTACAAGATATCCTATTTTTCTCAAACAAATTCTTCTTTATCAATTGGAAAATACCCCCAAAAAGTAGCTATTGTCAAACCGGATATTAAGTGCCAAATACCCCAAAAAGCAGCCAAAAGAGCCATCCCTCCCAGTCCGTCAAAAAAAGTAAATATCAGTAACAATCCAAGGCCTGAATTCTGAATCCCGGTTTCTATTCCAATTGTTCTTTTATCCATTTGTGAAAGACTAAAAAATTTAGCCAACGAAAAGCCAGTAACAAAAGCCAGGAGGTTATGCAGAACAACTATCCAGAACACGTAGAGAACATATTCCATAAAAATATCCCTATTGTCATACAGCGCAATAAAAATGAGGACAACAAAGAACACCAGCGAAAGTACTTTTAAAACCTTTGCTATTTTGGAGGCAAATCTTGGTCTGAAATGCTTTATCAACATCCCCAAAATTAATGGTAGAGCCAAAAGTAATGCCACTAGTTTCACCATGGAAAAAGGGGCTATGGCAACTTCTTGAAGGATTGATGCGGTAGGCCCATATAGGGAACCCCATAATTGAAGGTTCAAAGGGGTCATAATTACAGCCAGTAAGGTGGCTACAGCCGTTAAACTTACTGACAGGGCCGTATTCCCCTTGGCCAAATGTGTAATAAAATTGGAAATATTACCTCCCGGACAGGCAGCGACCATAAACATTCCCAATGCAATACTGGGCAAGGGCTCCACTAGCAAAACCAACACAAAGGTTACCGCGGGCAATAGAACAAACTGACTCAAAACGCCCACAAAAAGAGGCTTAGGTTTTCTTGCCAATCTTCTAAAGTCATCTATGGATATATCCAATGCTATCCCAAACATTACCAAAGCCAATGCCACATTGAGCACCCAAAGTGATTGTTCATTAAAATCTATATGGATCTTATCCAGAGGGGTAGTTACCAAAAATTATGAAATTTTAAGTCCATTGTCAACTTCTGCTTCCGGTCGCAACAATATTACATCGGAACCGTCAACAGCGCCCAATATAAGACATTCACTCATAAAATTTGCAATTTGCTTTTTAGGAAAATTGATCACCGCAATTATCTGCTTCCCCAAAAGTTCATCTTTGGAATACCTTTGCGTAATTTGGGCCGATGTTTTCCTAATCCCTATCTCCTTGCCAAAATCTACCTGTACTTGGTAGGCAGGTTTCCTGGCCTCTGGAAAATCTTTAATTTCAATAATAGTGCCCACTCTCATATCTATTTTGGAAAAATCGGGCCAAGTAATAGTTTCGTTCATTTAACAATTCTGAGTTTATCAATAATATCCTTAGGAATATTTCCTGAATATGCCCCATAAGCATCAACCAATAGGCCCTTGTTTCCGGCTGAAGTTTCAATTACATAAAGGACCATGTTATCATCTGGATCACTCATTCCCTCAAACCTGTAAAATTTAATCACATTAAAATCCTTAGCAGAATGTATTTTTCTAATTTTTTATTTTCTATCCCTAGCTCACACAAATTCAAATCTACTGTGAAACCGGCATTTTTTAAAATCAGTTATGGCCTCCGACAATGTTGGATAAGAATTCTTCATTCTCCATATAATTTAAGGATTAATCCAAAAATAACTAGTTTACGATCCACATACAAGAATCTTTAATTTCAATTAACTTTGTACAAGACCTAAATTCAAAACATCAAAGTCATGGCCAATACACCCAGTAACATGCTTCCTTTGGGCACAATAGCTCCCAACTTTAAACTACTAGATACCACTTTGGACAAACAAAAAAGCCTTCAAGACCTAAAAGGCACAAAGGGTACCGTAATTATGTTCATATGTAACCACTGCCCTTTTGTTAAGCATTTGAACGCCGAAATCGTTAAAACCGCAATGGAATATCAACCTAAAGATATTTCATTTATAGCAATTTCCAGCAACGACGTGGAAAACTATCCTCAAGATGCTCCCCATTTAATGAAGCTGATCAGTATGGAACAGAAGTATACTTTTCCCTATTTGTACGATGAGAGCCAAGAAGTGGCCAAAGCCTATGATGCCGCCTGTACCCCTGATTTCTATTTATTCGATGCCAATTTAAAGCTGGTATATCGGGGGCAGTTTGACAACTCCCGTCCGGGAAACGGCATTCCCGTTACCGGGGAGGATTTAAAGACAGCCATGGACGCCCTTCTTGCAGGAAAAGAAATAAATGAGAAACAAAAACCCAGTATGGGCTGCAATATAAAATGGAAAAAATAATAGTTCCTAACTACATTCTATAGTATTCTATTGGGCCAAACCTATTGCTGTTCTAAGGAATTCTTTAGGGAAGTTATTGGCAAGTCCAACCTTTACGCTCCAGAACGCCTTCTATATGTGCTAGATGATGGTTACCGTGCCAAGCATATTTTCCTATATTTTCCAGAAGGCTTACCGCCACATTACCATCGGGATGAATGTACACCCTTTCCAAATCTTCTTTGGACAAACCTTTTAAGAGATACACCAATTTCGCATGTAGTGCCTTAAGATAATTTACGGAAAGGACTATTGGTGCATTATTGGCATCGAACAGTTTGCTCCATTCCTTCTCATCATACGCTTTAATTATAGGTCTATCCTCTGTCAAAGCCCATTTGAATCTGATATAACTATTATGATGGCTATCTGCAATATGATGCACCACTTGCCTTATGGTCCAACCACCTGGGCGATATGGTGTATTTAGCTGTTGATCGCTAAGATGAATTACCAGGCCCTCCAAACGGGCAGGTAAAGCCTCTAATTCAGAAATCCAATCGGACAGTGTTACGTCACTTACCGTCTTCGTAAAGACGAAATGGCCAATGGGATACTTTAATTCTTCTAAGGTTCTTTCTTCCATAGCATAAAATTAAAGAAGAATAATGAATATCAATAGCAAAATCAATGATTAATAACGCAGTATTTTGAGATTTTACCCATCCATTATTTGAGTTGGAAAAAAGGTTGACCCCTTGATTCCCTAAATGATAAAAATAAATATTTTAAAAAAATAAAAAGCCGGGAACATGATTAAAAAACTTGCAGTAGTTCTTGAATTTCAAAAGATTATGAATCAATAACTAAAATTAATTCTATTCAAATTATTATCCAAAACCAGTTATTTTTTGTTAAATTTTAATACATTTTTAACCTTTTAAAAAAGTTGGTTCCAATATAATCTACTAATTTTATAGGATAATAAAATTTTAATTAAAACACTAAAATATGGCAACAATACGATTGGGCGACGTAGCCCCTGATTTTACAGCAGATAGTTCCATGGGAATGATCAATTTATATGATTATTTGGGCGATGGATGGGGAATTTTATTTTCACACCCGGCTGATTTTACCCCGGTATGTACGACCGAGTTGGGGACTGCCGCAAAATTCAAAGGTGAATTTGACAAACGAAACGTAAAAATGCTGGCACTTAGCGTTGATGGGGTTGCATCTCATGGCGAATGGATCAAGGATATTAATGAGACACAGCATACCACTGTTAATTTTCCCATTATTGCCGACGATGACAAAAAAGTTTCTACGCTTTACGATATGATACATCCAAATGCGAACGACAGTTTAACCGTGCGATCCGTTTACATTATAGCTCCGGACAAAACGGTTAAGCTCATAATCACCTATCCTGCTTCTACAGGGCGTAATTTTCACGAGCTGCTTAGGGTAATAGATTCATTACAGTTAACTGCTTACCACAAAGTAGCCACTCCTGCGAATTGGGAAAATGGAGATAGGGTTGTTGTAAGTCCGTCTATAAATACCGAGGATGCCAAAAAAATATTTACCAAAGGCGTGGAAGAAATCAAGCCGTATTTAAGGATGACCCCACAGCCGAACCTTTAATTTTATAATTCTACACTTTTGGTCACAATCAAATAATATAGTCTTCCCTAACTAGGGAGGACTTTTTTTTAGTTCTAAATATGCCCCAATCTTATTAAAAGAAATATGGGATACATAAAGAATTAATTATCTCACTTGTCTATTAAATGGACGGCCACTGCAATAACTTGATCGGGAATAGAATGAAAAATATAACAAAGACCATTAGAGCACAGTTGATTAGCAAGTTATTTTCTTTTTCATAAGTCCTGAAGGATTCCCTAAAAAAATATAACTATCAAAAAATCATGCAGTTAAATTATAAAACCTTATCTTGTGGGCTAATTTAATTTTTTTAATTTTTTATAATGAATAAAGGAACAGTAAAATTCTTCAATGACTCCAAAGGTTTCGGATTTATCACTGAAGAAGGCTCAAGCGAAGATCACTTTGTACACATTTCTGGTTTAATCGACGAAATTCGCGAAGGTGATGTTGTAGAATTTGAATTACAACAAGGTAAAAAAGGATTGAACGCAGTAAATGTAAAAGTGATTTAATAATTACGGTACAATTTTTTTAGAAAATAGAGCCCATCCTATCGGATGGGTTTTTTATTGGACTTTAGTGTAAATAAAAACACACCTCCTTATATTTTTAACATCCACTTTTCAATTCCAATTTTGCCCGAATTTTCAACCTAAAAGGTAATATTTATATTTTTTACGCAACCTTTCCCCTATTTCATCATCTTGCTTTTAAACACTGAATATACACCATTATAAATAACTTTAGCATGACCACTTTTTTCACTATTTTACTGTCCTTGTTGGTAATAAACATAGCCCTTTTAGTTCTAAGCCTAAATAGGACCAAAAGGTAAAAAGCAATTTCGAATTCACCGCTTCTGGCTTCACTTCATAATATAAACAATGGGGTTTAATACATTCGTCGGCTCCGAATTATCCGAACTTATAGTATAAAAAAAGGCCCTAATTTCTTAAGGCCTTTTTTATATGAATTGGAATCTTATCCTATCCCCATTAATTCAACGTCAAATATAAGGGTGGCATTTGGCGGTATAACCCCTCCAGCACCTGCGCTTCCGTAAGCCAAATTAGAAGGAATTACAAACCTGGCTTTGTCACCAACCTTCAATAGGCCAATGCCTTCATCCCATCCCGGAATTACCTGACCTACACCCAATTGAAAACTAATAGGTTCCTTTCTTTTATAGGAAGAATCAAAAACTTGACCGTTCAACAAGGATCCTTCATAATGGACAGAAACATTTTTTCCACTGACTGCCTTAGTTCCTTTTCCCTCTTGAACAATTTTATATCTAAGTCCACTTTCCGTTTCATTAAAGCCTGCGGCTACCTTATCCAATTCAGCCGCTATTTTTTTCTTTTCCTCGGCAAGTCTTTTTTCCCTTGAACCCTCAAAAGTCCTAAAAGCCTCTACCGCGTTCCATTTATCGGCTTCAGCACCGATTCTTTCTATGGTTAAACTTTCTATTTTATCTCCTTGTTTAATAGCATCTACTACATCCTGACCTTCTACTACGTGCCCAAAAACAGTATGCTTGTTATCTAACCAAGGAGTAGCCACATGGGTAATAAAGAATTGGGTGCCATTTGTTCCTGGACCTGCATTGGCCATTGAAAGTACACCAGGTCCGTCATGAGTAAGATCTGGATGAAATTCATCATCAAATTTATAACCTCCGTCACCGGTACCCGTTCCCAGTGGACAACCACCCTGAATCATAAAATCCGGAATAACCCTATGGAATTTTAATCCGTCATAATAAGGCTTACCTTGAGCTTTGATACTATTTTCTAGATTACCTTCCGCCAAGGCTACAAAGTTCCCCACAGTACCAGGGGTTTTATCATGGGTAAGCTTTACCAGTATTTCTCCTTTCGAAGTATTGAATTTTGCGTAAATTCCGTCTTGCATATCGCTGTTTTTTAATTAGTCTGCAAAGGTAAGGATAAGTTTTCTGTTTATAAAAAGCTCTATATATTAGAAAACATTAATCTATTTTCTAATATCCATTATTTACAACAAACTTCCTCCTGCCAAATATAATTCCTGTAATTAGGGGAAGTAACTATTTAATGCCATACTGATCAAACAAATAAATTAAACTGGCCATTGAGGCGGCTCCAAGTTCCAGCTCCCTTTTATTTACATGTGCAAAGGTGTCATTTGCAGAATGGTGATGATCAAAATACCGCTGACTGTCAGGTCTTAAACCGGCCAAAACAATATTATCATTTTTTAGCGGTCCAATATCAGCTCCACTCCCACCTTTTACAAACAGATGTACCAAATAGGGTTCGAACAAGCTTTTCCAACTCTCTATCTGTTTAAAATTTGCCTGATTACAATCAAAAGAAAAACCCCGGGGCGTAAAACCCCCGGCATCACTTTCAAGGGCAAAAATATGTTTCTCATTATTCTTAGAGGCTTGCTCCGCATACTTGGTTCCCCCACGAAGTCCGTTTTCCTCGTTCATAAAGAGTACCACCCGTATGGTGCGTTTAGGTTTGTATCCAGTAGCCTTAAACAACCTTAGCACTTCCATGCTCTGAACACAACCCGCACCGTCATCATGCGAACCGTCACCCAGATCCCACGAATCCAAATGTCCACCCACTACCAAAATTTCATTTGGGTAGGTACTACCTTTAATTTCCCCAATTACATTGTAAGAATCTACATCTGGCAACATTTTGCAATTTTGTCTAAAGAAAAAATTTATGTCCGGATTAAGCTTCAAGGTGGCACTTAGCAATTCGGCCCCATTTGTACTTATGGCCGCAGCGGGAATCCTGCTTTCCATAGGGGTATCTCCATAACTCATAGCACCCGTATGGGGAAAATCGTCCAACCTAAGGTTCAACGATCTTACTATAACCCCTACTGCTCCGTATTTAGCAGCTTCGTTGGCACCTGCATATCGTTGGTCCACGGAACCGCTATAAGACATATAGGTGTCAATATTGGTTGGGTCCATGGCTTTATTAAAAAATACAATCTTACCTTGAATTTTTTCTTTACCCAATACTTGTAAGCCCTCTATCCCTTGTACCTCCACGACCCCTGCCTTTATACCGCCTAGGGGAGTAGCTACGGATCCTCCCAGAGCGCATATTGGAACATTGTTGGTTAATCCCGGATCACTCTCAATATATGCAAATTCCGGTGTGCCCCTTACCCACTTTGGAACTTTAACAGGCTGAAGCCAAACGCGGTCCAGACCCATGGAATCCAGAATTTTTTTTGTGTAATCCACGGCCTTCTGTGCCTGCAAAGAACCTGAAAGTCTTCCTCCAATCTGGTTGGACAAATAGTTTAACCAAGCATAACCACTTCCATTGGTCAGGGCCGTATTATATATTTCATTAATTTGCTTTTGATCATTGTTCTGTGCTTCAATCTGTGTAGTAATTAGTAAAAATACCAACAATAAATACCTCATTCGTTTTCCAGTTGTTTTTTATATTCTTCTAAATTAGCCTTTATTTTATCATCCAGTTCTGGTTCCCTTATATCTTTGTATTTTTTTAACTCTTCATGTAAAATACTGGCAACTATTAACCTGGCAGCCTTTTTATTGTCCGATGGAATAACAAACCAAGGTGCATGTGGTTTTGAAGTATTGTTAAGCGCATCCTCATAGCATTTTTGGTACTTATCCCAAATAAGTCTTTCTTTTAAATCGCTAGGGGAAAACTTCCAATTTTTCTTCCTTAATTCCAACCTGCGCAATAATCGTTGTCGCTGCTCCTCTTTGGACAAATGCAGAAAGAATTTAAATATAATGGTTCCGTTATCCGCAATATGCCGTTCAAAATTATTTATTTGTTCAAAGCGTTTGTCCCAAAAACTTTGATCTATGTCATCTACACTATGGATCCCAGGAATATGTTCGTTCATAATATATTCCGGATGTACCCTGGTCACCAAAACATTCTCATAATGAGTACGGTTAAAAACCCCAAATTTTCCCTTTGCAGGCAGGGCAATATAATGCCGCCAAATATAGTCGTGCTTTAATTCCAGCTCTGTTGGCACCTTAAAACTGTGGACCACCACTCCCCTGGCATTAAAATCCTTGAATACCTCCCTAATCAAGCTGTCCTTTCCAGCAGTATCCATACCCTGCAAACAAATTAAAACGCTGTATTTGGCATGGGCATACATTGTATCCTGAAACTCCCCCAGCTCTATCCTAACGCTTTCCAGTACCTTCCTTAATTTTTTATCCGAGGACCCCAAATCTTCCCTCGTATTTAAATCAGATAATTTAATTTCGCTATCAACCCTGTAAGTCGCTGCTTCTATGTTCTTCATGAATTAGGTTTAGTGCTCCATTGTTGAGCAAATTAAAACAAAAAATATATGAAATTTTTTAGATTACCTAAAAGTCAGGTCTAGAATTCCCTTGGTCAACGGATTTATTCAATAATTGTAAATATTATGTTGACTTCCAAACCATATATTCCTATCTACGCTAGGAATAAGGAATTGCCTTACCCTACCAAAGAGAGATAGGAGCTTTTATGGAACTTTATCGATCATTTACAAGGAAACCCGGAACAAAAAATAACCATATATCCATAGAAAGTTTCAGTTGGTCTAAAAAAACGGTCCATAGCTGTACTTCATCGAAAAAATCATGAAAAAACAAAGTCGTAAGATTACCTTTACAAGGTTATATTTCCCAGTATAACAATAAACTAAAACCTACTTTATGAGACTTTCCGTTCTAGCTGTTTGTTCTTTTTTGGCGTTGTTTATTTTTTCTTCCTTTAAAAGTAACAAAGCCTGTGAATATGCCGGTTCCAATATTGGCTACATCCAATCACAAACTGAAAAGGCAATAGCCACCGAGGACATTAACATGTCGAAATATTTCGCCTATAAAGCGTTGAACGCCATAGTAAAATCCAAGTCGCAATTAAAGGATTGTGGTTGTGAGCATGCCATGGAACTTATAGACGAAAGTTCGGTTAATCTAACCAACGCTACCAGAGCTACTTCGCTGCCAGGTGTCAAAATATTACTAAAAAAGGCTTTGGACAATGCTTTGGGAGGTATGGAAGCCTTGCACGAACACGACTCCCATGATAGTAGGTACAATAATGATGTTCTGGCCATGAATACCAAGACTTCCATAGCCGAAAAAGAATCACACAAACCTCTGGATAACAATACCCTTGAAATAAAAGTGGATATTGCTTTGGAAAAGTTCAAAGAATCTCTGGACAAGGTGGTAGAATCTGTAGATTGTAAGGAGGCTACTGCATTTGCACAAAACGTTTATGATATCTGTGAACAGCAACTTATGAAGCCCAATCTTTCCGAAGGCAAAAAGTATTACAACTTAAAAACCAAGGAAATTGCTGCCAACGCCCTTAAAAAGTTGAGCGGCTGCAAGAACTAAGAATTACTGCTGAAAATAGTTAAATAGGGAGGGTTTAATTCCCATAGGACTAATTTTCCTTGAACTTTATTAAAGCCGTGTATTAATAGCTTTTAATTTCCCCATTCTTCCATAATCAGCCATATAGCCCGTCACAATATAGCCAAGTCTGCTTATTTACTGGCAAAAGATTTTACGTCTTCCTCGGTTACTTCATTACCCCCGAGTATTATAAGACGCTCAACAACATTTCTCAATTCCCTAATATTTCCGGTCCAATCATACCCCTTTAGCAAGGCAATGGCCTTTGCCGAAAATGTTTTGGGCGCAGTACCTTGTTCAGCGGCTATTTTTTCGGAGAAATGCTTGATGAGCAATGGAATATCATCCCTTCTGTCGTTTAAGGCAGGAACCTTGATCAGAATTACGGCCAACCTATGGTATAGATCTTCACGGAACCTTCCGCTCTCTATTTCCTTTTTTAGGTCCTTATTGGTTGCGGCCACTACCCTAACATCTACTTTGATATCTTTATCCGATCCAACCCGGCTTATTTTATTTTCCTGAAGTGCCCTAAGCACTTTTGCTTGGGCAGAGAGGCTCATATCCCCTATCTCGTCCAAAAATATGGTTCCATGATTGGCTGCTTCAAATTTGCCGGCCCGGTCCTTCACAGCTGAGGTAAAGGCACCCTTAACGTGTCCGAAAAGTTCACTTTCAATTAATTCGGAAGGGATTGCTGCACAATTGACCTCAATCAAAGGATTGGTATTTCGCTCACTTTTTTCATGTATCCAATGGGCCACAAGTTCCTTACCCGTACCGTTGGAACCCGTAATGAGGACTCTGGCATCGGTTGGAGCTACCTTCTCTATCATTTCCTTGATTACGGAGATTTCCTTACTTTCCCCGATCATTTCATAGTTCTTACTTACTTTTTTCTTTAAGATCTTATTTTCTACCACCAAATCCTTTCTGTCCAAGGCATTGCGCACTGTAGTCAACAACCGGTTTAGGTCTGGCGGTTTGGAAATATAATCGAAGGCCCCAAGTCTCATGGTATTCACAGCCGTATCCAGGTCCCCGTGCCCGGAAATCATAATAAAGGGAATTTCAGGCTTTATTTTTCTAGCCGCTACCAATACCTCAACCCCGTCCATTTTCGGCATCTTGATATCGCACAGCACAAGATCAAAATCATCTTTTTTTATTGATTCCAATCCCATCAACCCATCTTCGGCCTCCTCTACTTTATAGTTTTCATTTTCTTCCGAAAGGATTTTCACCAAAACCCTTCTAATGGCCGATTCATCCTCAATAACCAGTATTCTAGACATAATTAAGTATTTTAAATTCCAATTCTAAAACCCGTTCTAAAATAAAAACTAGGTTGATCATTCAATGTAAATATATCCTCTCGTTCTTCATTCCTCAACACTCCGGCCTGAAACAAGGTATGGCCGGCGTAGCCATAAAAGAAAATATTTTTGGCCACTGCATATTGGTATCCTAGCGTAAACAAGGCAACCGAGGTGGAAATGGATGAGGCAACACCAGAATCCGAGCTTATCACCGTATTCTGTAAATTAACGTAATATCCATCCAAAATAAACTCTGTTTGCAGCATATGTTTCTCGTTAAAAAAGTACTTCATACCACTTTTTGGGGCCCCCACTACATATGCCCAATTGGGATGAAACCTCTTTTCAAAATAGACCAAGGGCAATGGCACTCTAACGGCCACAGTTGAGTTATAGGCTATCCCTAATACCAATCGCGTTGGTTTGTCTATTTTTGGTCTATCGCGAAGCGCCCCTACCGTTATGTTCACGGAAACATCCCCTTGGCCAATATTGTTGGTCAAAGTGGAAGACAAACGAGGAGTTACGACCCCAACAAAGCGCCAATCTTGATTGTATTGCAATATGTAGGCCATATTTAAATCGGCTACATGAAAAGTTTCTGTAATTACATCGTCATAGGGTGTTCTACGGTTTAAGTCGTATTCAATACGATTGTATTCGCCCCCTACAATAATATTGTCATTCTGCCCTACTTTAATTGGCATGTTGGCCACCAATTTAATTCTGGATAATTTTGCTTCGGCCGTATTTCTGGGCATTAGCATATACTCTAACCTAAAAATATCCGGCGTTTGGGAAAGACATAAATTGACCGACAAAAGAAATCCCAATAAGAATCCCCCACCCTTTATTCTAATTCCCATTTCCAACATTCTTTTTTTCGACTTGCACCGTTTGAATTGGACGGGATTGAAAAACATGAACATCCCTTTGAGGAAAAGGAATACTTATATTGTGTTCCCTAAATTTAGCATCAATAATATACCGCATAGCACTTTTAATTTTTGGATCTCCATAGCTGTCATTAATGAAAAAATTGATGGAAAATAACAAAGCAGAATCCCCGAAATCTTCAAAAAGTACAAATGGCTTGGGATTTTTTAGGACCCCTTTCTGTTCAATGGCAATATTTTCCAAAATTTTGGTCACCAAAACAACATCGCTTCCATAGGCCACTCCAACCTTAACGCTCTCCCTAGTGCTTTTATGATTTTGGGTATAGTTATAAATACTATCCGTTAAAAATTGGTGGTTGGGAATTATGATTACCTTATCATCCCTTGTAAGCGCCCTAGTAGTCCTTAATCTTATTTCAAAAACCTGTCCTACTTTTTGATTTACCTCTACAATATCCCCTACGCGCAAGGACTGATCCATAATAATAAGAATTCCGGAGATGATGTCTTGGAACAAATATTGAAGCGCAAACCCCAAACCAACAAACAGTGCTGCCGATGCGGTAAGCAAGACAGTGAGATTAACACCTGAAGTGTGTAGGACGACCAACACCACCAATATGTAGAACAAATATCTTAAAAATCCAAAAACACTGATAAACTTATTCTTGTCCTCCTCGGGCAACTTTGCAGTAACCAATTTGTGAAACAGTTTCAGAGCATAGTTTACTGTGATCAAAGAAATTATAACGGTTAAAAAGGTAGCTGCGGTTATATCCACCTTATCACCATTCCAAATTTTGTAGGCGAGAAATTCATCCAAACCCTTAAAAATATTCTTTAGTCCTTCCATTCTAATATTTCAGCCATTTAAGCAAATCCCTATAAGAAGGTTTTTTTCCGTACATCAATATCCCCACCCTATATATCTTGGCGGCCAACCATACAATACCTATAAAAGTGATAATCAATAGAAGAATTGAAACCACAACCTCCCAAATAGGCACACCTCCTTCCCCTATACCGCCCGGTAGACGCATAAGCATCACTATAGGTGATGTTAAAGGAAATAATGAGAATCCTACAGCAATTGGGCCATGGGGATTATTAAAGACAGAAAAGAAGCCTACATAAATGGCCAACATTAAAGGTAATATTATAGGAAAAATGAACTGTTGTGTATCTGTCTCGTTGTCCACCGCAGCCCCTATTGCGGCATATATTGAGCTATATATAAGGTAGCCCAGAACAAAATAGATCACAAAAAAACAAATAAGCATAATCCAAGGTATCCTAAAAAGTTCGTTAGCATATAATTGCATGGCAGAATCGGATGCTGCCACATAGGCAGCCCCCCCTATAAGGCCAGGTGTATTACTTGCCCCGGAATTAAGGGCTGATGGATCTATGTCGAAAACCAGGATCAATACACCAAACATTAAAAAAGCCGAAATGATCCATATAGCGAACTGGGTAACTCCGGCCAAGGAGGTCCCTATAATTTTTCCCAGCATAAGCTGAAAAGGTTTCACCGAAGAGATAATAACCTCTATTATCCTGGTTGTTTTTTCCTCAATTACACTGCGCATGACAAAACCACCATAAATAATGATGAACATCATAATCAGGTATCCGAATGCCCCACCTATAAATGCCTTGATTTCTGTTATTCCCTTCAGGTTCTGTTCCCCGGTAAAGGTTGCAGTCTTAATTTCAAAATTATTGCCCACACTCTCAAAATCCGATACTGAGACCCCTAATTCCTGTAATCGTTGCATTCGCAAACGGTCTTCGAACACATTTTCCAAATTATCCAATATAGACGAACCCGGAGCGTCCTTGCTATAAAAGAAAGACCTGCTTGCCACTTGTTCCAGGTCCTGTTCATTAGGAATGTACAGCAAACCATAAAATCCCATTTTTTGAATAGAGTCCTTGGCCGCCTGTAAGTCAATATCCTTAAACTTTACAAACGAAGTGCTTTCCGTTCCCTGAAAATCCGTGGAAAAATAATTGCTCTCATTTAATATTCCGATAGTTCTAATTTCATTATCGTTGATTTTGGTCAGATAAACAATAAGCACTACCATTCCCACCATAAGGATCGGACTCAAAAAAGTCATTACCACAAATGATTTATTTCTAACTTTTGCTAAATATTCGCGTTTTATGATCAGCGATAACTTACCCATGAATACTATTTGGATTGAACGGTTCTAATAAATATGTCGTTAGCCGATGGAATGGTCTCCATGAATTTATTGACATTTGCCTTGCCCGATAAATGGGATAGAAAGGGACCTGTATCATCAGAGGGCAATTGCACTGTGAAATTTAGTTGCAATCCCTCGTCTACATACTCTGAAGATAGAATCTCAAATTTATCCTTTAAATCCTCCAAGAGTCCGTTGGCGCTTTGCACACCTAGCCCCACCTTATAAATATTATTTTTATATGCTTTTTTAATATCGCTAAGTTTGCCGTCCAGTATTTTTTCCGATTTGTGCACCAAGGCAATATATTCGCATAGTTCCTCAACAGATTCCATACGGTGCGTAGAAAAAATTATGGTGGTGCCTTTATCCCTTAATTGAAGGATTTCATCCTTAATAAGATTGGCATTTATTGGATCAAAACCGCTGAAGGGCTCATCAAATATCAGCAGCTTTGGCTCGTGCAAAACAGTAACAATAAATTGGATCTTTTGGGCCATGCCCTTAGATAGTTCCTGTATTTTCTTGTTCCACCAATCCCCAATTTCAAGTCTATCGAACCAATATTTTAACCTGATTTTGGCATCGGACTTGGACAGTCCTTTTAACTGGGCAAGATATAGGGCCTGTTCCCCCACTTTCATACTTTTATATAGTCCCCTTTCCTCAGGCAAATATCCGATCATAGAAATATGTTCGGCCTGCAAAGGCTTACCATCAAAAAAAATTGCCCCTTGATCCGGATAGATTATTTGATTAATTATCCGTATTAATGTGGTTTTCCCAGCTCCGTTGGGTCCAAGTAGACCGTAGATACTATTTTTGGGAATTTCCAATGAAACCTTGTTGAGAGCTATATGGCTCCCAAACTGCTTGGAAACCTCATTAGCGACCAATATATTATTCATGCATGCAATTTCCCCAAAGATATATAATTGCTATTTAAGAGATAGGCAGGAATATTATAAATTACACATTTTTACATAATTTAACTTCGGTAATTATCGAGGCCCAAGTCCTCTATGAAATTCTGAAATCAGCTATATCAAAAAACGAAAAAAACAGAAGTACCCAAAAACACCAAGTTCTCCCGAGCACGGAAGGATCCACACCTCTAACTATGTTCATTGCGTTCTTTTTGTACTTGCAGACCTTCAAACAAGGAGATCCCGCCAAAAGGCGGGATTAGTTCAACCAACCATGCTCACGGCGTTCCTTCGGAACTGGAGGACATTCCAACTAATAGATCCCGCCAAAAGGCGGGATTAGTTCAACCAACCATGCTCACGGCGTTCCTTCGGAACTAGCGGGCATTCCAACTAATAGATCCCGCCAAAAGGCGGGATTAGTTCAACCAACCGTGTTTATTGCGCCCCTTAGGGGCTTATAAAAACGGGGTTTCACTAACAAAACCCACCCAGAATAACGTTAAGATCCCGCCAAGGGCGGGATTATTTCAACCAGCTATCTTTAATGCGCTCCTACGGAGCTTTTAAAGAAAGGGTTGAAATAACAAAACCCACCCTCAACGAATCAAGGATGGGAAAAAAAATTGCTATGAAAAAGAAAATAATATTGGTTTCCCAATATTATCTCAAATATACGTTTTTTATTTAAAACGGTAAATCCTCTTTTAAGAGAACATATCCTTGACCTTTTCAAAGAAAGATTTATCCGATTTCTCGGGCCTAGGCTCAAAATTTTCGTTATTCTGCATGCGTTCGAAAAAATCTTTTTGCTCTTTGTTCAATTCTTTGGGTGTCCAAACATTTACGTGTACCAATAAATCTCCACTGCCGTATCCGTTTAGACTCGTAATACCCTTACCTCTCAATCTTAAGATCTTACCAGACTGTATCCCAGCTTCCAATTTGATTCTTACCTTACCACCTACGGCATCAATCTCTTTAGAGGTACCTAAAACTGCTTCAGAAATACTAATATAGAGGTCATAATGTAAATTATCGCCTTCCCGTTTTAGCGTATCGTGCTCTTCTGTCTCAATGGCCACCAATAAATCCCCAGGAACTCCATTTCCAGGAGCATCATTTCCTTTGTTGGGCACTTTTAACTGCATACCATCTTCTACCCCTGCCGGAATATTGATACTCACTGTTTCCTCTGCAACCTTTAATCCATTGGCATCCGCATCACTGGGTTTCTTATCTATTATTTGTCCACTACCGCCACAGGCGCTGCAGGTAGCTGCAGTCTGCATTCTTCCCAGAATGGTATTGGTTATTTTGGTTACCTGGCCACGACCTCCACAGGTCCCGCAGGTTTGGTAGGTTACCCCTTCTGCCTGAACTTTTCTCCTTACTTTTATTTTCTTTTCAACACCATTGGCAATTTCCTCCAAGGTCAGCTTAACCCTGATTCTCAAATTGCTTCCTTTAACACGACGTTGTCCGCCACCGCCGCCAAATCCGGAAAAGCCACTAAAACCTCCGCCTCCGAAGGCGCCACCGAAAATATCGCCGAACTGACTAAAAATATCATCCATGTTCATACCGCCGCCGCCAAATCCGCCGCCGCCCTCAAAAGCTGCATGACCATATTGGTCATATCGCGCCTTCTTATTGGGGTCACTTAATACCTCATAAGCTTCGGCCGCTTTTTTGAACATTTCCTCTGCCTTGGCATCACCTGGATTTTTGTCAGGATGATACTCTATTGCTTTCTTCCTATATGCCTTTTTTACTTCAGCCGCAGTAGCATTTTTACCAATGCCCAAGATGTCATAATAATCCTCCTTCATAAAATATTTTTAATTTCCAACAACCACTTTTGGATGGCGTATGATTTTATCACCCAATTTAAACCCCATTTCAACGACATCTACTATTTTCCCCTTCAACTTTTTGCTTGGAGCAGGAATTTGAGTAATGGCATCGTGAATTTCCGCATCAAAAGCATCACCTTGCTTGACTTCAATTTGTTGAAGACCCTTATTTTTTAATGTTTCTTTGAATTTATTGCTTATTAATTCAACTCCCTTGAACATTTCCTGGTCCTCAGACTTGGAAATTTCCTTTAACGCACGGTCAAAATCATCAATAACTGGCAATAGCGACACTATTACCTCCTGACCTGCCGTTTTAAACAAATCCATTCTCTCTTTGGAAGTACGCCTTTTGTAATTCTCGAATTCTGCAAAAAGACGTAAAAATTTGTCCTTTTCCTTACTAAGGTCTTCCTTCAATTGCTCTTCCAAGCTAAGTTCCTGGCTTTTCTCAATGTCAGCGTTCGCAGAAGATGAATCATCTTGTTCCAATTCTTGATTTTCTATATTGTTCAGAACATCATCTTCCATCTCTTCCGTTTTATTTTCGTTGCTCATTTAAAATACATTTATATGCTTCCGATTTCAGATGGCAAAAGTACTGCCAATTCTTTAAAAATGTCATAATGTCATTAAACTTTATAAAAAAACATCCACCAATGGCGGATGTTAGGAACTTATAAACTTATTATGATATAATGTCTAGGAAATAAACTCATTCCGGTAGAGTGCATCTATAGCTGTTTGCGCTCCTTTATCCAAATATATATTTTCCAAGGCCCTGCAGATATTAGGAAATATAAAATCAAATCCCGAATCTTGGATTTTTTTACTACTTACGCGCTGACTGGAAAATAACAAATAGGACATTTCACCCAACACCAAACGCATCAATGTTTGTGGAATATTGGGCAAAAACAAAGGTTTTTCCAAAACTCTCGCAATTTCTTTGGTAAGCTTAATATTGGTTACAGGGTTTGGGGCCACTGCATTATAAACTCCTGTTAGGTCCTTTGATATTACATGTAGAAATAACCGGCCAAGGTCTTGCAGATGTATCCAGGATTGCCATTGATTGCCAGAACCCATGGCAGCGCCTACATAATATTTTACGGGTTTGGCCATTTCTGGCAGTGCCCCACCTTTGCCGGACATTACCAATCCTATCCTGATCTTGGCGGTTTGGATATTCAATTTTTCGAAGGCATCTACCTCTTTCTCCCAAATGGATACCACCTCCCCTAAAAAACTGTCATCCACTTCTTCTACATCCTCCCTATAATATTGGGAAAGAGAATTGGGGTAAATCCCTATCGCCGAAGCAGAAACTATTTTTTTAATACTATGAGGTCCGACTTTGGGTATAGCCCCCAACAGAGTTCTAAGTGACTTTACCCTACTGTTAAGAATCTTCTTTTTATTGCTTCGAGTCCATCTCTTAGAAATACTGGACCCTGCAAGGTTGATAATTGTGGTTACTCCATTAAAGCAATTTTCATCTATTTCATTCTTTTCAGGATTCCAATAAAAGCCTTTATAATTAGGTTGGGATACAATTTTATCCTTCCTAGTGGTCAAGTAATTTACCGAGATATTGTTTTGTTTGCACAAATTTACAATTTCACTCCCCACCAAACCTGTTGAACCTGTTATCAAAACCTTCATACCCTTACTTTCTTTCTATCAACTTTAATATAAATATATGGGTTTTTAGAATTTAAATAGTTGAATTTAGTTTAGGTTTAACAGTCCAAGTCCTTTAGATGTTAAGTAAACCATAATTAAAGAGTAACTATTATGAAACCTTTAAGGCCCGTAGCATTTCTCTTTTTCCTGGAGGCCCTGGCAAACGTTCCACAACAAATCCTCCGGCCTGCATAGCCCTCCTAACACTTCCTTTTGCGGAATAGGTGACCAGCACACCATCTTTTTTCAATGCCTTGAACATTATAGCAAAAACTTCCTCTGTCCAAAGTTCCGGTTGCACCCTGGCGCCAAAGGCATCAAAATAAATTAGATCGAATAGATCAATATCCGAGATATCCCTAAAATCGATCTGTTGCTTTATCAGTGAAAAATTGGCCGATATTGGATGTGATTGTCCCCATGAAGTTTGGTGCATACTCAAAAAATCCTGTTCCAAATTCCCTGCATTCAATGCTGATATATAGTCCAATTGTTCCAATTCTTCGGGAACAACGGGATAGGCCTCTATACCTTTATACGTTATATCCAAACTTCGCTTTTTAGACTCCAATAATGTTATAAGCGCATTCAAGCCCGTTCCGAAGCCTATTTCCAGTATAGACAATTGCCGGTCCTTGAATAAGGACAAACCGTTCTTAATAAAAACATGATAGGCTTCTTGAATAGCACCATGGATAGAGTGGTACTGCTCGTTCCAATCTTCGATCTGAATGGTTTTGGAGCCGTCGGCCGTAGTTATGATTTTTCTTTTCAATTTATTTTTTTATCAGCACTCCATCCGCCTCAAAGGCGTATTTTTTCTCAACCATTATTATAGCGGCAACTTCCTCTTCCGATTTTCCCGCATCACGGGCAAAATGTCTTTGGTCCCCAACACTCATTTCTTCAACATAGGCCAAACCATTTACAACTACCTCTTTTCCCACCAATTCCTGAGGCACAAAGAATCCGTAATCCTTAAATTTAACC
Organism: Arenibacter algicola; assembly: GCF_000733925.1. NCBI lineage: Bacteria > Pseudomonadati > Bacteroidota > Flavobacteriia > Flavobacteriales > Flavobacteriaceae > Arenibacter > Arenibacter algicola. Next base: position 1,148,628 of record NZ_JPOO01000003.1, read on the forward strand.
ATGCTTTCTTTGCCGTTCCCCAATTTCAATTTCATCCAACATCCTTTGGCCATACAAACCTCCGTTACCAGACCGGAAAACCTGGATGCAAGTGTATCCGACTTGGCCATTTTTTCATAATTCCCAAGCATTTGTCCACTGCTTATGGCATCGGAATCGTCAAATTGAGTTCCGATATAATCATAATTCTCGTTGATCAAGGCCGCGCTGGTCGGTACCGACGGCTTATTTTGCGCCAGACAAGCCGAAAACACCATAAAAGTCACAATCAAAATGTTAAATTGCCTCAAAATATTCAGATTTTATATCACTTTACAAAACTGGGCATTTTTAGACGAAAAAAGAAGAACTACTAATGATATTTGCTTAATTTTATTGCTTTAAATTAGAATGCTATGCAAACTGTTTCAAATTCAATAATAGTTGAGAAAGTTAAAGACTCGAAAATTAATAAAGTAGATTTTAATAATTTATCGTTTGGAAAATATTTTACGGATCATATGATGGTCTGTGATTACAAGAATGGTGCTTGGGAAGTACCAAAAATAGTTCCATATCAACCCATTACACTTGACCCATCCGCTAAGATTTTTCATTACGGACAATCTGTTTTTGAAGGAATGAAGGCCTATAAGGACAAAGATCAAAATGTCTGGCTCTTTCGCCCTTTGGAAAACCAAAAGCGGATCAACATATCGTCCAAAAGGCTTGCTATGCCCGAATTCCCTGAAGATTACTTTATGGAGGGCTTAACGGCACTTTTGAAATTGGACCATAAATGGATTCCTACGGCTGAAGGAAGTTCCTTATATATTAGACCTTTTGTCTTTGCCACGGGATGCGGATTCCACGCTTCCCCCTCTGACGAATACAAATTTATTATTGCCTGTTCCCCATCGGCCTCCTATTTTGCAGGGAAGGTAAAAGTTTTAATAGAGGAGAAATATTCAAGATCGGCCAATGGTGGTGTAGGTTTTGCCAAAGCCGGAGGTAATTACGCCGGACAGTTTTACCCAACACAGCTGGCAGTTGAAAAAGGTTACAATCAAGTAATTTGGACAGATGACAACAACCACGAATATATAGAGGAGGCCGGGGCCATGAACATATTTGTCAGGATTAACGACACCTTGATTACCAGTCCTACGAGCGATAGAATATTGGACGGTATAACTAGAAAAAGCATTATAGAGATTGCCAAAGACGAAAACATAGCAGTAGAAGTTAGAAAAATCACTGTAAAAGAGGTGGTCGAAGCCTCCAAAAATGGCAGTCTCAAAGAAATGTTCGGAGCAGGTACCGCTGCGGTAATTTCCCCTATAGCCACTTTCGGTTACCAAGAAAAGGATTATGACCTGCCGGAGTTAAAAGATAGTTACGCCTCTATTTTAAAGAAGCGCATTACGGACATACAATACAACAAGGCCGAAGATAAGTTTGACTGGAGATATAAGGTGGATATTGAATAAAAACCAACTTTACATTTTAAAAAAATCCCCTCTTCCGCAAGGATCGAGGGGATTTTTTTGCCCTTTATTTAGGTTTCCCGATAGCTATGGCCTACTTTTTGTCTAAAATATCCACAATATTCGGTTTAAAATAATTTGGACCTTTAAGCACTTTTCCATCTTCACGATAGATTGGTTTGCCATCTTCCCCTAATTTACTCATATTACTACGCTGTATTTCTTCAAAAACTTCCTCTATTTTATACTGCATACCGTGCTCCAATATAGTACCGCACAATATATATAGCATATCGCCCAGGGCATCTGCAACTTCAACCAAATCATTATTGTTTGCCGCTTCCAGATATTCCTTATTCTCTTCATCCATCAAATTAAAGCGTAGTAAATTCTTGGCCTCTCCCAAATTAGCCCTGATTTCTTTGGAAACACCCAACCCAAATGAATTATGGAACAATTCAACGGCATTAAGTTTACTTTTCATAATTGAAATTATTTAAGTTAGATTTGCGTAAAAATATAAATATGTTCAGTGCGGGACAATTAATTTTTGCAGGACTTTTTTTCGCTGCATTTTTAGTAATTATCATATTTTCCTATCAAAAAGACAAAAAACTTCATAAAAAAAACTACAAAGGCGTTCAGTGGGTAGGACTTTTCTTCATAATTTTCATAATAATTTTGTTTCTAATTAAGTTTTTCCTTAAAAATTAACATATTTTTTCGGTTCACCATAAAAAGGACCCCTCCCAATAACATTCCTGATTATTACATCGTTTAATATACGAAAAGACGTAATTTTGCGTTGAATAACTAAATCATTTAGTTGTATGGTAACTTTTTTCAGTATTTTGTTAGTTCTTATTGGTATAAACGCATTGCTTTTTTTAGTCAGTTTTAACAGTAGTTCCAAAAAGAAAGAAAAGTCCGTCAAAAATATTTCAGAATCTACAACAGTAATCTTCCCCCTAGATTTAATTAACTCGAAATATAAGAAGGCAGTTTAATTCTTGTCTAAGGAAATTTATGCATCTTTGCCTAAATACTATGTCACAATAGTATTTACAATTACGCTATACCTATTATTAAGACCTTTGTATATGATAATTTTTATTTACTTTGAACAAGAAATAAAAACTATTTGTGCATGAAGCAATTTCTACTCGTCTTTCTTGGAGGGGGTCTAGGTAGTGGCTTACGGTTTTTAATAAGCAAAGCTTTCAACAACACTTTTCACAATTTTTTTCTCGGCACTTTTATAGTCAATATAATAGGTTGCCTAATTATTGGTTTTATCCTAGGACTTTCACTTAAAAACAATTTCCTTGCAAACAATCAGACATTATTTTTAACCACAGGCTTCTGTGGTGGCTTCACTACTTTTTCAACCTTTGCCCTGGAACAACACTCCTTTTTAAAAACCGGGGATCTTCTCAACTTCACCGCTTACACTCTTGCCAGTCTTGTAATTGGAATCTCTGCCGTAGCTATCGGATTCTGGTTTTCAAAGCTGTAAACTCCTATCAAAATCTTTTAACACGTTTTTTGACCTTTCTATTTATTTTGGTGGAATTGGCCATTTTTCTGCATTATCAATAGCAAAACACCTAAAAAGACGCGATTTTTTCAGGTTTTGACCAAAACAAGTGTTAAAAGTATTAACATATCAACATAATATTTAATTTGAAACACAATACCCATAAAATTTATGGGGCATTTTTATGTAAAATGTAATTCTTACGCATATACCCCCCAAAAAATAGGGGGGGTATTAAATTAATATATATTTTTGTCTCATAAATAATAAATCAATTATGAAAAAAATCGAGGCAATTATTAGGAAGTCAAAATTTGATGACGTAAAAAAAGCGCTACATCAAATTGGAGTAAACTTTTTTAGTTACTGGGACGTAACTGGAGTCGGAAATGAAAAAGAAGGGCATGTCTATAGAGGCATTTCCTATAGCACATCCGACATTCAACGTAGGTATCTTTCCATTGTAATATCGGACGATTTCTTGGAAACTACTGTAAACACCATTCTGGATACAGCATATTCAGGCAACGTAGGTGACGGTAAAATTTTCATTTCTGAAGTTTTGGAAGCTTATCGAATCAGAACAAAGGAAAGCGGAAAAGCAGGAATCAACTAAAAAATTTAAGAACCAACAAACAAATAACAACATGGACGTAGGATTATTTACAGCAAATAATGTTTGGATGATGATATGTACGGCTCTCGTATTCTTCATGCATTTAGGATTTTCTCTTTTGGAAATCGGACTAACCAGACAAAAAAACACAATTAACATTTTATTTAAGAACGTATTCATCATTTGTATAGGGTTGCTCCTATATTATATTGGAGGATTTAACCTTATGTATCCTGGTGATTTCAACGGTTATCTTGGTTTCGCAGGATTTGGCCTTGAAGCCCCAATTTTACCAGATGGTAGTTTGGACCTTACCTATAGTGAAGGATACACGTATTGGACAGATTTTCTTTTCCAAGCGATGTTTGCCGCAACAGCAGCAACCATAGTTTCCGGAGCAGTAGCAGAACGTATTAAGCTAGGTGGATTCATGATATTCACTATAATATACGTTGGTTTCGTTTATCCTATAGTAGGATCTTGGCAATGGGGCGGTGGATTCCTTTCCACTCTTGGTGGTGATGAAGGTGGTTTCCACGATTTCGCAGGATCTACTTTGGTGCATTCCGTAGGGGGATGGGCAGCTTTGATTGCCATATACATATTAGGACCAAGGATTGGCAAGTTTGGCGAAGATGGAAAACCAAATGCAATTCCAGGTCACAATATTCCTTTGGCAGCAGCTGGGGTACTTATTCTTTGGTTGGGCTGGTTCGGCTTTAACGGTGGATCAGTATTATCCGCGGATCCAGCTGGAACTTCAATAGTATTGGTTACTACTTGTTTGGCTGCAGCCGCAGGTGGAATAGGGTCTTTTATATTCTCTACCATTCTTTACAAAAACTATGACGTTACCATGATGTTGAACGGTATCTTGGGTGGTTTGGTAGGAATTACTGCCGGAGCCGACCTAATGTCTCCCTTTGAATCCATTGTTATTGGACTAATTGCCGGTGTAGTTATTGTATTAGGTGTTGCCCTAATAGACAAATTGAAACTGGACGATCCTGTTGGAGCAGTTGCAGTACACTTAATCTGTGGTATCTGGGGTACTTTGGCCGTAGGGATCTTCGGAGTTAAGGCTGGTGTAACACAATTTTTATATCAATTAACAGGAGTAGCTTCTGCAGGTGTTTTCTGTTGCCTAACAGCATTTATCATTCTTTTCGCTATCAAGAAAACTTCTGGAATAAGAGTTTCCAAAGACGAAGAATTGGAAGGATTGGATATACATGAGCACGGAATGGATGCTTATGCCGACTTCAGAATGAACCAACACTAATATATACAAAAGGTAACGGAGCGTTTTGCAGAACGCTCCGTTTATAACCCTTTTTCAATACAACAACTCAATAATAAGCTAACATCCTTAAAAGGATATAAACAATTGAATTATGAAAACGATTATTTATACAAAATACGTAAAAAATTTACTATTACTTGCATTTGCCCTTGCCTCAACAGCAACTTTCGCTCAGGAAGAGGAGGAAGCCAAGAAATTTAGCCTAAGCGGAAGTGTGGATGCCTACTACAGAACCAACTTGAATGGTGACAATGGTTTTGACGATGGCTCTGGTTTACCTAATGCGGCCCCAGGATCTTCATTTGCCAACTTACCTGGTTTTGCCCTAGGGATGGCCAATGTAATAGCGGCTTACGAAGGAGAGGATGTTGGGTTTGTAGCAGACCTTGTTTTTGGACCTAGAGGTACAGATGCTATTTTTGCTTCTCCTCTATATTCAGCTACCGGAAACATTGTAAATCAACTGTATGTATACTGGAATTTAAGCGAATCGGTTAAATTGACATTTGGTAACTTCAACACCTTCTTAGGTTACGAAGTAATATCTCCAGTTGCCAATTTTAACTATAGTACTTCTTACTTGTTTTCTTATGGTCCTTTCTCACATACTGGTTTGAAGGCAGACTTTACCCTATCTGATGACTTTAGCTTAATGTTGGCCATCATGAACCCAACCGATCAAACAGAATTGAATCCTACCGAGAAATATGCTTTCGGTGCCCAATTGGGATATAGCGGTCAATTCCTGAACTTCCTTGCTGATGACGGAGCATTTGAGATTGACTTCACAGGTGGATTTGATTTGTCTGATGAGTTCTTCTTGGGAATAAATGCAGCACTTTACGATAATGATGATATTGGTTTTGCCGGTGTAGCCCTTTATCCACAATACGCTACTTCTGACAACTTTACCTTGGGATTAAGAGGTGAATATTTCACAGAAACAGGAGACTATGGTGCAATTGGAACTGGAGTTGAAGATTCCAGTGTTTTTGCCGTAACACTTACAGGTAGTGCCACAATAGGCAATTTAATAATCAAGCCTGAATTGCGGTTGGATAGCGCATCAGATGACTCCTTTAGTTTTCTAGATTCGGATCTGGCCCCACAAAAGAGTTTATCCTCATTTGTACTAGCAGCCGTTTACTCTTTCTAAATAAATTGAGTTTATTATTTATAGCCCCGCTTAAAGCGGGGCTTTTTATTTTTATCCCTTTTTAAATGCCTTTACCCCTGCCGCAATCTCAATATCGAGCCTATTCTGCTTGGGTACCAAAGGACATGAGTATTTTGGATTATAAGCACAGTATGGATTATAGGCCTTATTAAAATCCAAAAGAATTGTATCTCCCTTAGGAATGGTCAAATCCAAATATCTACCCCCACCATAAGTTTCCTCCCCATTGGTAAGGTCTGCAAAAGGCAAAAACAAATAATCCCTATATTTCTCCTGCTGCATCAATTCCTGATTTTGATAAACTTCCAATTTATGGGTACTTCCTTTTAGACTAAAAGTTATTATTCCAAAAACAACCTCTTCCGATTGTCTTTCTGTAGTGGTCGGCATCATAAAAGGTAAAGCCTCAGGCGTCCGTGTGAATTTCGCATTGATCCTATAGCTGGTATCCGGCTCAAAAAAATCCAAAGTTGTAAAATCCTTTCTAAACCTATCCGGCAAGGGCGAGGTTTCAGGATCCTTGAATTCCTCGTTCATTTTTTTCTGAAATTGCATAATATCCTCCAAGGCTCCGGACACATGTTCCTCCGTATTGTTCTGCTCCTGATCATGGTACCTTTTTTCCTTACAACTCAATGATAACAAGCATAAAACCAAAAATAACTGCTTCATTTCCCTTCTTTTGGCATAAAAATACAACATCCATTTTTCCAAATAAAAGAATTTTGCATACCAAACCTACCCGAAACCAATTTATGAAGTAAATCCGAAACTATTAAGAGAAGTTTTTTGATGAAAAAAATTTATTTATGAAAATAAGTACCCTTGAACTTTTCCGCTTCCCTGAAACCGGAATTAAATACGTGATGAGAAATAACACTAGAGATCAACAATCTTCAGCAAGCAGGAATTCACTCCAATACAGCAACTTATTCTTCAATGGTTTCGTAACGGGCATCTTTTAAGTATTTGGCCACAATATCATTGAATTCAGGTGTTATACGCAGCAAAGCTGTGTTTTCCAAACTATATAATTCAGCCTTGTCCGTATATCCTTTCTTCAATAATTCCTCCAAATAAAAGAGGGAGGTTCCGTAATCCTCCATTTTAGCACTATTGGATATTATTTTAAGGTAATAACTATGGTCTGTGGGATCCGTTATCGTTTTTAACATCCAAAGTAGACTTAGAACTTCTTGATCTACCTGATTTCCGGAATTTACTATATCAATATTATCCTCAATTAAGGCATTAACATAACCCAAAAGGCGTTTGCCCATTTCTCTTTCCGCTTCTATTTTACTGTTATCGTATTTCTTTAATTCGCCCATCTGGTAAATCCACCAACCCAAATTATTATAATTATAGGTAGCTAAATCCTCCTCCAAATAGTATACATAATCCTCCTTAATAAATGACTCCTTTAACAAGGTGTTGTTCTCATTGCGTGTCATGGTTTTAAAAAGTTTATTCTTTTTAAGCTCACGCTTTATTCTCTTAAGGGAATCACCATCTTTTAAAACCCTATAAACAGACATTACTTCGTCCAACAAATTATCGGCCTGAATTAATCTGTTGGATTCGATCAAGAGATTTATTTCCTCCATATTTTGGGCATAAGTATCATTTATATAAGCTTCATCTTTCTCGGATTGACCCTTGGCCATGGCCGACAAATTAAAAATTTCCAAGGCCTTCCCTAGGTATTGGGTATTGGGCCATTCATGCCCCCCGTTAAACACCAGTAATTGATTAGGAAATTTTAAGCGACCCATAATGGATTTCCCCGCCAACATTTCCGGATAAGCATAATCTTCCTTTCCTACGATTCCTATAAAATGAAATAAATTGTTTGTATCCAATATGTCCATATTGGGATATACGGAACCACAGGAAATTACTCCGGATATACCTTTTACAAAAATGGGCAGTACAGATGCAAATCTGGCACCACTATCAAAGCCAGCACTATAGATTCTGTTCTTTTGAACTGGTAATATCTTGATGATATCATTGAACATCCTTCCGGTTATCAGTATATTCTGGGATGTGGTCAAAGCGTCGTTTACATTGTTAGATGCCGCCAGTATATACCCTTGCTTTTCCGCGGCCCCTATAAACATACGAATAGCTTGCCTACCTCTACCTTCCATATCAAAAACGAAAAGGATGGGCCAATTTTTATCCATTTCAAAGCTGGTAGGAATATAAAGTGAAAAATTTTCGGATATGGAGTCCTTTACAGCAATTGAATCGATTACGACACCTTTTTTCAAGGTCATCTGTTGCGAATTACCCAAAAAACCGGCCCCAAGAAACAGAAATAATATAATTTTTTTCATAGAATTATTGTCATCAAATATCTAGCCAAATTAAAATAATATTCCGGCCATTACGAAACACCATAGGAACTTACAACAGTTGTCCTTGAAAAAAACTGCCAGCACATTACCCCTAAGCCTTAAAATACATTAAATTAAATATTTAAAATATAGCACCAAAGCCTCTAACCCCATTTAATTTTAATTTCCTTATTGGATAGCTACTGTTAAACCTCTCTTTTTTTAATGGGCGCGTTAGACACTACATCGGATAGAATAATGTGGGTACGCGTCTCTCCATATTGTATAAGCTTATCTATAAATTTTTCCAAATGAAATTGATCCTTTAGGACCACCAACATTATAATGTTTTCATTACCGGTAATCCTATAACAATTAACAACTTCTTCATAGGTGTTTACAATTTCCAAAAAAGGTCTTAACTTCCCCATAAAGGCACGCAGCGTAATTATAGCTTTTAATTGATAACCTGTATGCGAATGGGATACCACCGCTTTGTAACCGGAAATAACCCCAAGGTCTTCCATTTTCTTCACCCTTTCGGCAACCGCAGGTGGCGTTAAGCCTACTTTCCTGCCAATATTGGCAAAAGATTCCCGGGCATTTTCCTGAAGTAATTTTAAAATCTTCCAATTAAGGACATCTATCTTTGTATTCAAAATAAAATGGATCAAAATTATTAACTTTCAATAGCTAAATTACAATTTTACTTTGTTATATAAACTCTAATTTGCTAATTTCGACGTAATTTTATATAACAGAAGTTGTTATAGAAAAATGCCTTACAAAAACTTAAGTACGATTCCGATTTATCGCAAATCCTTGGATCTTTTACAGATGAGCAGGGAAATTGCTTCGTACCTATCCTACAACAAGGATCTGCTAAAGTTATACCAATCCAACAGTCATAGGGATATAATGGTAGATTCCCTTTTAACCGATTCCATTTTAATTCCTCAACAAATTGAAGCAGCCGAACGTTCCGAATGTTATGCTGCCCGAATGAGAAGCGCTACCTTTATCAATGTTATCATAAGAAATATAAGTTCTTATTGTACCGGTTTGGAAAAGGATGGGGTAAAGGAAAAGGAATACTTAAATCTTTTGAGGAGCGAAATTAAAAGTTTCAGAAGATTGTACAAAGTTTGGAGACGATCTATTCGAAGCTAAACCTTGCCTACTACCACTTCCTATTTTTATAAGTGTCTTATTACTTACACGCAGCTATATTAAGAATGGCCTCATTGGAATTAAAGCTATATCCTCTCAACTACATATTTCTCCTGTACTGACCCCCTACCGCAAACAAGGCATCTGTAATTTGTCCAAGGGAACAGAACTTGGTAACCTCCATCAACTTTTCAAAAATATTCCCGTTTTTAACCGCTATTTCCTGCAATTCCTTTAATTGGGTCTCGGCAGTTACCCCCATCATAGCATGTAAGTTTTCCAAGGTGCCAATCTGGGCCTGTTTTTCGGACTCTGTTGCCCGGATCACTTCTGCAGGCATAATTGTTGGCGACCCTTTGGAGCTTAGAAAAGTATTTACCCCTATAATAGGAAGTTCCCCGTTGTGCTTTAGCGTCTCATAGTAAAGGCTTTCCTCCTGAATTTTGGATCTCTGATACATTGTTTCCATGGCCCCCAGTACACCCCCTCGTTCAGTAATACGATCAAATTCCAATAAGACGGCCTCCTCTACCAGATCTGTCAATTCCTCAATTATAAAGGAACCCTGCAAAGGATTTTCGTTTTTGGCCAAGCCCAATTCCTTGTTGATGATCAATTGAATTGCCATGGCCCTGCGAACAGACTCCTCTGTTGGAGTGGTTATTGCCTCATCATAGGCATTGGTATGCAAAGAATTACAGTTGTCATAGATGGCATAGAGTGCCTGTAAGGTAGTGCGGATATCATTAAAATCTATTTCTTGGGCATGCAAGCTCCTCCCCGAAGTTTGGATATGGTACTTTAACATCTGCGCCCTGGAGTCTGCTCCATACTTAAGATGCATTGCCTTTGCCCATATACGACGTGCAACCCTACCAATTACAGCATATTCCGGGTCTATCCCATTTGAAAAGAAAAAGGATAGGTTGGGACCAAATTTATTGATGTCCATCCCCCTACTTAAATAATACTCCACATAGGTAAAACCGTTGGAGAGTGTAAATGCCAATTGGGTAATTGGATTGGCCCCCGCCTCTGCAATATGATACCCGGAAATGGAAACCGAATAAAAATTACGTACTGAGTGCTGAATAAAATATTCCTGCACATCCCCCATTAATCGCAGGGCAAATTCCGTTGAAAAAATACAGGTATTTTGAGCCTGATCTTCCTTTAAGATATCTGCTTGCACCGTACCTCTTATCGTATTAAGGGTCTTCTTTTTAATTTCGGTATACACATTTTGAGGCAAGACCTGATCACCAGTAATACCCAATAGCATTAATCCCAACCCTTCATTACCCTCTGGCAATTCCCCTTGGTATTTTGGCCTAGGCAAACCTTTTTCCCTATACAAGGCAGCTATTTTCCCTTCTACCTCATTTTCCAACCCATTTTTCAAAATATATTTCTCACAATTCTGATCAATGGCGGTATTTATAAAATAACCCAACAACATGGGCGCAGGACCATTGATGGTCATACTAACAGAGGTTGCGGGACTGCATAGGTCAAATCCTGAATACAACTTTTTAGCGTCGTCCAAACAGCAGATGGAAACTCCTGCATTGCCTATTTTTCCGTATATATCAGGTCTAAAATCCGGATCCTGTCCATACAGGGTTACCGAATCAAATGCAGTGGATAAGCGCTTGGCAGGCAATCCCAAACTAACATAATGAAAACGCCTGTTTGTCCGTTCAGGACCACCTTCACCGGCAAACATTCTTGTAGGATCTTCCTCTGTTCTCTTAAAAGGATACAGTCCGGCCGTATAAGGAAATTCCCCAGGTACATTTTCCTGGAGTATCCAACCCAAAATATCGCCCCATGCCTTATATTTTGGAAGTGCCACTTTTGGAATATCGGTTTGGGCCAATGATTTTGTATGGGTTTCCAATTTTATCTCCTTCCCCCTTACCTTATAACTAAAGATTGGAGTTCTGTACTGTTGAATCTTTTTTTCCCAATTCAGGATCAATTCCCAATTATGGGAATCCAAACCCATTTTTATTTCATCGAACTCTTTAAACAGGAGCCCTAATAATTGTTTTTTGTCCTCGGATAGGGACAACTCCAAAATTGCTTCTGTATTTAATCCTTCTTTTAGCAAAAATGAATTAAAATCTCCCTCGACATCCACCTTGGAAATGGCTTGAATGGTCTTAAAAATACCATATAACTTTTGGGCCAACTCGGCTTGTTTAAGGACCTTTTTATCATAGGCACGATTGCCATCGGCTATTTCAGACAAATAACGTGTGCGAGGAGGGGGAATTATATAAACCTTCTCTTCATCGCCATTTCCAACTTGGAATTGGGAATTTAGGGCTGTTCCTGTTTTTGAAACCAATTTATCCATTACGGACTTATACAAACGATTCATGCCATGATCATTGAACTGTGAAGCTATGGTCCCGAAAATAGGCAGTTCATCGTGATTGGCCTCCCAAAGTCCATGATTGCGTACATATTGCTTTTTTACATCCCTTAGAGCGTCCAGAGCCCCTCTTTTATCGAACTTATTAATGGCAACAATATCCGCAAAATCCAACATATCTATTTTTTCCAACTGGGTGGCAGCCCCAAATTCGGGCGTCATAACATATAAGGAAACATCACAATGTTCAATTATCTCCGTATCGGACTGACCGATGCCTGAAGTCTCCAAAATAATCAAATGGAATCCTGCCACTTTTAGGACCTGAATGGCCTCGTCCACATGTTTGGATAATGCCAAATTCGACTGTCTGGTAGCAAGCGATCTCATATAGACCCGAGAATCGTTAATGGCGTTCATCCGAATACGATCTCCCAACAAAGCACCTCCGGTTTTCCTTTTGGACGGATCAACAGAGATGATTCCGATGGTCTTATCAGGAAAATCCAACAAAAATCTTCTTACCAATTCATCTACCAAACTCGATTTTCCCGCGCCTCCTGTCCCTGTTACACCCAGTACGGGCACAGCACTTTTGGATATTGACAAACCAGAAAAAACCTTTACAAAGTCCTCATGTCTATTTTCGGCCAAGGTAATAAGTCGTGCTATGGCATTTACATTCCTTTCCTTTAATAATTGAACCATTGACCGGCCCTCGGGAATTTTAAAATTGGGAATGGAAAAATCACTTTGCCGTACCAAATCATTTATCATTCCCTGTAGCCCCATAGTCCTGCCATCATCTGGGGAATATATTCTGGTTATCCCATAATCCATTAATTCTTTAATCTCTGCAGGAAGAATTACCCCTCCGCCACCGCCAAAAATCTTAATGTGGTCCGCCCCCCTATCCAGTAAAAGATCGTGCATATACTTGAAATACTCCATGTGCCCTCCCTGGTATGAAGTTATGGCAATGGCATTTACATCCTCCTGTATGGCACAATCTACTACTTCGGACACACTGCGATCATGACCTAAATGAATCACTTCCACACCGGTAGACTGAATAATACGCCTCATCATGTTAATCGCGGCATCATGACCATCAAACAGGGATGCGGCCGTAACTATACGAACTTTATTTTTAGGAATATATGGCGGCTTCTGCTTCATAACTATAATTCTAACACCCTTTAATCGACCTAATAAATACCCTTTTTCATAATCACTCCTCAATGCGGTTATTGAAGGAAATATATTAGGAGAGTACTCTCTTTTTAATAGACAAAAAAAGGACCATTATTTGGGTGCAATTTAACAAAAACGCAAAAATTATAGTGATAAAATTAGAATTTTATAAAAATACCCCTCAACTAAAGTACTTCATTCCTAAAATCCTAATTTTGCGACCTAAAACAGTTAAACTTTGAAGACAACTATCTTAATCAATTGCCCCGACCAATCCGGAATAATTAGTTCGGTAACCGGATTTATACATAAAAAAGGAGGCAATATTATTTATATTGATCAGCACGTAGATAAAGAAGCGGGGGTGTTTTTTATGCGACTGGAAAGCGATTTTGAAAAAAACATCCCAGCCGTAAAAAATTTAAAGCAGGAATTTGAAAATGAATTGGCCCAACCCTACCAAATGGAGTGGAGTTTGCATTTGGGCTCCGTAAAGCCAAAAATGGCCCTGTTCGTTTCCAAATACAATCATTGTCTATACGATTTATTAAGTAGGTACAATATAGGTGAATTAGAGGTTGAAATACCCTTTATCCTTAGCAATCACAGTGACTTGGAATACGTAGCCAATCAATTCGAAATTCCCTTTTTTCATGTACCTGTAACGAAAAGCACAAAAGATGAAGCCGAAAATAGGCAATTGGAACTTTTAAAAGAATATCAAATAGATTTTATTGTATTGGCCAGATATATGCAAATCGTAACCAGCAAGGTTATTGACAACTACCCCAATAAGATTATCAATATTCACCATTCCTTTTTACCTGCCTTTGCCGGCGCAAAGCCATACCATGCCGCATTTGAGAGGGGTGTTAAAATTATAGGTGCCACCAGTCATTACGTTACCGAGGAATTGGATGCCGGTCCCATTATAGAGCAGGACGTTACTACCGTAACCCATGCCCATAGCATCAAGGACTTTATAACCAAGGGACGGGATTTGGAGAAAATTGTACTTTCCAGAGCGGTAAAGCTTCATATTAGCAGAAAGACCATGGTCTACAATAACAAAACCGTAATTTTCTCATAAACCAAATACTAAATCCCGACGGTATAGGTTATAGTAATAACTCTAAATTTTTAAAATGAAAAAATTCATATTAGCCATAATCCTATTTCAATTTATTGGATGTTCGGAATTACAACAGGTGGTCAATCAATTGCCCCAGGGAGGTACTCTTGGCAATGACGAAATTGCAAACGGATTAAAGGAAGCCCTTAATATGGGAATCGACAAACAGGTAAGTAAACTAACCCAAACCGATGGTTTCTTTGGCAACGAACTGGTGAAAATTATGCTTCCCGAGGAATTACAGAAAGTGGACAAGACCCTCAGGGACATTGGCCTGTCCAGCTTAGCCGATGAAGGGCTAAAAATACTGAACCGGGCCGCAGAGGATGCAGTTGGTGAAGCTACACCTATATTTGTAAATGCGGTTAAGGGAATGACCTTTAGCGATGCCAAAAACATTCTTTTGGGATCGGACAATGCTGCAACCATATACCTTACCAATGCCACACAAACAGAACTGTACAATAAATTTAACCCCGTAATCAAAAATTCCTTTGAAAAAGTTGGAGCAGATAAGATCTGGAACAACCTAATTACTAGATATAACAACATTCCCCTTACCAATAATGTAAATCCGGACCTTACAGATTACGTTACCCAAGAGGCCTTGAATGGTGTATTTACCATGATTGCTCTTGAAGAAAAGGAGATTAGGAACAAGGTTTCGTCAAGAACCACGGATGTGCTGAGAAAAGTTTTTGCCCTACAGGATTAAAAATGAACAATTTATAGGTATTTTACACAATAAATCCCAACACTTTACGTTACATTTAAACAAGCACACATTACAACCTTTAATTTGCTAGAAAAGCAATACAGATATACCTAAAGAATTTGAGTTAGTATTTTTTGAGTTAGTTAGTTTAAAACCGGTGGGAGCACCGGTTTTTTTGTTTGGCATCAGATTGTTTGTGCCCAACATTCAATTGGATTCAATGATAATTTAGGATCTAATTTGAGTTATTTCCCTTTAAAAAGTCTAAAATTATTTTACCAAAAGATATTCTATTACGGTATCATTAAAAAACTGTGGCTGCTCTACGTTTACTACATGCCCACAGTTCTGGACTACTATAAGTTCGGCACTTTTATGATCCAACACAATTTGCTGAATCGTGGGCAAGAACAAATAGTCCTCTGCTCCCATTACGTAAAGAGTAGGGATTCTTATATCTACAGTTCTAAAAAAACGAAGTAGCGGATTGATCTCCGATGTTAACTTAAACCAACGAATGAATTCCTTTTGGTATAATTTTTTGGCCTCCCGAACAAAAAGTAATCGTGATTCCTTATGGTTCTTATTGGGCATTATTACAAAGGCAAAAAATTTGTACAGCCATAAATAAGGGACTATAGATTTTAAAATAACGCCAAGCCTCATCAATATTTGGGACCTAAGGTTCAATTTCATAATGGCCCCTCCCATAATCATACTTTCTACCCGATGGGGATGTTTCTCTGCCAAATTTCGAATTAGAATTGTGCCCAGGGAAATTCCAATAAAATGGGATTTTTCAATCTTTTCAAAATTGATCACCTCCAATATATCCTCAGTTATATTATCAAAAGTATACTTATTCTTAAAGGCATCCTTTAGATGTATCTTAGAGTTCCCATGACCCCTTAGATCCAAGAGAAGTACATTAAAATGCTTTTTAAATTCCCTAAGCTGCTTATACCAAATAGTGGAGCTGCCTCCTGCACCATGTACAAAAGTCACCCATTTGTTAGAGGTATTATGGCTATGTATATTATAACTTATCAATATTCATTTTTTATAAATGTAGTGTTAATTCCAATACACTTGAAGCGGATTAAAAAAATCAAAATGTACTTTCCATTATTAAAACAAGGTTAAATAATAGACAAATTACCTGATTATTAGACAAATGCACTTTCAGACATCCCCAATTAAACCATGATTCCAGCTATATTTGTAAGAAAAAAATTATATGGAAAATCAATATTGCAAAGTTGGCTCGGTTACCCCGTTGACCAACGGTTCAAAAGAAATAAGCTTCTTGGAATATCAATACAAAAGTTTCATGGACAAGGCAACAAGTAAAAAACACTCAGATTCAAAACTTGCCGAATTTTTTGAATTGAAAGCTGCAAAAATCCAAAAAATCATTCAAACCCTGGCAAATTAAGAACTTAGCGTTTTTTAAGTTCCAAACTCATTGCCTGCTGTAATTCTTTTGCTTTTTCGGCAGAAGCTTGGGCAAAATTTTCTTTATCCGAGGCATAAATAATTCCCCTGGAGGAGTTTACCAAAAGACCTACATTATCACTCATTCCATATTTGCACACCTCAGATAAACTACCACCTTGTGCCCCTACCCCCGGAACAAGAAGAAAACTATCTGGAATAATATTTCTTATTTCCGTCAAAAAAGTCGCTTTGGTAGCTCCTACAACGTACATTAAATTTTCCGAATTTTCATAGGTCTTGGAAATCTCCAGCACCTGTTTGTACAACTCCTTTCCATCTACCATTTTTGTTTGAAAATCGAACGCCCCCATATTGGAAGTCAATGCCAATAATATGGTATGCTTATCCTTGAAAGCCAAAAATGGCTCCACGGAATCCCTTCCCATATAAGGTGCAATGGTCACAGAATCGAATCCTAAATCCTCAAAAAAGGCCTTGGCATAGCGGGTGGAGGTATTACCAATATCCCCGCGTTTGGCATCTGCAATAGTAAATATTTCAGGATAATTGATATTTAAGTAGTTGATGGTTTTTTCCAAAGCCTGCCATCCTTTTATCCCATAAGCTTCATAAAAGGCGGTATTGGGCTTATAGGCAACACATAAATGGTGTGTAGCATCAATTATAGCCTTGTTAAAAGCAAAAATAGGATCTTCCTCCTGCAATAAATGCTTTGGAACCTTATCCAAGTCCGTATCCAACCCTATACAAAGAAAGGATTCCTTTTTTCGAATTTGTCCAACTAAGAAATCAGTGGTCATAGGAATTAAAATATCTCAGAGGCTTCCTTTAATTTCTCTGTATTCTCGACTAGACTTAATTCGTCTATGATACGTTGAATATCGCCATTAATAATGTTTTGAAGGTCGTAAAGCGTTAATCCGATCCTATGATCGGTTACCCTTCCCTGTGGGTAATTATAGGTTCTAATTTTAGCTGAACGGTCACCACTACTTACCTGGGAATTTCTCTTGGCAGCATCCTCTTCCTGTTTTTTTGCCAATTCCATATCGTACAATCGTGAGCGTAATACCCTAAATGCCTTTTCCTTATTTTTATGCTGTGATTTCTGATCTTGACATTGGGCCACCAAACCTGTTGGAAGGTGGGTTAAACGTACGGCGGAATAGGTGGTGTTTACGGATTGACCTCCTGGTCCCGAGGAACAGAAAAAATCTATCCGCACGTCCTTGGGATCTATCTGCACATCAAAATCCTCTGCCTCGGGAAGCACCATTACAGTTGCGGCACTGGTATGCACCCTTCCTTGGGTTTCGGTCTGTGGAACGCGCTGCACCCGATGCACCCCGGCTTCAAACTTAAGGGTACCATACACATCCTCGCCCGTAACCTCGAACTGAATTTCCTTATAGCCCCCACTTGTACCTTCGCTTAGGTCAATAACATTAGTCTTCCATCCTTTGGACTCGCAATATTTGGTATACATTCTAAAAAGATCGCCTGCAAAAATACTGGCCTCGTCCCCTCCGGTACCTGCCCTTACCTCTACCACTACGTTTTTAGAGTCTTCTGGATCCTTAGGAATCAACATCAATTTAATCTCCTCCTCCAATTTGGGCAATTTTCCCTTGGCCTCCTCCAATTGCATTTTGGCCATATCCACCATTTCAGGATCACTGCCATCGGACAGTATCTCCTCTGCCTCGGATATATTATTGGTCAGCTCCAAATAAAGATCCCTCTTATCCACAAGTTGCTTTAAATCCTTATATTCCTTGTTTAGTGCCACATAACGCTTCTGATCAGCAATAACACCAGGCTGGATAATAAGGTCCGAAACCTCATCAAAACGTTGCTTTACTATGTTTAATTTATCTATCATATACAATCTACACTTGGACTGCGAATTTACGATAATTTTGTACATTTAAGCATATCCTATTCAATAGATGAATTCAATTTTCAATTTCAGAACCTATCAATTGAGTTTTCACTTCGCCAGGCCCTATCTTTGGATATCCTTTCTCATTACCGTTTTTATGCTATTTAGCGGGAGTGTTATTTTTAAGATTTCCCACCTTAATGCCATGATCCTGAGTTCCAAGATATTGTTCTATCTAGGGGTCTTCCTTTTTTATTTTGACATAGCATTGCGAAAACGTTTAACGTTTTATCAAAATTTCGGCTTGTCCAAAACAGTTCTTATCTTAATTTCATTCCTCCTAGACACCCTCATAACCGTATTATTCATTAAGTTCATCCGTTTATTTTGACTTTGGAAATAGACAGTGTTGATTTGGAGTTTGATGGAAGAAAGGTCCTGTACGGAATTTACATTAAGTCGGAACGCGGAAAGGTTACCGGAATCCTTGGAAGAAATGGCTGTGGAAAAACTTCCTTGTTGAGAATTATATTTGGGGATCTACAACCCAAATACAAGAATATCCGCAACAATGGAAAGTGCCTTCCGAGACCCTTGTACTTAACAAGAAAAATAGGTTACCTACCCCAATATGCCCTTTTGCCAAAGCATTTAAGTATTAGCCATGCCTTTGGACTCTTCAATGTTTCATGGGAGCAATTCATTAATCTTTTCCAAAGTTTTAAAGAGTACGACAGGGCGAGAATAAAAGATTTGTCCAGCGGGGAAATTAGGGTTATCGAAGCTTACTTGGTGCTCATGTCCAACAAGGAAATTATACTTCTGGACGAACCGTTTTCATTCATTGCACCAATATATGTGGAGAAATTCATGGCCCTTATCCGCCAGGTAAAGAAAAGGAGTAATATAATCCTGACCGATCATTTTTACAATGATATTTTAGCTGTAAGCGATACGGTCTATCTTCTTAAAAATGGGTGTTCCAAAAAAATAGAGGACAAGAACGAACTCAAGAGGGAAGGATATATTAATTAGGACTCAATTGAATAAAATTCCGCTGCTTTTGTGCATTTTGTTATTACCGTCCACAATAATGGCCTCGGTTCCCTTTAATTGGTTTATGAGTGCCATTCCCGAATCAACTCCCAGTACAAAAATAGCCGTTGCCAGGGCATCAGACAATTCAGCGGTTTTGGAAAATACCGATACACTATTTATTCCCGAAATAGGGTTTCCGGTCCGGGGATCAAGAATGTGCGAATATTTCCTGCCTTCAAAAGTGATGTATTTATCGTAACTCTCGGAAGTAGCAACAGATGACTCCAGAACTGGCAGCCACGAAAATATTTTGTCCTTGCTAAGTGGATTTGCAATGCCGATCAACCACTTTTCCCCTGTAGCCTTGGTACCCCATGTAGTTAGGTCACCGGAAGCATTGATAACTCCTGCGCGAACCTGCTTCCCCACCAATAGTTCTTTCGCCATATCGGCAGCATAGCCCTTTGCTATTGCTCCTAGACTTATTTTCATCCCTTTCAATTGAAGGAAGACCGTATGATCTATTTCATCCAGAATAATTTTTTTATACCCCACCTTGCTTACGGATTTTATAATTTCATCCTTGGTAGGCTTATATTTCATGGCGCCATCAAACTTCCAGATCTTATCCAATCCGGCATATGTAATATCAAATGCACCATTGGTAATTTCCGAAATCTGATTTGCTCTTTCAATTAGCTTGAACAGCTCTACACTCACCTTCACCGGTTTTATTCCGGCATTTTTATTGATTTTTGAAGTTTCCGATTCCTCGTCCCATGAAGATATCAGTTTTTCTATCCTTTTTATTTCAGAAACAGCCTCTTCAATATTTATATAGCCTATTTCCTCATTATCGGCCACTACGGTAATATCAAATTTATCGCCCATTAAGTTCACCGATCGCTGAACGGTAACATACTTAAGCTCCTGGCCATGACCCATTAGGGCCATAAAACCTATTAAAAGAGAAAATAAAACCCTCACCCTAGCACAAAATTAAAAATGGAACTTTTTTTCTTTTTGTCTAGGATTAGTTTATGGTCATTGTAGAGTCTAGATCCACTCAATATAATCCAAAAAACATTAACCGTAACGGCCTTACTTAATACGCGAATTGTGAACGACTTCCTAGTGCAAACAGATAGCACAGAAAATGGCCATAAGACAAAAATTAAGAGTCCGAACAATGATTTTAAGGAAAATCCCATGTAAGCAAGTAGGTTAAAAAAAGTTTTGGTTATTCAAAAACACGAAGGATCTGTCCGTCTAACTCCGTTTTAAATATTTTAAGAGGTTTTGAGACATCATTACCAATTTGATTTAAAGGGGTACCGGTCTGACTAAAGGTGGAACCATGTGTGGAACACCTGAAATAGCCTCCATTATCCGTTTTAAAACTTATCCCATCGGTCTGTTGATGACTACAGATTTGGCTTGCTGCAACAAAATTACCCTCAAGGTTTTTTACAACGACCACATAATCCTTGATTATGAAATCGCCATTGTTCTGCAATTTGGCACCTTCTGCCGAACTTAAATCAATGGTAAAATCCACCCCCGTTGGTACGGGTTTGGGATCTATAACTTCATCGCTATCCGATGAACAACCATGTAAGCAGGGAAAAGTAAGGGCAAATGCCGCTCCGGTACCTAAGGTCCTTAAAAACTGCTTTCTTTCCATAACGTAATTTCTTTATAAAACAACGTAGGAAAAAGGGTATTCGTATACCTTAATACACAAAGGTTCCAAACTCGCTTTTAATTGTGAGCTTTTTAACAGAATTATCTTCTACTCTACCTACAATTTGGGCCGAAACCCCAAAACCTTCCGAAATAGTAATAAGGTCTTTGGCAATAGCAGGATTTACGTATAATTCCAATCTATGTCCACAATTAAAAACTTGGTACATCTCCTTCCAGTCGGTCCCTGATTGTTCTTGAATTAATTTGAACAACGGAGGAACGGGAAATAGGTTATCCTTAACAATATGGAGGTTGTCTACAAAATGAAGAATTTTGGTCTGTGCGCCACCACTACAGTGCACCATTCCATGGATATCGGTGGCAGTGTATTTGTCCAGAATTTTTTTAACAATAGGGGCATATGTCCGGGTTGGGGACAATACCAATTTTCCCGCATTCAAGGGGGAGTCAGGGACTTCATCGGTCAACTTCACATTACCGGAATACACCAAGTCTTCAGGAACAGCGGCATCGTAGCTTTCAGGATATTTTTCTGCCAAGTATTTGGCAAAAACGTCATGTCTGGCAGAGGTAAGTCCGTTACTCCCCATACCGCCATTATATTCCTTTTCGTAGCTAGCCTGTCCGGAAGAAGATAAGCCAACTATTACATCTCCAGCTTCTATATTGGCATTGTTGATCACGCCACTCCTTTTTAATCTTGCCGTTACGGTGGAATCCACGATAATGGTACGTACCAAATCCCCTACATCTGCAGTTTCCCCTCCGGTTGACCTTATCGTAATTCCGTGTTTTTCCAAATCCTCGATCAGCTCTTCCGTACCATTGATTATGGCGGATATGACCTCTCCCGGAATTAAATTCTTGTTTCTCCCAATGGTAGAGGACAACATAATATTGTCCGTAGCCCCAACGCATATCAGATCGTCCACATTCATGATCAGGGCATCCTGTGCTATTCCTTTCCACACAGAAATATCACCTGTCTCTTTCCAATACATATAGGCCAAGGAGGATTTAGTTCCGGCACCATCTGCATGCATCACCAAACAGTACTCCTCATCATTGGTAAGATAATCGGGAACAATTTTACAAAAGGCCTTGGGAAACAATCCCTTATCAATATTTTTTATGGCATTGTGCACGTCTTCTTTGGAAGCAGAAACCCCTCTTTGATCGTATCGTTTGCTGTTGGATGAGCTCATGAATAAAAGTTTGCGACAAAAATAGGAGAATCCATAAAAAAAAGCCCACTAATTGCGGGCTTTTAATACAATAATTTATAAATGTCCAAATTATTTAATAAACAAAAGTTCCCGATATTTGGTTAGAGGCCAATATTCGTCACCAATCAATTGTTCCAATTTATCACAATGGTAACGTATTTCATCAAAATAAGGACGAACATTATCACAATAGGCAAAGGCTTTCTTGTTAATATCGGACATATTGTTGGCTTTCTTTCTTTCATCCACCATAGCATCGGTCTTGATTTTAATAGCTCGGATATGCTCGGAAATACGCTCGACAATATCCAATTGACTTTCAGACATTTTCTTGTGGGCGGCACCGTAAATTTCTTTTAACCCTACCACATTTTTTATCAATTTATTCTGATACTCCACTGCTGCGGGAATAATATAACTGTAAGCAAGCTCATTAAAGACCCTACCTTCAATTTGAATATGTAGAATATACTCCTCCAATTCCACCTCTTGCCGAACCCTTACCTCAATTTCGCTCATGACATTCATGGACTTGAACAATGCCAAACTTTCCTTGGAGGTAAGCACCTGCAATGCCTTTGGGGTGTTCTTGTTATTGCTCAAGCCCCTGGATTTGGCCTCATTTTCCCAAACCTCGCTGTAACCATCGCCCTCGAACCTGATTCTTTTGGAGGTTTTTATATATTCCCTAAGGACATTAAAAATTGCCTCATCCTTTTTAAGACCCTTTTTATCCACCAGTTGATCTACTTCCTTTTTAAAGGCCATTAGTTGCTTTGCCACAATGGTATTAAGTACCGTCATAGGCTTGGCACAATTGGTTTTGGAGCCTACGCCCCGCATCTCGAACTTGTTTCCGGTAAATGCAAAAGGCGAGGTACGGTTACGATCGGTATTGTCCAGAAGAATTTCCGGAATCTTACCTACCACGTTCAACTTTAATTCGGTCTTTTCCTCAGGGGACAATTTCCCTTTGGTAACCCCTTCCAATTCATTTAAAACCTCATTCAGTTGTTCCCCTATAAATATCGACAAGATAGCTGGAGGCGCCTCATTGGCACCCAATCTATGGTCATTTCCTGCAGAAGCAATAGAAGAACGCAATAGTTCCTCATAATTATCCACAGCCTTTATAGTGTTCACGAAAAAAGTTAAAAACTGAAGGTTTTTCATGGGAGTGGACCCAGGACTAAGCAAATTGACACCGGTATCCGTAGACAAAGACCAATTGTTATGCTTGCCAGAACCATTTATACCCCTGAAAGGTTTTTCATGAAAGAGCACCTTAAAAAAATGCTTGTCGGCAATCTTGTCCATAACATCCATGAGCAACAGATTGTGATCTACGGCAAGATTGGTTTCTTCAAAGATTGGTGCCAACTCAAATTGATTGGGGGCAACTTCATTGTGTCTAGTTTTTACCGGAATCCCCAATTTGGTACATTCCCTTTCCAGATCTTTCATGAAATTTAAAACGCGATTTGGAATAACCCCAAAGTAGTGATCGTCCAATTGTTGGCCTTTTGCAGCACTTTGACCCACTAAAGTACGGCCTGCCAAACTGATATCGGGTCGCGAAAAAGCCAAGGACTTGTCTATTAAGAAATACTCCTGTTCCCAACCTAAGGTGGCGTATACTTTGCTAACATTCTTATCAAAAAATTTGGCTACCGCAGTAGCCGCCTCATCCATGGCATTCAACGCCCTTAAAAGTGGAGCCTTGTTATCCAAGGCTTCCCCGGTATATGCTACAAAAACTGTTGGTACACACAGGGTGGTGCCGTAAAGAAATGCTGGAGACGTTGGATCCCAGGCAGTGTAGCCCCTAGCTTCAAAAGTATTGCGTATCCCCCCGTTTGGAAAACTGGAGGCATCCGACTCCTGCTGCACCAACTGGCCACCACCGAACTTTTCCATCACCCTTCCTTCGGGCGAAAAATCAAAGAAAGCATCATGTTTCTCCGCAGTGGTTCCAGTAAGCGGTTGAAACCAATGGGTATAATGTGTTGCCCCCATGGATATTGCCCAGGTCTTCATTCCTTCCGCTACCTGGTCGGCAACTTTTCTATCTATTTTTACTCCGGACACAACGGCTGCCTTCACCCTATCATAAGCATCCTTGGTCAAATACTGTAACATTCGTTCCTCATTGAACACATTCATCCCAAAATATTCCGAACGCCTACCGGTTTCTTCCACATTTATTTCACTCCTGGTATGACTGCTTGCTATGGCCTTAAATCTTTGATTTGACATAAATTCATTTTTTGACAAAAATAACAATTCATTAAAATAATCCACATAAAATACATATTTAATAATATACCCCCAAAAAAATAGGGGTCTCCAAAAAAATATCAACATTATTATCATTTAACCCACTAAAAAATGGCATATATGGTGAAAATTATTATTTTTGTCTGCGTTAATAATAAAAATCAACAATACATATTATGAGCAAGTCTAAATTAGAATACATTTGGTTGGACGGGTACGAGCCCACACAAAACATGAGGAGTAAAACTAAGGTTGAGGAAAATTTCAGTGGTAAATTGGAAGATTGCCCAATCTGGTCTTTTGATGGAAGTTCAACCCGCCAGGCCGAAGGAGGATCTTCTGACTGTGTGTTAAAGCCCGTAGCAATCTATCCTGATCCACATCGTATCAATGGTTACTTAGTAATGACCGAGGTCATGAATGCCGATGGTACCCCACACGTATCTAACGGTAGGGCTACTATTGAAGATGAAGACAATGATTTCTGGTTTGGATTTGAGCAAGAGTATTTCATTATGGATACAAGAACTGAACTTCCTTTGGGTTTCCCTAGAGGTGGGTATCCAAAACCTCAAGGTATGTACTACTGTTCTGTTGGTGGTCTAAATACTCATGGGCGTGACTTGGTGGAAGAGCATGCAGATGCCTGTATCGCTGCCGGACTTAACTTCGAAGGAATTAACCAAGAGGTTGCCTGTGGACAGTGGGAATTCCAATTATTCGCCAAGGGTGCCAAAAAAGCAGGTGATGAAATTTGGGTTGCAAGATATTTGTTGGACAGATTGACCGAAAAACATGGTTACTATATAGAATACCATCCAAAACCTCTTGGTGATACCGATTGGAACGGTTCAGGTATGCACGCCAACTTCTCCAACACTACTTTAAGAACTTGTGGTTCAAGAGAAGTTTATGAGAAAATATGTGAGGCCTTCCGTCCAGTTGTTAAAGAACATATTGCAGTTTACGGAGAGTTCAACGAACAACGTTTGACTGGTAAGCACGAAACAGCTTCTATTCATGACTTTAGCTATGGTATTTCCGATAGGGGTGCCTCTATTAGAATTCCGATCATTACAGTACAAAAAGGCTGGAAAGGTTGGTTGGAAGATAGAAGACCAGCTTCCAACGGTGATCCATACAAAATTGCTGGAAGAATCGTTAAAACGGTTAAATCCGTTAAAATATAAAGAGTTAAAAAATAATTGTTGATTATTTTTACCGACCGTTCCTTTTGAGAAAGAGGGGCGGTTTTTTTTATACGCTTTACTTTATGATTGCTCCCTCGTTACGCAGTGGCGTATTCATCCAAAAATCACTGTAATTATCAGGTTTAACAATAGGTTGATCCTGAAATATTGGCCAATTTTTGTCCATATAAAGATGCTTGCCCGGATATTGACGAACCGGTTTTCGCTGTTGTACAAAAAATTCCCTGAATTGCATTAAGGAATAGGTTTCAGAGAAATCCAACTTGTTCCCATCCATATCTATAATATTATCCATTACTACACGAAAATCATCTTTCCCTATATCCTCCGGTTCCGCAAGAAAAATCTCCATGGCCTGATCTCCAAGGTTCATCTTAGGATACAGGTGAACAGTTACACTATCTGCAAGAACCACCTTCTCGATCTCCATACCCCTACCTTTATAACTAATATTGTAATTTTTATCCTTAAGTACCTTAAAATGCAAGGGTACCCTATTAAATGCAATTTCAAATAGCTTTTTTTCAAAGTCCACGAACACGTTCTTGACCGTAAAAACCGGTGGCACTTTTACCTCAAATTTATTACTAAAGGAAATATAACTTGGAAACATTTTATTGTCCTCCTTCTTGTATTCCACCACTGTGCGATAAAGTAACCTATCCTCTATTTTCCTACTGGTCTTGCTTATTTTCCTGGTTCCCAACAAAGCGTCATAGGTAGCGTATTCCAATTTAACGATTTCAAAATTATCCTTGGAAATATAAATCTTTCCCCGTACCATAAACTTTCTATTGTGCTTATAAATATCTATTACAAACAGCGGCATTCCGTCCAATGAGGTATCGTCCTCAATTGAAAAATCATGGTTCTTAACAAAATCAGTATCCAAATGATCAACATAGGAATAGGAGAAGGTATTATAATTCCTAATGGCATCCATGATGCGCAGTATTACAAACTCATTGCCCCCATAACTATTCAAATAAGCTTTAGGGATGGTCTTGGTCTTGTACTCGCCATAATCATATAGCCTTTCACTTAAGGAATCTGTTGGAAAATTAGCATTTCTGGAGTATTCATATATCCTTGTATTTGAATCCTCATAATCCAATGTCCCGAAGCCCTTGTCAAAAACCTCTACAATTGCCTCATTCAAATTGGTATAACCTCCAGATTTCCATTGGTAATCCCTATAGTAGCCAACGTATGACTGTGGATTAAAGGGATAATTTAGCGGGATTTTTTCTATGGCCTTGGAAATAATCTCTTCGGCAGTAACGGGCCTATCATTGTCATTTCTACCTCTTCGCCTTTTCTTGGACGCGCTCAAGGTAACCTCATCCAATTGGATAAGCATAGGTTTTAAATATATCTGATTGATTTGATCCGATAATAAACCGCCAATTACAATTTCTCTAGAATCATAACCCATTGAGGTGATCTCCAAAGTATCATTAAGTTCCCGAAACTTGATAGGTATCCTAAAACTACCATCATTATTGGAAATAACCCCCACTGCCCTATTCTTCACCCGAATGCTTGCAAAAGGTATTGGCTCTGTGTTTACCGTATCGATTAGCGTTCCACTTATAAATTCACTTTCTTGGCCATGACCAACGGTACAAAACAATATTAAGAAAGTTACAAGGTTGACTCTTATTCCCATAAGCCAAATTAATTACTTTCTTTTAGGGTATTGTTAAATATACAAATAGAACGTACACAGACAAAAGGATTGCTCCATCCCTCCATCCCAACCTGAGACCTTTGGGCAAAAACACTAGGGGAAGAATTAAAAAGGATGTACCCAACATCCAAAAAATATCGTTGGTCAGCAAGCCCTGGTCCAACACTTTAATAGGTGTAATCATAGATGTAATGCCCAAAACAGCCAAAAGATTAAAAATATTCGACCCGATTAGATTTCCCAATGAAATGGCCTTTTCCTTCTTCAATACCGCAATTACGGAAGCAGCCAATTCCGGAATACTGGTCCCAATAGACACTACGGTTACCGCAATTACCCGCTCACTAACACCATAGAAAGTAGCTAGTCCCACTGCACCCTTTATCAATAGTTCCGAACCTCCCCATAGTGCCAGTCCGCCCAAGCCTAAAAATAGCACGGTTTTATATAATGGCAACGGTACATCATCCTCAGGCAATTCATCTACAACCGCCGTTTTCTGAAAACGCAATAGATATACCAGGAAAACAAAGAGTACAAGAAACATAATAAAGCCTTCATACCTCTGTAATTCTCCATCAAAATAAATAAAAACGAAGAATAAAAAGGATGCCAACATCATAACCGGCCAATCCGTAGTATAAAAACTCTTTCTAACTTCAATACTGCCCAAAATGACGGTTATTGCCAGGACCAAACCTAGATTAGCAATATTGGAGCCCACAACATTACCCAGCGCCAAATCGGGAAAACCCTCCAAAGCAGCATTTACACTAACTATTAGCTCGGGTGCGGAGGTTGCAAAGGAAACCACTGTCATGCCTATAACAATCTTCGGAACATTGAGTTTTAAGGACAATGCCACTGCCGCCTTTAAAAGCCAATTTCCTCCTGCAATCAACAATACCAGTCCTAAAACAATAAAAAGTATATCCTGCATCAAAAAAGTTTTCCTACAAATATAACCAAGTATCCGACTTTTTTTTCACCAACATAACTGCCTTTCCAATAAATCAAAAAATCCGACTTATCTTCCTAAAAACATCTCCGTCCGAAAGGGAATCCTTAAAAAAATGCCATTTAAAATTACCCCAATGTAATTTGAAAAGAATAAAAAGCCACAAGCCCAGGGCGGTTAGTCATGTATTGTTCCAGATTAAGATTTACGGAAGCTTTATTTTAAAGGTAGATCCACACATTTCTTGGTCATCCCATAAAAACATCAAGCTTCCCATTCCACGGCTTCTCCCCACCCAATAAAGCTGTTATCAATTTATTCCGGGGACCTTGGTTTGTGCGTAATATAAAAATAGATTTATCAAACAATGGCATATATTATTAAATTGTATCTTTGCGCGCATGAATTTAGAGATTATAAAGGCAATTAAGGGCTTGTTGGACATACCCCAGAAAATTGTAATTATACCGCACAAAAATCCGGACGGAGACGCTATTGGTTCAACCTTGGGACTTTGGCACTACCTGAAAGGTCAAGGCCAAGATGCTACCATCATTGTTCCCAATGATTTTCCCAAATTCTTAAAATGGATGCCCGGAAGCGAGCAAATAGTCAATTTTGAAAGGGATGCCTCAGCAGCTAAATCCTTGATTAACAATGCTACTGTAATATTTACTTTAGATTTCAATCACTTGGGAAGAATTGGACAACTACAGCCTTTATTGGAAGGTTCATCGGCCACATTTGTAATGATTGATCACCATCAGGAACCGGATAATTACTCCAAGATTACCTACTCTGATGTTAGCATGAGTTCTACATGTGAAATGGTTTTCAATGTAATTGAAGGACTAAACGATGTAGAAAGAATTACTCCGGACCTTGCAATTTCTTTATACACCGGTATCATGACCGATACAGGATCTTTTAAATATTCTTCCACCACCAGCCGCACACATTTGGTTGTTGCCAAATTAATAGAGAAAGGAGCCAAAAATACGGAAGCACACAACAAGGTATATGATACCAATACACCAAGTAGATTGCATCTTTTGGGCTGTGCTCTAAAAAACATGGTCATCCTAGAGGAATTTAATACGGCTTTTATCACTTTATCGCAAGACGAATTGGACACCTACGATTACAAAAAGGGAGATACCGAAGGTTTCGTGAATTACGGATTAACCCTGGAAGGGATTGTTTTTGCTGTTATCTTCATTGAAAACCGGGAGGAAGGAATTATCAAGATTTCTTTTAGATCTGAAGGTGATTTTTCTGTAAATGAATTTGCTAGGGCCAATTTTAACGGAGGCGGGCATACCAATGCCGCAGGTGGTCGAAGTGATGTTTCCATGGAAGAAACCATAAACAAATTTAAAGCCTTACTACCCCTATACAAAGCTGATTTAAACGCATGAAACACCTAATATTGCTTTTGCTTATTATCGCCTGCTCCAGCTGTAATGGACCAGAACCACGTAAGCCTGTTAAAGTTAAAACCGGAAGTATTTTACAAAAATCCGTGGAACGCAATAAGGACCTTTTGGCAAAGGAAGAAAAACAAATAATGGAAATTATTAAAAATGACTCCTTGAACACCTATTTCTCCAGCGGCATCGGTTCTTGGTATCATTATATAGAAAAGAACGACCAAACCGATTACTACCCGAAAACTGATGATCTGGTCACACTTCAATACAATGTCATGACTTTTGGCAATGACACCATATATTCCAAAGAGAGTATCGGTACCATAACCTATAAGGTAGACAAACAAGACCTTTTTCCCGGATTAAGGAATAGTATAAAACTTTTAAAAGAGAAAGAAAGTGCAACGTTTTTGTTCCCTTCCTCCCTATCCTACGGTTATCACGGGGACAATAATAAAATTGGGGTAAACGTCCCCATTAAATCCACCATTACCATTTTAAATATAGATAAACAAAAAGACAACAATTAAAATTAATTACAATGAAGAAAATTTATTTATTATTGGCAGTAGTATCCATAGCATTTTCAAGCTGCAAGTCCAGTAAGCATGCGGATTTGGGAGATGGTATTTTTGCGGATATTACCACCACCGAAGGTGAAATCCTCCTTAAATTGGAGTACCAAAAGACCCCTTTGACCGTTGCCAATTTTATATCCCTAGCCGAAGGAAACAATCCTTTTGTTACCGACAGCCTAAAGGGCAAAAAATATTATGATGGCATCATCTTTCACAGGATTATTAAGGACTTTATGATTCAAGGTGGAGATCCAACTGGAACAGGTATGGGAAATCCGGGATATAAATTTAAGGATGAATTTAACGACTCCCTTACCCACAATAAGGCCGGTATCCTATCCATGGCAAATTCCGGACCTACCACCAATGGAAGTCAGTTTTTTATTACCCACAAGGAAACTCCCTTTTTAAATGGCAGACACACCGTATTTGGTGAAGTTGTCAAAGGAATGGATATTGTTGATTCCATTGCCAATGTTAAAACTGCAGAAGGCGACAGACCGGTTACCGATGTGGTTATGAACACGGTTGAAATTATCAGAAACGGCAAGGAGGCCAAAAAATTTGATGCTGTAAAAGTAATGAGTGATTACTTTGCCGAGGAAGAGGAAAGGATCAAGGCGATGGAGAAAATGAAAACCGATTTCGTTGCCCAAATTACCGCAGAGGAAAATACAGCAGTAGAACTACCATCCGGCCTTAAAGTACTTACCCTAGTAGAGGGCAGTGGAGAACAACCTAAAGTGGGACAAAAAGTTAATGTGCTATATGCCGGATATTTATCCGATGGATCACTATTTGACAGTAATTACGAAGAGATCGCCAAAAAATATGGCGTTTATCAGGAGGCCAGAAAACAAGGTCGCGGTTACGAAGCCATTCCAATGGACTACAGCCCAGAAGCCAGGATAATCCCAGGCTTTAAGGAAGGCCTTATGCAAATGAAGGTTGGAGACAAGGTTCGTTTATTTATACCGTCCCATTTAGGCTATGGTGAAGCCGGTTATGGCCCTATTCCCCCAGATGCCAAATTAATTTTTGATCTGGAAATTACTGGGATAGCCCAATAATTGTATAACAAAAAACAAAAAACCTTGTTGGCCTCTATATTGGAGATCAACAAGGTTTTTTATTTCTTATTCTGTTAAACTGATAAAGTGCGTATCCAAAAAGTAGCAGGATAAGAAAAATTACGCAGCCTAATAAATTCAAATAGGAAATCTATTTCCAGTTTGTTGCTTTAAGCTTTAAGGTAGCCTTTAATATATCTTTCTGGGAAATTTGTCCGACCAACTTTCCATTTTCCACTATTGGAAAACGTCTGCGCTTTTCGTTCAAAAACTTATTGGCCGCATCAAAAATATTCATATTGCCGTCAATGGTTTCAACATTTTTTATCATGTGTCCTTCAACGTTCAAATTGGAGCTTGGCAGATTGTGGTATCTGTTTTCGCTTATATGCTTAATACAATCTCCTTCGGAAATCATCCCAATCAATTCATTTTGATCATTCACTACTGGTCCACCTGAAATTTTATACTTCAATAGGGCCACGATTACTTCTTCAACAGATTGCTCAGGTCTAAAAGTAATCAGTTTTTTGGTCATATAATCACTAACCCTGAGTGGTGCTTCTTCACTGGGTTGTTGAACTCTAGGACCCTGAAAACTTTTTATTCCCATGTCAAATTGCTTTTGATTCTCTTAAATATAAGAAATTTAATCATTTTAACCTAAAAAAAAATTGCTCCATTTTAAATAGATGGAGCAATTCTTTTCCAAAAGCTATATAATTGTTTTTCAGCCCTGTGCATTATAAATCCTAAACTACCTTAAGGCCATAATCTCACTATTTTTTTGGTATATCGGCAAGAATTTCCAAAATAAACTTCCAAAATTTTTGCAATGAAGATATGCTTGCACGTTCATCGGGAGAATGTGCGCCTTTTATAGTGGGTCCAAAACTTATCATATCCACATCAGGATAATTCTTTCCCAAAATGCCACATTCCAATCCTGCGTGACAGGCAACTACCCTGGGCTGTTCATTAAAAAGTTCCTTGTATTTTGCTCGTAATAGATCCAATATATCTGAATCAGGATTGGGATTCCAACCAGGGTAATCTCCACTTAAAGTTACTTCATACCCAGCCTTTTCAAAAGTGCTCTGTAAGTCTTTGGCCAATTCCATTTTACCGGCCTCTACGGATGACCTTGTTAGACAGGCTATTTTTATTTGACCCTCTCCTACCTCCACTCTTGCAATATTATTGGATGTCTCCACCAGGTCCTTCATGGTTTTGCTCATGGCATAGACCCCATTAAGGGCGTTCTTAATTGCTGCCGTTAGTGCCAGTTGGTCCTTGGTCTCCATTACCATTTTTGGAGGTGGCGAAGGTTCACAAACAATCTTAAGATTAGGCTCGGTCGCTACAAATTCCTTTTTTAAAGTATTGATCCAATCTTTAAACAAGGCATCCAATTCTTTGGCGTCTGATGCTTTTATAGCTACCAAAGCAGTACTTTCCCTTGGAATTGCATTTCGCAATCCTCCGCCGTCAATTTTGGAAATCCTTAAACCAAGTTGCTTTTGCCCCACTATCAATAAATCATTCATGATCTTATTGGCATTACCCAGTCCTAAATGGATGTCCATTCCACTATGACCTCCGGAGAGTCCTTTCACCACTATTTTGTAGGCAGCAAAGTCATCGCCCAAGGGAATTTCGCCATATACACCTTTCGCAGTAATATCTATACCTCCTGCACAGCCAATATCAATTTCATCGTCATCCTCTGTATCCAGATTCAACAAGATATCCCCTTTCAACATTCCCCCCTTTAGTCCCTTGGCACCGGTCATTCCGGTTTCTTCATCGATTGTAAATAGGGCTTCCAAAGGTGGATGGGGAATATCCTTGCTCTCCAACAGGGCCATAATGGTGGCAACACCCAAACCGTTGTCTGCTCCCAAGGTGGTACCCTTTGCCCTTACCCAATCTCCATCCACATACATTTCTATACCCTGTGTACTAAAGTCGAAATCGGTATCGGCATTTTTTTGATGTACCATATCCAAATGTGACTGCAGAATTACGCTCTTCCTATCTTCCATCCCGCCTGATGCCGGCTTTTTAATGATCACATTCCCCACAGCATCCTTGGTAGTTTCAAGACCAAGGGACTTCCCAAAGTCCATCATAAATGATATGACCCGTTCCTCATGCTTGGATGGTCTTGGAACAGCATTTAAATCGGCAAATTTATTCCATATATTTTTAGGCTCTAAAACTCTTATCTCCTTATTCATATTTATAAATTATGAATTCAAAAATACAGATAGAAAAACAACCATGCTAGATTATTGGCTATTTTTGAACTGATGAATAATAAAATTAAAAATATTACCGCCCTTTTATTGGTTCCTCAAATAATCTTGGTAAAATGGTTAGGGCAATACCCGGAATTTATAGAAACCTATTACAGTTTAGGGATATACCCCTATATTTCCGGATTTTGGCGCATCTTAATGGGCTGGATTCCTTTTTCCGTAGGCGATATACTGTACGGGCTTCTAATTATCTTGGGAGTCCGATATATAACAGTGAATAGAATGGCCATTAAAAATAACGTGTTGGGGTTTATACGGGATATTGCAATGGTCTTATCTGTGGCATATTTTACATTTCATCTATTATGGGGATTAAATTATTATAGACAACCCCTTTCGCAATCCTTGGAATTGGGTGAAAAACACAGCCAGGAAGACTTGGTGAATTTTGTGGACCAACTAGTGCTTAAAACCAATGAAATTCAATTCAGCATAACCGCCGACACCAGTAAATTGGTTCAAGTTCCTTATAACAAGAAAGAAATTATGGACCTTACCCTAGAGGGCTACCAATCCCTAAAAAACAAAAATCCCCTTTTTGCCTACCACCACCCAAGTTTAAAAAAATCCATTTTTAGTATCCCTTTGAGCTATATGGGTTATGGCGGCTATTTAAATCCATTCACCAATGAAGCACAAGCCAATAGTGCATTGCCCAATTTTAGATTTCCTGTTATATGTGGCCATGAAATAGGTCATCAGTTGGGGTTTTCCGCAGAAAATGAAACCAATTTTATTGGTTATTTGGCAACCGTAAGCAATGAGGATATCTATTTTAAATACTCCGCATACGCCTACGCCCTTAGCTATTGCCTAAATGACCTTGCGAATCGGGACCAAGAGGAGTTTAAACGCCAGTACGACAAACTGAATCCAGGAGTAAAGAAGAATTATAAAGAAATTGCCGAATTTTGGGAAGCACATGAAAACCCCATGGAGCCCATTTTTAAATCTATATTCAATACTTTTCTAAAGGCCAACAATCAGAAGGAAGGAATAAAAAGCTACAATGCAGTGGTAACCTTATTGGTTAATTATTATCAACAAAATCCCTTATAACAGAAAAACATTATTTGCCGATACTCATTGGTTTATTGAACAAAACACAATAAGCAACAAACTAAACCCATTAAGGAACTTCAAACACTATTATTACCGATCCTTTTAGCCCGTATTTCCAGGGGTCGGCAACACCCGGTTTTTTACTCTTGTACTTTTCCTTCCACAAATATTCCGTTATTGGGCTTAGCAAAGAAACTTAACGCCTTGGCCTGCCCGCTTATCTCTATCCCTTCAAAATCCACCGGTTTACTGGGCTCCTTAATCTTGCGCCCCTCGGAATTGTACCAAGTCAATGCTTTGGGCACCGTAAGGCCATTTACATCCGTCCAATCGTGATAACCTATCCAACTTATTTTATCGGATCGTTCACCACTTCTGTAACTCACCGTATATCCAAGCCAAGCCATTTTTAAAGTCTTGGGGTCATAGTGCAAAAAGTACTCATCCTTATAGGAGGTGCCTATTCCCGAATTGAAACTTACGGCAATTCCGGAATAACTGACACCTTCATGTACCAAATCTTCCGTTTCAGCATAAACAATACCTTTATCCCCCAACACAAAAGGCATGTTGAAAAAATAAGACCTGAGGTTGTGATAAAACACTGGATCACCTTTAAACGCATTTTCTTCGTTGACCAGCCATACCTTATCACCGTCGTATCCTAGGGAATAAGCTGGTCCGTCCACCCTATCCATTCTAGTTTTAAGATCCAAAGTATGGAGCTCTTCCCCTTGCTTAAATACCAAAGTCTTCTTGTTTTTCCAGTTCGCCAACCCCCCATGGGCTTCAAAAACCTTTATTAATGCTTCTGGATATCGATCCTGGTCAATCTTTGTTACTGTCTTAGGTTCGGCCAATTCCACTTCAACTTCCTTTGTTTTGTTTTCCATTTTACAAGATAGCGTACTAGCCAATAACAGTACTACAATTACATATTTCATCCTTATTATTTTAGTTGCCCCATTGGTCGCAAAACTATAATTAAGTTAACATAATATATTATTTTTGCACCAATGGGCTATATAAAAGAGATCAGCAGTATTCACAACCCCTTGGTAAGGAATACAATAGCATTAAAGGAGAAATCCCGTGAACGAAAAAAAAATGGGCTTTTTGTTATTGAAGGCATCAAGGAGCTACAGCTCGCCATTAAGGGACAGTATACCTTAAAGACCATTCTTTTCTATCCGGAGCTGGTTACCGACGATACTATTTGGGAATTAATACAGGGTATTTCCCCAGTTCCCGAAGTAATTGCCATATCCAAGGATATATTTCAGAAATTGGCACATAGGGATACTACAGAGGGAATATTGGCCATAGCAGTAGCACGGGAGCATTCTCTGGAGTCTTTAAAATTTAAGAACGACAGTCCACTTGTTTTGGTCGCGGAAGCCCCTGAAAAACCAGGCAATATTGGTGCTCTTCTTCGAACCGCGGATGCTGCCGGCCTGGATGCCGTAATTATTGCCAATCCCAAAGGCGACCTTTACAACCCAAATATAATCCGTTCCAGTGTAGGATGTGTGTTCACTACCAAGATAGCCTTGGGATTCACACCTGAAATTATCCAATTCTTAGTTAATCGCAATATCGCTATCAACTGTGCAGCATTAAGTGCCTCCAAGCCATATACAGAAGTGGATTTTACCAAAGGCACGGCAATTGTGGTTGGAACGGAAGCTACCGGCCTATCCGAGCAATGGCTCAACAAGTCTACCCAAAATATTATAATTCCGATGCATGGAGAAATAGACTCCATGAATGTCTCCGTATCAGCAGCAATACTTATCTTTGAGGCTAGGAGGCAAAGGGGAATTTAAAGAAAGAACCGGCGTCCACAAAACTGCAGCATAATATAATATTGAAATCCATTAGTTATTTAAATGAACAGTAACATCCTATTTTATATCATAATTGCCATTTTATTGATTCAATTTATAATTGAAACCGTGCTGGAATATTTAAATGCCAAGCGCTATACCGATGTTGTTCCCAATGAACTAAGCGACGTTTTCGATAAGGAGGAATACAGAAAATCACAAGAGTATAAAAAAACCAACTATCGTTTTGGGATGGCAAGTTCTGTCTTCTCACTATGCCTTACCTTAATGTTTTTGATTTTTGGGGGATTTGAATGGATAGATACCATTGCCAGAAGTTTCAGCGATAACCCAATTTTGATTGCCCTTATTTTTTTCGGAATAATAATGATCGGCAATGATATTGTTACAACCCCTTTTTCCTATTACCACACCTTTGTAATAGAGGAGAAATTCGGCTTTAACAAGAGCACCAAAAAATTATTCTGGACAGATAAAATTAAAGGTTGGATCATGATGATGGTAATTGGAGGTGGAATTCTGGCATTGATCATCTGGTTTTTTCAATGGGCGGGCACCAACTTTTGGGTTTATGCCTGGGTCCTTATAGCTGTTTTTTCGCTTTTCATGAACCTGTTCTACAGCAAATTGATAGTACCTCTTTTTAACAAGCAAACTCCCTTGGCAGAAGGTAGTTTAAAAAGTAAAATCGAAACTTACGCCAAAAACGTGGGATTTGAATTAAAAAATATATTTGTGATAGATGGATCAAAAAGATCTACCAAGGCCAATGCTTATTTTTCTGGATTTGGCAAAGAAAAGAGAATAACCCTTTACGATACCTTGATCAACGACCTTGAAGAAGACGAAATTGTAGCGGTGCTGGCGCATGAAGTGGGACATTACAAAAGAAAACACATCATCTTCAATTTATCAGCCTCTATTTTACTTACTGGTTTCACCCTATTTATCCTATCCATTTTTATAAATAATCCGGAAGTATCTTTGGCTATCGGTGTTTCGCAACCCAGTTTTCATGCAGCACTTATCGGCTTTGGAATACTATATAGTCCTATATCCGAAATAACCGGATTGGTCATGAACGCCATGTCCAGAAAATTCGAATATCAGGCAGATGATTTTGCAAAAGAGACTTTTGCCCCCAAACCTCTAATAACGTCCTTGAAAAAATTATCCAAGAATAGCCTAAGCAATCTAACTCCTCATCCTGCTTATGTTTTTATGCACTATTCACACCCAACCCTAATGTCCAGAATTCAGAACTTAAAGGCATAATTTTTGTTGTCTACTATTATAGTTTGTGCTATTTTTAATTTATGATGACCGAAGCTGCAATAGAGAAAGAAAACAAGGAAATAGCGAAGCAATACAAGGAATTGCTCCGCATAAGCTATCAAAGTCTTACCGATGAGGATAAGAAATTGATACGCTCTGCCTTTGATATTGCCGTAGATGCCCACAAAAACCAGAGAAGGAAATCGGGAGAAGCATACGTTTTCCACCCCATAGCCGTAGCCAAAATTGTGGCTTCAGAAATGGGTCTGGACGCAGTTTCCATTGCATCCGCACTACTCCATGATGTTGTTGAGGACACCGAATATACCCTGGCGGACATAGAACGCTTGTTTGGCGAGACCGTGGCTAGGATCGTAGACGGACTCACTAAGATTGCCCACCTGAAAAAGGATATGAACATTTCCCAACAGGCGGAGAATTTTAGAAAAATGCTCCTAACCCTTAATGACGATGTACGGGTAATCATTATAAAGATAGCGGACCGATATCACAATATGCTCACCATGGATTCCATGCCAGAGCATAAACAAGTGAAGATAGCCTCGGAAACCTTGTACATATACGCACCTTTAGCGCATAGGATTGGGCTATACAATATTAAAACGGAGCTGGAAGACCTTAGCCTTAAATACACAGAGCCAGAGGTATACGAGGACATCTTAGGTAAGATTGAAGAGTCCAAAGAAGAACAGCAGGCCTATATCGATGCTTTTTCCGGTGTGATCAGCGACTCATTGGATAAAGAAAACCTTAATTACTACATTAAGGGCCGAATGAAATCCATATTTTCCATTCGCCGAAAAATGAAGGTTCAAAATGTATCCTTCGATGAGATTTATGACAAATTTGCGATTCGGATCATATACAAATCGGACCGGCATAACGAAAAGTTTTTGGCTTGGAAGATTTATTCTATTGTCACCGATCACTTCACCCCTAACCCTGTCCGTTTGCGGGATTGGATTTCCTCTCCCAAATCTACGGGTTATGAGGCCTTGCATATCACTGTAATGGGCCCTAAGGGCAAATGGGTAGAAGTTCAGATCCGCAGTGAAAGAATGCATGAAATTGCCGAAAAAGGTTATGCCGCACATTTTAAATACAAGCACGGCAACCAAAAAGAACAGGGAATTGAGGAATGGCTTAACAAACTACAGGAAGCCTTGGAAAATGCAAATACCAATGCGGTCGATTTTGTAGAGGAATTTAAGCTTAACCTCTATTCCAAAGAGATTTTTGTATTTACGCCCAAGGGAGAATTAAAATCCCTTCCTAAAGGGGCAACCCCATTGGATTTTGCCTTTAACATACATACCGAAGTGGGCATGCATACCCGTGGAGCCAAGGTGAACGGTAAACTGGTACCCCTGAATACCACATTGCAGAGCGGTGACCAAGTGGATATTCTCACTTCGGAAACGGCCAAGCCCAGTCAGAGCTGGTTGGATTACGCTACCACGGCAAGGGCCAGGTCTAAAATAAAATCATCATTAAGGGAAGAAAAAAAGTCTACAGCTATGGAGGGCAAGGAAGTCCTTAGGCGTAAATTAAAATCCCAAAAAATTAACCTTAACGAGGATACCATAAATAAATTGGTTGTCTTTTTTAAACTTAAGACCAGTCTGGACTTGTTCTATAGAGTGGGTATAGGCGCTATCGACAATCAGATGCTCAAAGATTTTGCGGCCTCCTATAGCAATGCATTTATAACTTTCTTTAAAAATAAGATAAAAAGAACTCCTGTTCCTGAAGATATTCACAGGGAAGAAATTACCACAAAATATGACACCCTTGTTTTTGGTAAGGAAGAGGACAAGTTGGAGTATAAATTATCCCAGTGTTGCAATCCCATTCCTGGTGACGAGGTATTCGGGTTTGTTAGCGTAAACGATGGAATTAAGGTGCATAAGAAAAACTGCCCCAACGCCATTTCGCTGCAGTCCAACTATGCCTACAGAATCATATCCGCCAAATGGATCGATTCTTCCCAAGAAGAATTTACTGTGGAAATAATGCTTACCGGGATAGATAATATAGGGTTGATCAGTGAAATTACCGAGGTAATCTCTGGCAATTTACATGTGAATATGAGAAATATCAATTTCAGCACGGATGGTGGAACATTCTCGGGAAGAATCACCCTTGTTGTAAAAAACAATGCTATCCTTAAAAAAGTTATAGATAATCTAAAGCGCATTAACGGCATCGA
The DNA here is from genome assembly GCF_000733925.1 of Arenibacter algicola. Lineage (NCBI taxonomy): Bacteria > Pseudomonadati > Bacteroidota > Flavobacteriia > Flavobacteriales > Flavobacteriaceae > Arenibacter > Arenibacter algicola. Next base: position 1,188,920 of record NZ_JPOO01000003.1, read on the forward strand.
TAAAGTATCCAGAATTTAAATTTTAACTGTACATTTGTACCCTAACGCTGGGTAAATGCTATGGGCGAAAATAAGAATCAAGAAATAGTTAAAAATGTCTTCACCACTTTTCTGGAGGAAAATGGTCACAGAAAAACACCTGAGCGCTACGCAATTTTACAGGAAATCTACGATAGCGAAGAACATTTTGATATAGAATCGCTCTATATCACTATGAAAAACAAAAATTATCGAGTAAGCAGGGCTACACTGTATAATACTATTGAGCTTCTCTTGGAATGCAAATTGGTAAGAAAACATCAATTTGGAAAAAATCAGGCCCAATACGAAAAATCCTATTTTGACAGGCAGCACGACCATGTTATCCTTACCGATACAGGTGAGGTTATGGAATTTTGCGATCCACGTATTCAAAGTATAAAAAAGACCATTGAGGAAGTTTTCAACATCAAGATCAATACTCACTCGCTCTATTTTTACGGAACGCGAAATAAAGAAGAGAACACGAATAATTAATCCAATTACATAAATAATGGCAGTAGATTTACTACTAGGACTCCAATGGGGAGATGAAGGAAAAGGGAAAATAGTTGATGTTTTAACAAAAAACTATGACATAATTGCACGTTTCCAAGGTGGACCCAATGCAGGTCACACATTAGAATTTGATGGTATAAAACATGTTTTACATACCATTCCTTCAGGAATTTTCCACAAAACTGCGGTTAACATAGTTGGCAACGGAGTGGTTATAGACCCGGTTATCTTTAAAAAAGAGCTGGATAATCTTAAAAAGTTCAATCTAGATATTAAATCAAAATTATTTATCTCTAGAAAGGCCCACTTAATTTTGCCCACCCACCGTTTACTGGATGCCGCTTCCGAAACCTCAAAGGGTAAGGCCAAAATAGGATCTACTTTAAAAGGTATTGGCCCAACCTATATGGACAAAACCGGAAGGAACGGAATGAGGGTAGGCGATTTGGAATTCTCGGACTGGAAAGAAAAGTACAGGATATTGGCCAACAAGCATGAGGCCATGATCAGCTTTTACAATGTAGAGATACAATATGACCTTAAGGAATTGGAGGCCGACTTCTTTATGGCCGTAGAAGAGTTAAAAAAATTGACCTTCATAGATAGTGAGGAATATATTTTCAACGCACAGAGGGAAGGTAAAAAAATATTGGCGGAAGGTGCGCAGGGATCCTTATTGGATATCGATTTTGGGACTTATCCTTTTGTAACCTCATCCAATACCACTGCAGCTGGAGCCTGTACCGGATTGGGTGTGGCACCCAATAAAATAGGTAACGTTTTGGGTATTTTTAAAGCGTATACCACCCGTGTGGGCAGTGGACCTTTCCCTACAGAACTTTTCGATGAGGACGGCGCAACCATGGGCAGGGTCGGTAACGAATTTGGGGCAACCACAGGGAGACCAAGACGATGCGGATGGTTGGACCTGGTAGCACTTAAATACGCGGTGGAAATTAATGGGGTTACAGAATTGATGATGATGAAGGCAGACGTGCTTAGTGGGTTTAAAACCCTAAAAGTGTGTACTGCATACAATTATAAAGGAAACCAAATAAAACATTTGCCCTATAGCATAGAACCGGAATATGTGACCCCGGTCTATACTGAAATGAAGGGATGGGCAAAGGATTTGACCAAAATGAGCAAGTCAGACGAACTTCCAGACACCTTGATAGACTACATTAAGTTTCTGGAAAAGGAATTGGAAGTACCTATTAAGATTGTCTCGGTAGGACCGGATAGGACCCAGACCATATATCGATAAACAAAAGCCATCTTAAAAGATGGCTTTTTGGTTAATTGGGATTTACTAAAACTATCCCAAACTATATTATCCTCCCTCAAAATATACTATTTTTGACCAAAATTATAAACATTGCTTAAGTCCGTATTTCTATTATTAATCGTATTCATTTGTTGGAGTAGTTGGGCACAGGAGCCCCAGGCAGAGGTTAAACAAATAAACATTGTTTATGGAGCCAACTTTACCAAAGATGAAAAACAATATCCCGGGGCAGCCATCTTTAGCAAGGATGACCGGCAGGTGCAATTTGAGCACGAAGGAGCGGATTTGTGGTGCGATATTGCCATATATTACCAAAAGGAAAATAGACTCAAGGCCATAGGAAACATCAAACTGAAACAGGGAGATTCCGTACAATTGACCAGTGGCAAAATAGATTATGACGGTAATTTAAACCTTGCCAAGGCATGGGAAAATGTGGTATTGAACCATACCAGCATGACACTTACCACAGACACCTTACGGTTCGACAGGGAAAAACAAGAGGCTTTCTATGAACATAACGGAACCGTAGTTGATTCCTCCAACACCCTTACCAGTAAAATAGGACGCTACTTTACACAACTTAAAAAATCCCAGTTCTTACAAAGTGTGAACCTTGTGAACCCTGAATTCAATTTGGTTTCCAAACAATTGGATTATTATACCGAGTCTAAAAATGCTTATTTGTACGGTCCATCCACTATCACCGGGGAAACCTATAAAATGTATTGCGAACGTGGATTCTATGACACCAAAATTGAAAACGGATACGGAATTAAAAATACCCGAATAGACTATAATAATCGAATAATAACGGGGGACAGTTTGTATTTTGACAAGAAGACAGAATTTGCATCGGCAACAAATAATATTACCATCAGGGATACCATAAACAATGGATTGATAAGGGCGCACTATGCTGAAGTGTACAAGGCCAAGGATTCCGTTTTTGCCACTAAAAGGGCCGTTTCCATTAATCTGGTGGAACAGGATTCCCTCTATATGCACGGCGACACCCTAATGATTACGGGCAAACCAGAACAACGTATCCTTAGGGCATTTAGAAATGCAAAATTCTACAAGACCGATCTAAGTGGTAAGTGCGATTCCATTCATTTTAACCAAAAAACGGGTATTACCGAATTAATTACCAATCCTATTATTTGGAATGGAGAAAATCAGATGACTGGAGACAGTATCCACTTACTATCCGACTTGGAAACCGAAAAATTGGACTCTTTAAAAGTTATCAATAATGCCTTTATAATTTCCTTGGATACGGTAGGTAAAGTAGGTTATAATCAGGCCAAAGGCATGGATCTATTCGGGAAATTTATAGACAACAAATTAAGTCTTATCGACCTTGTAAAAAACACCGAGGTCATCTATTATATGTACAATGATGACCAAGAACTAATTGGAATAGACAAGACCATATGCAGCGCCATTAGAATGACCCTTACAAATAATGAGATAGAGGATATTACCTTTATTACCAATCCTGATGGCGATATTTTTCCCGAAAAGGAACTTCCTGAAAACAGTAGGTTGCTAAAAGGTTTTATTTGGCGTGGGAAGGAAAGAATTATGACCAAGGACGACATTTTTGATGAGGACGACAACAACATTAAACTGGTCACCATTCGAGGGGTGGAAAACCCTATAGATTTGGACGTGGAGCCAGAAGAGGCCATGGAGGACCAAAGGAAGCGCGATTCTATAAATTCTTCCAAGTTATTACCTCCCAATCCCTTGAAAAAAATAGAACCAACCAAAAAAGATCAACAGAAAAAGGAGCCCAAACCCAAGGTGTCAGAAACAAAATCGGAGGTGCGCTACGAGGAGGGAGCTAAAGAGAACGGTTTGGAACCTGGTTACTATTTAATAGCGAACGTTTTTGAAGTGAAGGAAAATTATGAGAAATTCATGAAAAGCCTTACGAAAAAAGGATTGGAGCCCCAACACTTTTTACGAAATTTCAATCAATACCACTATGTTTATTTAGAGCGCTTTGACACCTGGGAGGAAGCGCTCGAATCCCGAAATAGTAATTTCAATGGGAATTACATGGATGAAACTTGGATTTTAAGAATCCTTGACAAATAGGACAAATGAAAAAGGATTATTTTAAGTACCAGGCACAAACTTCTTCGCATCCTTTGGCTTTGGAAATTTCTCATGCCAAGGGTAGTTATATTTACGACACCCAAGGAAAGGCACATTTAGATTTTGTTGCAGGAGTATCTGCATGCAGCTTGGGGCATTGCCACCCCAGAGTGGTAACTGCCATCCAAGAGCAAGCGCAAAAATATATGCATGTTATGGTGTACGGCGAGTATATCCAAGAACCGGCCGTAGCCTATACCAAGTTGCTTGCAAGCCTACTTCCTACGCCACTGGAAACCACCTATTTGGTAAATTCCGGGACAGAGGCTATTGAAGGCGCCCTGAAATTAGCTAGAAGGTTTACCGGAAGAAGCCAAATTATTGCAGCTAAACACGCCTACCATGGAAATACAATGGGAAGTCTGAGCATAATGGGCTTTGAAGAGCGGAAAAGTGCGTTTAGGCCCCTTATTCCGGACGTTGGCTTTATTCAATTTAATTCAGAAGAGGATTTATTGTCCATAACCGAAAAAACAGCAGCCGTTGTATTGGAAACCATCCAAGGGGGTGCCGGTTTTATTTTACCGGAGAACGGATATTTAAAAAAGGTAAGGGAACGATGTACGGCCGTGGGCGCAATGTTAATATTGGATGAGATCCAGCCTGGATTTGGACGAACGGGAAAATTGTTCGCTTTTGAACACTTCGATTGTATTCCGGATATTCTAGTTATTGGAAAAGGCATGGCCGGCGGAATGCCGGTAGGTGCATTTGTGGCTTCCCACAACATGATGCAGTCATTGATAGAGAACCCCAAACTTGGTCATATTACCACTTTTGGGGGAAATCCTGTAATTGCAGCCGCCTGTCTTGCAACCTTACAGGAAATAACGGAAGGTAGGCTAATTCAGGAATCCTTGAAAAAGGAAGTTCTTTTTAGAAACCTTTTGCAGCACAAATTAATAAAGGAAATTCGAGGTAAAGGATTAATGTTGGCCTTAATGATGGAAAAACCTGAAATGGCCAATGAGGTAATCCTTAAATGTGCCGAGAAAGGCCTAATATTATTCTGGCTCCTTTTTGAACCAAATGCAATTCGTATTTCACCGCCATTGACCATTAGCAATCAAGAAATTAGCCTTGGATGTTCACTAATTTTAGAGGTGCTGGACGGGCTTAAACAATAAATTGTTAACTAATTTGTTAATATAATAGACCAAATCTGTCGGAATTAAGGGTTTCAAAAGACTACTTTAGTTCCAATGAATAATTAGAAGTTCCTATGGCGTTAGAACCAAACGAGAGACCAGGGCAACCAATTGCTAAGTTTGAATCCATGCTCAAGACCGACGATGTCTACTTCTTTGACGCGGAAGATTTTCAAGATATTATTCACCACTACCTCAATAACGGTAAAATTGCATTGGCCAAAAAAGCCATTAAAATAGGGCTTCAACAGCATCCTGACAGTATAGAACTTAAGTTATTGTCTATAGAAGTCCTTGTTTTTGAAAATAATCTGGAGTTGGCGGAGAAGATGCTGGATGAACTACAGGTAATAGACAGCAACAACGAGGAAATATACATACAAAGGGCCAATATTTATTCCAAGAAAGACAACCACGAAGCAGCGGTCTCCCTTTTGACCCATGCATTAAATTTAACTGATGACAGTTTTGACATCCATTCCTTACTAGGGATGGAATATTTGTTCATGGATAATTTTGAGGACGCCAAACAAAATTTCATGATGTGTGTGTCCTATGATGAAGAGGATTATTCATCACTTTACAATGTTATCTATTGTTTCGAATTTCTTGAGGATTATGATGGTGCCATAGTGTACCTAAATGATTATCTTGAAAGAAACCCATACAGCGAAGTGGCATGGCACCAATTGGGCAAAATGTATTTTACGAAAAAGATGCACAAAGAGGCCCTGGCCGCTTTTGACTTTGCCATTATCTCCGATGACACCTTTATCGGTGCCTATTTTGAAAAAGGAAAGGTATTGGAAAAAATGGGCAAATACAATGAGGCCATTGAGAATTATGAGACCACTATTGCCATTGAAGACCCCACCTCCCACGCATATTTAAGGATCGGCAGATGTCACGAAAAATTAAAGAATGACGAATTGGCCAAATCCTATTATTACAGGACGGTTCATGAAGACCCTTTGTTGGATAAAGGATGGTTGGCAATTACGGAATATTACATTAGACAAGAGGATTATGAAAAGGCCTTATACTACATTAATAAGGCCATTAATATTGATGGGGAAAATTCCAAATACTGGAAAAAATGCGGAAAGATCCACGCTACCTTAAAAAATAACGACGAGGCCTACTATGCTTATCAACAGGCCGTAGACCTGGGAAATTACGAATTTGACACTTGGTTTCATTGGGCGGATGTAGCCGTACAGAACTTGGACGTTTATGCGGCCATAGAAATATTGCTCCAAGGTCATGAATTTTATCCACAGCGCTGTGAAATGCAGTATAAAATGGCAGGGTTCTATCTGCTAATAAGTGACTTCCCCAGAGCTCAGTACAGATTGATCAACGCCCTTAAAATAGACCTTGGTCAACTACATTTATTTGAGGACGAATTTCCCCAATTCTTCAACACAGAATGGGCCCAAAACTTAATTGAGGATGTGAAAAAAGCTTCCAGATAAATAAACTATTTTTGTTTTTTTTATCATATATGGAAAATCGCAATCTTTTAGCTTACATTTTTATTTTATTAAAAGGAATGGCCATGGGCGCTGCAGATGTTGTGCCCGGTGTATCGGGAGGCACCATTGCTTTTATCTCCGGAATTTACGAAGAACTCATCACCAGTATTAACAACGTAAACGTTTCCCTTTTAAATACATTGAGAAAGGAGGGCATAAAAGCCTTTTGGACCAAACTTAACGGAAACTTTCTACTGGCTTTGCTTCTTGGCATAGGTATTAGTGTCCTATCCTTGGCCAAACTCATTAGTTGGTTAATGGAGAACGAACCCATACCCTTATGGTCCTTTTTCTTTGGCCTGGTTGTGGCCAGTATTATATTGGTAGGCAAGGAAATAAAAAAATGGAATTTGGCCGCTATAATAATTTTAATCCTGGGAGCTGCCATAGCCTTTTACGTTACAAAGTTGCCCCCTTCCGAAAATTCGGCATCACTCCCATATTTATTCTTTTCCGGGGCTTTGGCCATATGCGCCATGATTTTACCTGGCATATCCGGAGCGTTTATCCTAGTACTTTTGGGATCCTATAAAACGGTATTGGATGCAGTTCATGAGCGAGATCTTAAAATTGTATTCACAGTTGGCCTAGGAGCCATTTTTGGACTACTGAGCTTTGCCAAACTTCTAAAATGGATGTTTGTACATTATAAAAATCTAACCTTGGCCCTATTGACCGGGTTTATTTTAGGCTCATTAAACAAAATATGGCCTTGGAAAGAAGTTCTGGAGACCAAAATGTTCGGGGAAAAAATAATTACCATAAAAGATCAAAACATCTCTCCATTCTCTTTCGACGGGGACCCTCAATTAATAAGTGCCATTATTCTGGCTTTACTTGGTTTTTCCCTTATTTTTATACTGGAAAAATTGGCCGCTAAAAAATAAACGCCCAACCCCAAATGAGAAACCCCAGAACATTCACGGATAAATTTTTCCTTGTTATCAAGGGCTTGTTCATGGGTGCCGCCAATAAAGTTCCAGGCGTATCAGGGGGTATAGTTGCTTTTGTAGGGGGGTTTTATGAAGAGTTTATCTATTCCCTACAAAAAGTAAACGGAAAAGCTTTTAAGCTCTTGGTCAGTGGAAGGTTAAAAAGCTTCTATCGTTACACCAATGGCCAGTTTTTAACGCTACTAATTTTTGGCATGTTGGTGAGTTATTTCAGTGTGTCCAAAATTTTGGATTATTTTCTGGAAAGAAATGAGCTCTATGTGTGGTCTGCCTTCTTTGGAATGATATTGGGCTCCATTTACTATATAGGAAAGGACTTTGGGCATTGGGGCAAAAAGACCATTCCGGCAGGAATAGTTGGATTGATCATAGGCATATCTATAAGCTTCCTTAATCCCGCTACACAAAACGACAATTTAATCTTTATCTTTTTTTGCGGCATTATCAGTGTCTCTGGCATGACCTTGCCAGGACTATCCGGTTCTTTTATATTGATCCTTCTTGGTAATTATGTGCTTCTTTTGGTTGATTCCGTAAACGCACTTTATGACACCTTTTCGGAAGTCTTTACAGGCGATTTTAGTTTTATTAAGAATCCAACACGGCTCAATATCTTAAAAATATTGGCTGTATTCACCACGGGATCAGCTGCCGGATTGGTAACCCTCTCCCATCTATTGACTTACGTCCTAAAACATTATAGACATTTAACAACAGCCGTAATTATAGGTTTTATTACCGGCTCATTGGGAGTGGTATGGCCCTGGAAACGCACTTTGTTCAAAACGGATATCAGTGGCAATTTACTCTTGGACACCAATAATAACCCAATAATAAAGAATTATGAAAGATTTCTGCCAAATTTGGGATCTTCGGAAACTTGGTGGGCCATTTTTTTTATATTTTTTGGGGTATTAATTTTATTAGGATTAGACTGGTATGGAAAAAACAGAAAGAGATAAGATTCGATTTGGATTAATTGGTAAAAATATTTCCTATTCATTTTCAAGGGGCTATTTTACCAAGAAATTCTCTGAAATGGGACTGGAAAGGCATTCATACGAGAATTTTGATTTGGAGCATATTGACAAGTTTAAGGGCCTATTGGAACAAAACAGCAATATCCAAGGCTTTAACGTAACTATTCCCTATAAAGAACAGATTATGCCCTTTTTATCGAAAATAGATCCGGAAGCCCAAGCTATTGGGGCTGTGAATACCATTAAGATAGTTGGGCAACAAACAATAGGTTTCAATACGGACGCCTATGGTTTTCAAAAATCTATAGAACCCCATCTAAGGGAGCATCATAAAACAGCGCTTATCCTTGGTACCGGTGGCGCTTCCAAGGCAGTGGCATTTGTACTTAATAAATTGGGAATAAACTATAAATTTGTCTCTAGAAACCCCAAAGACAAGCAGCTCAATTATACAGATCTTAACAAGGAAGTGTTAACGGAACATACGGTAATTGTAAATTGCACTCCTTTAGGCACTTTCCCAAACATAAACGACAAGCCAGACCTGCCTTACAACTTCATTAGCAATCAACATTTACTTTTCGACCTTATCTACAACCCGGAAAAAACAGCATTTTTGCTGGCGGGCGAACAGCAAGGCGGTAAAATAAGCAATGGCTCCAACATGCTTCAATTTCAGGCAGAAAAATCGTGGGAGATATGGAATTCCTAGCATAAGAAGCTATGAGATCCCTTATGACGATAAAAATTACAGAAATTCCTCTGTAAAAAATCCTTAAAAAGAAGTTTCATTACCTTTGATATATAGACGGATGTAATTATATTTCCGTACATTACATTTAGAAAGCTATAAACATTCATAAAATGTTAGAAGATAAAGAAGACAACCTACAGAATAATGTAGGTACAGAGGAAACCTCAGGAAGTACCGAAGAAAAAAATAATTCGGAATCCGAGACAGAGGCCAATTCTGCTCCCAGTCCTGAGACCATTGAAACCGAATCTGGAAAAAACACCAAGGAAGTCGTGGAAGATAAAAGTGCTCCTATCGATTTGGAAACCAAGGACGAAGGAAAACTAAAAGAATCTTCAACCCAACAAGCTCCGGAAAAAGAAGAATCCCCAGAAGAAGTTGGGACTACCGAAGATGTAGTGAAAAGTGAAAAGTCCGCAGAAGCTACTGAGGAAAAAGAGGAAGATGTTCTGGAAGAAATAGATGAATCCAATGCAGAGGATGCCGAAGATTCGGACAACCATCAGCGACACCATATTCCCATGCCAGATTACCACGCTATGTCCATGGAGAATTTGGTAGGTGAACTTCAGCGATTGGTAAGGAATGAAAAGGTGCAGGCCATTAAAAAACATGTTGATGGCATTAAATATGAGTTCGACCAGAAGTTTCAGGAGTTTATAGACGAAAAGAAGGAGGACTTTGTAAATAGTGGTGGAAACGAAATAGATTTCCGATACAATTCCGTTGCCAAAAGACAGTTCAACGAGGTATATTCAGATTACCGGGAAAAAAGAAATAGCTATTATAAGAACCTGGAACAGGGACTTAAATCCAATCTTGCACAAAGATTGGAAATCATCAACGAGCTTAAGGCTTTGGTCAACGTTGAAGAGGATATAAACACAACCTACAAAAACTTTAAAGATCTTCAAGAGCGCTGGAAAAATGCCGGCCCAATTCCACGTGCCAATTACAATGATGTTTGGCGAACATACCACCATCACATTGAAATATTTTACGACTTCCTACATCTAAATAGGGAGCTAAGGGATCTGGATTTTAAGCACAACTACGAGGAAAAACTAAAGATCGTAGTGCGGGCGGAAGAGTTGGTCCAAATGGAGGATTTAAACAAGGCATTTCAAGAACTTCAGACCCTACATAAAATCTGGAAGGAAGATATTGGCCCCGTTGGCAAGGAGCACAGGGAAGAGATTTGGGACCGTTTTAGCAATGCTACCAAATTGCTGCACCAAAGACGACAGGATTACTATAAAGACTTGGAAAAGGTTTATGAACAGAACCTTGAAAAGAAACACGAAATAATTCAAGCTATAAGTACAATAGCTACCCACATTGCTTCCAGTCACAAAGAATTGCAACAACAAATAAGGGAAGTTGAAAAATTGCGAGATTCATTCTTTAAAGCAGGAAAAGTACCCCAAAAAGTAAATGAGAGGACTTGGGCAAGTTTTAAGGACGCGGTACGTGAGTTTAACAGAAACAAAAACAACTACTACAAAAATTTAAAGAAAGACCAACAGGCAAATCTCGATAAAAAAAGGGCACTGTTGGAGCTGGCAGTTTCCTTAAAGGATAGTGAGGAATGGGATACTACCACCCAGGAAATGAAAAGGATTCAGAACGAATGGAAAAAAATTGGGCATGTTCCCAGAAAATACTCCGACAAAATATGGAAGGAGTTTAAGACTGCCTGCAACCATTATTTTGATCGTTTACATGCCTTAAAAAATGAAGCCCACAAGGAAGAGATAGAGAATTTTGATAAGAAAAATGCATGCCTGGAAAATTTAAAGAGTTTTCAATTAAGTGGTGATAAAAGTAAGGATTTAGCCGCTATCAAAGAGTTTATTGCAGAATGGAAAGAAGCTGGTAGGGTTCCTTTTAATAAAAAGAGCATTAATGCCAAGTTCAACAAAATTCTAGATGCCCTGTTCAAAAAATTGGATGTCAATAGACAGGAAGCGGAATTGTTGAAATACGGCAACAAGATTCAGCAACTAGCCAATAATGAAAACGACTACGCTATCTCCAACGAACGTACTTTCATCAGAAGAAAAATAGACGAAAGCAAGAGTGAAATTAGGCAATTGGAAAACAATCTTCAATTCTTTTCCAATGCTTCCGAGGATAATCCCTTGGTAAAAGAAGTAATCAAAAACATAAACAACCACAAGGAATCGTTGGCCACATGGAAGGCCAAATTAAAAAAGTTGAACATTCTTGAAAATAATTTGATAAAAGAGGCGGAAAATGAACAAGATTCCTCCGCGGACGAAGAATAGACCTCTATCTTAACAATAAAAAAATAAGCACATTAATAGAAATAAGGTTAGTGTAATGATGGCTTTATGGTTTGTTATTTCGCTAACAAGCTGTGGTACGCCTAGAATAGTTGTAAAAGAAACAGCCGGTCACCTTTCCAACCAGTTACCGGAACCAAATTTGGTATTTGTTATTACAAAAGAGGATCCAAACCTCAACGATTCCCTACTTATCGGCACCATAGCTACCAAGCATAATGGCTTTAGCGGGAATTGCAATCTTCGACAAGTTAAACGGGCAGCACAAAAAGAAGCAAAAGAAATTGGCGGCAATTTAATATTTATAACAAGACACAAGCTCCCTAACGCCATATTAAATCCATGTCATAGAATTAGAGGAAATATCTATTCCGTTCCCAATCCAGAAGCCTATGAAAAGGAAATTCTCTGGAATACCAATAGAAAACTAAAAGTAACCGATTTTAAGGGATCAACTAAAGACAAACCCTTTGTTGCTGCCACAAATGCCTATTTTGGTTATACTACCAGCGTAAAATCAGAAGAAAACACAATTATTATAGAAGTAGATACCTATTTCGATTGTGAGCTATCCTATTTTAAAAATAATAAGAGCCAATCCCTAGTATTAAATCACGAACAGTTGCATTTTGACATTACCGAACTCTACGCTAGGAAGTTTATCCAAAGACTACACCTTGAGGTTAAGAGTTTTAAGGACTTGATAAAGAATGTAGAGCGCATAGGGAATGAAGTAAACAAAGAACTTCAATTAAAACAGGAGGCATACGATACGGCTGTATATAGTGATCTATCACAACAATCCTATTGGGATGAATGGACAGAAACGGCTTTAGAAGAATTGGCTATGTACAACAACAAAACCATAAGCAGACCCTACAAAAAAGAATAGAAAATTCCGTGGGTTTTAGCAATTTGGTCCAGACATCTGCTCCACTGTAACTTTTATATTTAAAAGCTCCACTGGGTTTCCAAATTGGGTGAAGATGGCAACGTCGGCCGCGTCCCGGCCATAGGCGATTGCGATACGACCTCCCTTCAAATCAGCTTGTGTAGGATCTAGTGTGTACCACCTATTTCCAACATAGACCTCGAACCACGCGTGTAAATCCATCGGAACAAGGCCCACAAGATATCCCACGACCATACGGGCCGGTATTGATAGTGCTCGGCAACAAGCTATTCCCAAATGGGCCATATCCCTACATACTCCGCTGCTTAATTGGTTCAACTCTGTGGCACTTATAATCTGCTGCCCTGCTCCAGGTGTGTACTGTATGGTGTTCCGGACATAATCAACAATTGCGGTGCACTGATCATAACCAGAGGAATAACCTCTTACAAGTGATGCAGCCATTTCAGTAAATCGATCCGACTCACAATACCGGCTTGGGTGAAGAAAAGGAAGGGTGTCATCAGGCAATTGTTGTACTTCCACAAATGGAGCGTTGGGAGCGGTATCGGAGGAGTCCGCTGTTTCCACATATGCAGATGTTCGCACTGAAAAATTCCCTGCCGGTGCAACCAGTCGCTGACACAAATTGCCGAAGTTATCCGTGAACTCGTTCACTGGTGCGCTAGGTGTCAAAATATACTCTTCACGTGCAATCCACTGATTCCGTCCACTTCGCGGACGTAACTTTAACAAAAACGGAGTAGGAACCGGTATTTGGAATTCAAGCAAGCAGGATGCGTATAACCACATAACAATATTTTCTGATTAAATTAGACATTCACATTCACGCTTGTGAATAGATACGGAGAACATAAGATTAAATAGAGGGAAATGTAATTTGGTTTCCATTACCAACTATAATACTTGTCCCATCAAATATTATTAAGACAGGCAAGAATCTACTTGTTTATTTACAATAGATAATAAAAGAACTTCCCCAAAACGATCTTCATAATCATTTTGGGGAAGTTCTTTTCAATTTCCTTACAAAATTACTTGGCTACGTTTACCGCTCTAGTTTCCCTAATAACTGTAACTTTCACCTGACCAGGATAAGTCATATCCGTTTGGATTTTTTGGGAAATTTCAAAAGAAAGCTCGGCCGCCTTGTCATCGCTCACTTTTTCACTTTCAACAATAACCCTTAATTCCCTTCCTGCCTGAATGGCGTATGCCTTTTGCACTCCACCAAATCCGAAGGCGATATCTTCCAAATCCTTTAATCGCTGAATGTATGAATCCAACACTTGTCTTCTTGCCCCTGGTCTTGCACCGCTAATGGCATCACACACTTGCACTATTGGCGCAATAAGTGTTTTCATTTCAATCTCATCATGGTGGGCACCAATAGCATTGCACACATCAGGTTTCTCTCCAAATTTTTCAGCCCATTGCATACCAAGAATGGCATGTGGGGTTTCTACCTCGGCCTCTGTATTTGGGACTTTTCCTATATCGTGCAATAGACCGGCACGCTTGGCCAATTTTGGGTTTAATCCCAACTCGGCCGCCATAACACCACATAGTTTGGCAACTTCCCTGGAATGTTGCAATAGGTTCTGGCCATAGGAAGAACGATACTTCATTCTACCCACTGCCTTGATCAATTCTGGATGCAGACCGTGTATCCCTAAATCGATTACTGTACGTTTACCAATTTCAACAATTTCCTCCTCTATTTGCTTTTCTGTCTTTTTAACAATTTCCTCAATTCTTGCTGGATGTATCCTACCATCTGTTACCAATTTGTGCAAAGACAAACGTGCAACCTCCCTACGTACAGAATCGAAACAGGAAAGGATAATGGCCTCGGGAGTATCGTCTACAATTATTTCAACCCCTGTAGCCGCTTCCAATGCCCTAATATTTCGTCCTTCACGCCCAATTATCCTTCCCTTAACATCATCGGATTCCAAATTAAACACGGAAACACAGTTTTCCACTGCCTCTTCAGTACCAATGCGCTGAATGGTATTGATAATAATTTTCTTGGCTTCTTGTTGGGCCGTAAGCTTTGCTTCTTCCACCGTAGTCTGAATATAGGCCATGGCATCCGATTTTGCGGTATCCTTAAGGGACTCCAACAACTGTGATTTGGCCTCCTCGGCAGATAGGCCGGAAATTACTTCCAACTGTTGTACCTGGCTTTTGTGAAGTTTTTCAAGCTCGGATTGTTTCTTTTCCAAGAATTCACTCTTGTAATCTACTTCTTTCAGCTTACTCTCTAGCTGCTCCCCCAATTTCTTGCCTTTTGCAAGTTCACTACTGACTTGTGATTCTTTATCCCTTGTTCGTTTTTCTGCCTCTGAAATTTTCTTATCCTTATTGATAATTACCTTCTCGTGCTCTGCCTTTAGTTCCAGAAACTTTTCCTTAGCTTGAAATATTTTATCCTTCTTAATATTTTCACCTTCAATATTGGCTTCCTTAATTATGTTTGCCGCCTCTTTTTTTGCGCTGGCTATGGTTTTGGAGGCCTTTCCCTTTTCCATAAATTTCGCAATGGCAAATCCAATTCCCAATCCAACCAATCCTATTATTATTGCTATACTATCCATATTTATTTTGAAAATTATTTATAAAAAAAGCCCACATTGATGGAAGATTTGTACAAACCCCGATAAACAGGTTTAGGGCTACCAGACTGCTCAAGGATCCTTATACTAGTAAGGCCTGCTTTTACAATCTAAACTCACCCTTTTCAAACAAATTAGTGTTGAGTTTGTCAAAAATTAATTACCAATGTGGGCAGTAACTATAATTATTTTAAAGAACGTTATTTCATCCCTAGCTTGGAACTGACCAACATGTTCAGTGCTTTTAGTCGCTCTGCTGCTTCTTTTACACCTTCTGAATGGTCTATTCCTTTTTGCTCAATCTTGGAGGCAAACTGAAGTGCGCACATGGCCAGCACATCTTGCTTATCCCTAACGGCATAGTTTTGCTCAAATTTCTTTGCCAGCTGTTCTATATTCTTAGCCGCCTTTCTTAAGCCCTCTTCCTGTAGAGGATCAATCGTTAAGGGATATACCCTATCTGCTATAGAAAGCTTAATTTTGAGCTTCTCTGCCATATTGTTTATTTACACTATTCCGAAAGTTGGGCAATGCAATGGTCCAACTCCCTAATTAATGTGTTTATTTTAAGCTTAGCTTCGGTCTTATTAGTATCACTGCCCAGCATAGAACTCGCTAATTTTAGTGAATTGTATTTTTCCTGCCATTCATTCACCGAAACTCTTGTAGCTTCATGATCATTTTTTACAGCAACCAATTCTTCTTCCAATTTTATATTGGTATGGTGCAAAAGCTCCAGCTTATGCAGCAACTTACTAATCTTATTTTCTAAAGAATCAACAATATCTACCAATTCACTCATTTGCAAATATCAATGCATTTTACACAAAGTTAACACACCTCTTTATACTTAGCAATTCTTTTTTCATTTATTCTTAAAGTAAAATTTCCAACCTCAAGTTAAGAAAAAAAATTGACCCTTTTTATAAATTATATAACACAGACTTTTTTTTGAATTAGAACGGTATTAATTACTTTCGTACCAATAATCACTTATATGAAAGGCTTTTTCTTAGGATTTTTTCTTTTTTCTTCAATCTTTTATGGGCAAGCTCCGTATCCAACGGATTTTTTCCGCCCCCCCTTGGATATTCCAATAGTTCTTTCAGGAACATTTGGGGAACTCCGATCCAATCATTTTCACGCAGGTATCGATATAAAAACGCAACAGCGACAGGGGTTACCGGTCTACGCTATAGGTGAGGGTACGGTTACCCGAATAAAAGTATCGGAATGGGGCTATGGAAAGGGACTATATATTGCCCATCCAAATGGCCACACTTCCGTCTACGGGCATCTTCAAAAATTTTCACCCGAAATAGAAGCTTACGTAAAGAATGTGCAGTACCAAAAGAAATCATTTGAAGTGGAAATTTTTCCTCAATTTTCGGAGCTTAAGGTTCAGAAAGGTGATCTAATTGCATATACTGGAAATACCGGTGGATCTGCCGGACCCCACCTTCATTTCGAAATTAGAAACAGTGCCTCCGAAATGCCGACAAACCCCCTCCTTTATGGAATAGAGGTAAGGGATGCCACAGACCCCACTTTATTGAGTGTCTATGCCTATCCCCTTTCGGATAACGCTCAGGTAAATCAAAGTCAGGAAAAAATAAAATTAAAATACCATAGACAAAGTGATGGCACCTATCTTGCAGACAAGGTAACTGCCCTTGGCACAATTGGTTTTGGAATAAATGCATTTGACCGCCAAGACCTCGCTGCCAATCAAAACGGAGTTTATTCCGTGAAACAAATAGTGAATGGAAAATTATATACCGATTTTAATTTTGAAACATTCTCATTTACAGAAAGCCGATACATAAACACCTTGATAGATTACAACCATTACAGTACCTACAGGGAAAGGATTCAGAAGTGTTTTAAGGATGAAAGCAATCTTTTGGGTATTTACAGAACTATTTACAATAATGGAAAAATAGAGGTAAGTGAAGGTTTGTCCTATAATGTGGAAATTGAAATTTATGATCTTGCCGGTAATCTTACCAAATTGGTTATACCTGTGGAAGGAAAGCATGAAGAAATTAAAATCCCAAAAATCGAAGAGAAAACGGATAACTATATTATTGCCAAGAAACCTAACAATTTTGATTTGGGGGCTGCAAAAGTATATTTTCCGGCCAATACGTTTTATGACAATTTTTATATCGATCTAAAAAATGGACAGGATACTATTACCATTCACAACAGTAAGGTCCCGGCCCATAGAAACTTTACAATAACCTTTGATGTTTCAAAATATTCGGACGAGGAAAGGAAACAGCTATTCATAGCAAGATTGGGCAAGAATAGATCTGCAAATTACGCCTCTACCTATAAAAGGGGTACTACCTTTACCACAAGAACTAGGGATCTTGGCACCTATACCTTGGCAAAAGACACTGTTGCCCCACAGATTAGGCCTAAAAATTTTAAAGACAAACAGTGGCTTACCAATTACAGTTATCTAAGCTTAAAAATTACGGACGACCTAAGTGGTATAGACACTTACAATGCAACCCTAAATGGTGAATGGATACTTCTTGAATATGAGCCCAAGACAAGTACCATTACCTATAATTTTGATGATCTTATATTGGATAAAAAACAATGTGATTTGAAAGTAGTGGTTACCGATAATGTTGGTAATAGCAGTACTTTCACAAGTACTTTTTACAGAAAATGAAACATTGAGACTTTTTAAACTATTTTTTCTTGTCGTTTTAGCAACTTCGGCAACCATTCTAAAAGCACAAACGGCTAGCATAACCGGTGTAGTTTTTGATGAAAATCAAACACCTTTGTCCAATGTTAATATTGCATCCAATAACCAGGGAACTTTTTCCGATGCGAACGGGTTTTATATATTGGAAATTATAGCAGACCAGGAAATAACAATAACCTTTTCCCATCTAGGCAATGAAAAGCTGATTCTCAAAGATCTAATTCTAAATACCAATGAGAATTATGAATTTAACCCCGTTCTAAAAAATGAGGCCATACTTATTACCGAAGTTGTCGTAACCCCTTCGGGCAACAGGTACGCTGAGGGAATTACAACCATTTCATCAGATATGGCCAGAAATATTCCAGGACCCAATGCGGGAGTGGAGAACATCTTAAAGCTTTTGCCCGGGGTTTCCTCCAACAATGAGCTCAGTACACAGTACATGGTTAGAGGCGGCAATTTTGATGAAAATTTAGTGTATGTCAATGATATAGAGATCTATAGGCCCTTTTTAATACGCTCTGGACAACAGGAAGGCCTAAGTTTTATAAATAGTGATATGGTGGGAAACCTGCAATTTTCCGCAGGAGGCTTTCAAGCCAAGTATGGCGATAAACTTTCTTCGGTTTTGGATATCAGCTATAAAATACCTGTTTCTTTTGGACTTAAAATAAACGCGACCCGCCTAGGTACTTCGACCACTTTGGAAAGCGTATCCAAAAACAAGAGATTATCTTCCCTGACCAGCATCAGATCTAGGGACAATAGCCTCCTTGTAAATAGTCAGAACATCAGTGGCAACTACGATCCCTCATTTTTTGATATTCAACAATATACTACCTATATATTTTCCAACAAATTTCGAATTAGCTATCTAGGAAATATTTCCATCAACAATTATAGAAACCAACCTTCTACCCGGCAGACCAATTTTGGGACCCTGAATGACATAAAAACTTTGACCGTCTATTATTCAGGAAGTGAAAAAAACCAGTATAGGACCAACTTAAACGCCCTGAAAGCGGAATACCAATTAAATGACAGGACCACTTTAAAATTTATTTCCTCCTTGTATTTTAATAGGGAGCAGGAATATTCCGATGTAATATCCCAATACCGGCTTAGTGATTTAAATACAAGTCTTGAAGACGATATCCTAGGGGAACCGACCCCTGTAAATGGCTTGGCCACACAATACAATCGGGCCAGAAATGATCTGGATGCTAAAATCTTCAATTTGGAGCACAAAGGCCTCCACACCAAAGATGGAAAAGCCATTTCATGGGGACTTAAATACGAACACACCAATATTAGAGACCAAATTAGGGAGTCAGAATTCTTGGATTCTCTGGGATATATGGTACGGCCTCCCAATGCTGGTTATAATCGCAACGAACCTGAAATACCCTTTGAAGCTCCCCTATTGCCCTATGAGGGCATTATTGCCAGGAATTCGGTAAACACCCATAAACTTTCCGGCTTTGCGCAATACAGCTATAGATCACAATGGAACAACCATAGCATATATTATAACATAGGCGCCAGGGCAAGCCATTGGGTAGTGAGCGGCAAAAACATTAAAACTAGCGCACACACGATATTTAGTCCCAGAGCCCAATTTTCCATAAAGCCAAATTGGACAAAAGATATGCTGTTCAGACTCTCCGGGGGAGTCTACCAACAGCCGCCATTATACAGGGAACTAAGGGATAACAATGGCAATGTAAATCCGGAAGTGAAGGGCCAAAAATCCTATCATATTGTATTTGGAAACCAATACAGCTTTAAATTGTGGCAAAGGCCATTTACATTGAACGGCGAGGCCTATTGGAAAAAAATGTCCCATGTAAATCCCTACACCTTGGAGGATGTACGTATAAGATATGCAGCCCAAAACAATGCACAAGCCTACGCATATGGAGCAGAATTAAGGCTAAACGGCGCCTTTGTTCCCGGAACGGAGTCATGGTTTAGTTTAGGCTACCTCAAAACAGAAGAGAACATCAATGAACGTGGCTATATTTCTAGACCCACAGATCAGCGCTTAAAGGTCGGTATTCTCTTTCAGGACTATATGCCAGAGGTGCCGGACCTTAAAATGTACCTGAATCTGGTTTATAATACAGGACTGCCTGGAGGTTCACCTAGCTATACCGATCCCTACCTTTATCAAAATAGATTAAGGGATTATAAGCGTGCAGATTTGGGAATTTCCTATATTTTTGTGGGAACCAATAAATCCAATGACAAAAATTCATTTTTACGGGTTTTCAAGGATCTAAGTGGCGGCATTGAAATATTTAATTTATTCAACAACCAAAATTCCATAACCAACACATGGGTCAGGGATTTGGTAAACGAACAACAATTTGCCGTACCCAATTTTATGACCGGCCGTATCTTAAATATAAAAATAGAGATGCGTTTTTAGTACTGAAAAAAGTTTTAATCACAAAATTGAATAGCACATAGGGCAACAACATTAATTAGGTCCAATTGGAAGTATCCATCTAGATAATGTGCAGTATATAAAGAACAAATAGTAATAGATGAAAAATATTCTTGTAATAATTTCCGCCTTTATTTGCCTAGGTGTATCCGCTCAAAAGAACATTTATGAAAGCGAAAGGTTTGATGATTTGAGCCAAGATCATGCTAATTTGGCCATTATCCCGTTCTTGACCAATCTGGAATTGAAGGATGAAATATCCAGTGAAGAATTAAAAGATTTGGAAGAGAAGGAAGGCTACGCCGTACAGGACGCCCTTGAAACTTATTTCTCCCAAAGAAAAAAGAAAAAGAAATTTTCCGTTGACTTCCAGAATACAAAAAATACCAATGCCATACTTAAACAAAAAGGTATTTCATACGACAACATAGATGTCTACAGCGTAAAGGAACTAGCACAAATTTTAGAAGTAGATGGCATAATAAGTGGTACTTTGGACTTAAATGTACTGCTATCCAAAGGTGTCCCTACAGAATTTAGCCTTCTAGATTATATCAACGGTGATGCCAACTATGGCCGCATCGGAGTAAAAATAAGTGACGGTTTAACGGGTAAATTGCTTTGGAAATACGAAAAACAGATCAATAAGAAATCGGGGAAGAATACTACAGACCTTATCGATCTGATGATGAAACTTGCTTCCAGAAAATTCCCTTACGACAGGGAACGCCCCAGGGATCGAAAAAAGAACTAATTGGAACCAAATTCCTGTAAAACCGCAACAACATAATCCAATTCCTCTTTGGTATTATATTTTGAGAACGAAAAGCGCAAAGAAGGCTTTTCCATGTCTTCGGGCGAAAGTATTTCCTCAAGAACATGCGAACCAATATCGCTACCGGACTGGCATGCACTGCCTTTGGAACAGGCAATGCCCTTTAGATCCAAATGAAACAATAACATCAGCGCTTTTTGGGAATCAAATGGAAGGCGCACATTCACAAGGGTATAAGTACCGCCCTCCATGTCTCCGGAAAGACCATTAAAGGCGACATCGGGAATTGCTTTGGATATTTTTTCTATAAAATATCTTTTTAGCTCCATCACATAATTCATTTCCTCATCCAAGTGATCATAAGCCGCTTTAAAAGCCTCCTCCAAACCTACAATATTGTGAAACGGTTCAGTTCCGGCCCTAAAACCACGTTCCTGCGATCCTCCAAAAATCAAGGGCTTTAGACCAACGTTTCTTTTAATATAAGCAAACCCAACTCCTTTGGGACCATGAAATTTATGGGCCGCAGCAGTCAGGAAATGGGCTTTGGATTTCTGCACATCCCATGGGAAATGTCCTATGGACTGTACCGTATCCGAATGAAATAAGGCGTCATTTTCCAGGCATAGCTTGCCAACCGCCTCTATATCTATAATATTTCCTATTTCATTGTTCACATGCATAAGGCTCACTAATTTTTTACTTCCATCCCTCTTCAACAGCGACTCCAAATGGGCAAGATCCGGATTTCCTGAACCATCCAAATCCACAAACAACAATTCAATACCATATTCTTGGGCAAGGGCCTCCGCTGTATGCAATACGGCATGATGCTCTATTTTGGAAGTAATCAAGGTTTTAACTCCAAGATCCCTTACACTGCATCTAAGAATCATATTGTCCGCTTCGGTACCTCCCGAAGTAAAGATTATCTCCGCTGGGTGAGCGTTTAAATACTTGGCAATAGTTTTTCTTGTTTTTTCAATAGCCGTTTTAGCTGTCCTTCCAAAACCATGGGAAGAAGATGGATTACCATAGCAATTTGCCAGGGCATCTTGCATTTTTGAGATCACTTCGGGTCTAACCTGCGTGGTTGCGGCACTATCCAAATAAACCTTTTTCATTAAAAAATAGTTCAAATTAAAAACTTTCCCAACTCCAGGAAAGTTCGCCAAAATTACTTGAAATAAAGTTAATTTCCTGTAAAATGCTCATAAACCTCTAGGATTATAACCTATATTTCGATTAAATTTGAGGCATGAAAAATCTCTTGACTTTCCTTTTGTGCTTATCCCTGTATTCATGCAATGATGGGGATTTAACCATAGAGACTATAGACTTTGACGATATTGATATAGATTACTGTGAGACTACGGTAACGACCAGCACCACTTTATTCTTTAAAATTAACGGCAACGAGGCCCTAATACTCACCATAGCGAGTGGAACCCTTAAGAATGAAGCATCGGACGGTGAGGTAGAATATCCTATCTCAACTAGCACAACCCTTACCTATCGTGATTTTTCCGATGATGTTTCCAGTGATTATTTTTGCGATCTGATCCCTGTTACGGAACCTACGGTAATGGAAGAAATTGAGGCAGAGAGTGGTTCTGTACTTATAACCACCACAGAAATAGTTGATGGCGAGAACACTTTATATGAACATACCATAAGGCTCAGCGAGATTACCTTTATAAACGAATCCAACAATCAGCGGATAACCGATTTAAGTATCAATGATTTTGGGACTGTGACCACCAATTAATTATGGGGTGTTCTGAAAAAAATATACTTCCGTAGCCCCCATTCCGTATTTTTGGTAGTCCGCGTCATAATACTTTGCGTTTTCGTACCGCTTAAAGAGATAATGTAGTTCTTCTTTTAAAATTCCTTCCCCTACTCCGTGAATAAATACAACCTTTTGTATCTTTTTACGAATAGCGAAATCCAGTTGACGTTTGGCCGTATCAAGTTGCAGGTTCAACATTTCAAAATTGGTCATTCCCTTTGTTGAGGGTGTTAACTTATCTATATGCAGATCAACTTCCATCTGTGGGGCGTACCGTTCCTTGGGCCTTATTTTCCTGCTGTGCCTATTCTTTGGCACTTCCTTCTCAGCCTTTATTTTGGCAACCTCAAAATTGGACACTTTAATAACATTGGAGCCGGAAACCTTCAATAATTCATCTGATGTATATTTCAATAAGAACCCGTCCTTGCTTTCAACTGTAATTTGCCCACCACTTATT
Organism: Arenibacter algicola; assembly: GCF_000733925.1. NCBI lineage: Bacteria > Pseudomonadati > Bacteroidota > Flavobacteriia > Flavobacteriales > Flavobacteriaceae > Arenibacter > Arenibacter algicola. The sequence goes on from NZ_JPOO01000003.1 coordinate 1,212,322, forward strand.
TTTACAACAACACCCTGAACAATATCATCAATGGCTTCAACTTGATCTCCTACCTTAAAATCCATTAGTTCTTCTCTTTGTCTTTTTCCCCATCACCATTTTGATCTATACTCCACAACTGTGTGGTCTTGTACAGGCCAAACATTAACAGGACAATTCCAATGCTCAACGCATATTCCCTTTGCATTATATGGTCTCCCATCCCAGCAATTAGAGCTCCTGCCACAATCAGCACCAAATAAAAAGTCCGTTTTGTTTTCATTGCCCAAAAATAATAGTATTTTTCGGTAAAGAATTATATTAGTACTTTAAATAATCCTGATGGCAATTCTCTTGGAACTGGAAAATTACATGCTGCCTTGTATGAACAAGCAGATTTTCGGCATTGAGTGTCCAGGTTGCGGAATTCAACGGTCAATTTCTTATCTGTTGGATGGCAATTTTATAGAGGCCCTTAAGATATACCCGGCCATTTATACCATTATATTTCTAGTTGGTTTTATTGGCGCCTCACTAATATTCAATATTAGAAATTCCTTCAAGATCAAAATCTATCTTTTATACCTAAACGCGGGAATCATAATAGTAAGTTACATTTACAAAATGGTTCATCTAATACATTAAAAAAGAAATATGGAACAACAAAAATTACCCAACGCAACACTAATATTGGTTTTCGGAATTATTTCAATAGTTACCTGCTGCTGCTATGGAATTATTGGATTGATATTTGGGATAATAGGCCTTATTTTAGCAAAAAAAGCCACCATGCTCTACGCAGTAAATCCCAGTATGTATGAAGGGTACAACAATGTTAAATTAGGAAAAACCTTATCGATTATAGGTATTGTTTTGAATATTCTGGTAATCTTCTTCTTCATTTGGATCATCTCCATTATAGGTTGGGATGCATTACAGAACGAAGAACTTATGAGGGAGAGAATGGAAGATTATTTTGAAAACCTTCAATAGATTTTATTACAACCCATCAATTTAATTAAGCATTTTTATGGAAAATAACCAAACCCGTACCAAACCGAACAACTATTTGGTATTAGCTATTATAAGTACTGTATTCTGCTGCTTGATTCCCGGGATAGTGAGTATTGTGAATGCCGCTAAAGTAAATGAGGCCTATGCCCTTGGAAATTACGAACAGGCCGAAAGAGCCTCTAAAAATGCAAAAACATGGGCTATTGTTGGTATTGCCATAGCTGGCTTATTTTGGCTCATATATATCGCTTTTTTTGGCCTTGCCCTTTTTGGAGGATTAATGAGCGGAGGTGATTTCTAAGAATAGGAAAATATTTGGAGTGATAATTTTGGGAGTGGTATTCGTTGGAATACTGCTCCTTTATTTTTTCAACAACCCAAGTAATTCCAAGTACTTTCCCCAATGTCCATTTTTGACTGCCACCGGCTATTACTGTACGGGATGTGGAAGTCAGCGGGCACTGCACGATTTGCTCCACTTGGATATAATTGGCGTAGCCAAACACAACCTACTTTTTTTTCCTGCGTTTTTATTGATTGCCTACCATTGGGTTCGAAGTTGTGCACCAGCAAAAGGCAAAGAAAGCTTACCAGATTTAATATATCACCCCAAAACTCCCATGGTGTTATTTATAATAATTACCCTGTTCACTATTTTTAGGAATATAAACCTATATCCATTTACCCTTTTGGCTCCAGAATAAAAAAGCCCGCTATAAAATAAATAACGGGCAATCTCTTTTAAAGAGTGGAATATTATTTTTCGAATGTCTTTAGCGTCCGTACTATAATCCCAACACATTCCAAAAGTTGTTCTTTATTCATCACCAAAGGTGGAGCGAACCTGATAATATTTCCATGGGTTGGTTTTGCCAAAAGCCCATTATCCCGCAATGCCAAGCAAATATCCCAAGCGGTTGAGCTATCTTCAGTGTCATTTATCAAGATGGCATTTAACAAGCCCTTGCCCCTAACTGCATTAACAATATTACAAGTGGGTATAAACTTATTGAGTTCTTCCCTAAATAGCACTCCCAATTGATATGCATTTTCTGCAAGTCCTTCTTCTTTGACCACCTCAAGGGCAGCTATGCCCACCGCCGCTGCCACGGGGTTACCACCAAAAGTACTACCATGACTACCAGGTTTTATAACCTCCATGATTTCGTCATTGGCAAGAACTCCGGAGATAGGATAAGCCCCTCCTGAAAGTGCCTTTCCCAAAATTAGTATGTCCGGTTTCACCTCTGGAGTCCCACTGCAGTGCCTGTCAGGACAGCTACAATTGCCACAGGTAGCCAATAATTTACCTGTACGGGCTATTCCGGTCTGTACCTCATCTGCAATAAAAAGTACATTATGCTTTTTACACAGCTCTCGTGCCTTGACTAGATAGTCATCAGAGGGCACATACACTCCGGCCTCTCCTTGTATGGGTTCTACCAGGAATCCAGCAATATTCCTATCGTTCTCCAAAACCTCTTCCAAAGCGTTTAGATTATCGTACTCAATCTTAATAAAGCCTTCCGTATAGGGGCCATAGTTTTTACGCGCAATTGGGTCGTTGGAAAATGAGATGATGGTAGTTGTTCGTCCGTGAAAATTATTTTCACAAACAACAATCTGCGCTTGGTTTTCAGGAACTCCTTTTTTCTCGTAGGCCCATTTTCTACATATTTTAAGAGCAGTTTCCACCGCTTCGGCCCCTGTATTCATGGGCAATAATTTGTTGTAGCCAAATGTTTGCGCAGCCAACTTCTCAAATTTTCCAAGCATATCATTGTAAAACGCCCTAGAAGTCAAAGTCAACGTTTGTGCTTGTTGAATCATGGCTCCAACAATTTTAGGGTGACAATGCCCTTGGTTTACTGCGGAATAGGCAGACAAAAAGTCATAATATCTTTTTCCTTCAACATCCCAAACAAAAACTCCTTCCCCCCTACTTAGAACAACAGGTAGCGGATGATAGTTGTGCGCTCCGAATTTTTCCTCCAATGCAATTGCATCTTTAGAAGTTAATTTTTCCAAAACTGACATGATTAAATAACTTTTAAATAAAACTTTAGCAATTCCTTCTTGGGGAGAGAAATCATCCTTCTATTGTAGAGACCGCAAATTACGAATTGTAACTTGCATCCTAAAATTTTTGGACACCGATTTTCACTCAGAAAAACCTACCAATCAATCTTTTAGATCAAAGGTGGCACTAACAGGATAATGATCGGACAAAAACCAATTCTCTGGTCCGTTATGGACTTGGGCATCCTTACATTTTTCAGAAAGCCAAGGTGAAACCATAATATAATCTATGCGTTCCATACGTGAGAGAAGTTGATCGGTGGCTTCTTGATTGACCTCACCCAATACCCGCCCTGGAAAACTACCTCTTTCTGCTAATCCTGCAGTATATTTTTGAACTACATCAAATAAAGGCAATGAAAGAAATTTGGACATTACGGCATAATCCAAATCGCCATCTTCTAGATTACCGTTTAAACCCTTTCCCAAGTTGGATTCCCTTAATCTTGTTAACAAATAACCATTAGGATCATATAAATCAGCCTCAAAGGGCGAATGGGCATTAAAATCGCCCAATACCACGTATTTAGAAGTAGATTTGGTGATGGCATCCACTTTCGCAGATAGTATACCGGCCTCTTCCCGTCTTCTTGCAATACTTCCTGGGTGGAGATGAACTACCAAAAAATCAATTCCGTTAGTTTTACAGTGCAAAGCCCCGTGATGCATACCATCTACTATTTTCTCCTTGAGTTCAATAGGATACTTGGAGGTAAAACCAACTGAATAACCTGTTGTTTTCAACAAGACGGAATATCCATGGCCCCAAGCATTGGCATCTTCCTGCAACTTTTCCGGGTTATAGGCACACAATTCCTGAAGAGCCACCACATCTGGAGCCTGACTGCTTATCCAATTTTGAACTTTTCCCCTTCTTTCCTGATCCTTGCCCCAATCATATCCATTCCAAATGTTGTAGGTAATAATTTTGAATTCGCCCAGCTCACTTTGGGACATAAGTGAAAATGGGAGAATTGCAACTACGGTTAATAAAATATTTCGTAAAATCATTGATCTAATTTTATTTATATATTCATCTTATAGAATATGGCAGCCTTCATAAACACTTCAATTGGTAGCCCTACCTTTAAACCAGTTTATCGCGCTTATTTAGGACAAACACCTATCTAATTATTCATCCCGTATTCAATTCCTAAATCATTTTTCCTTATGGATTTCAGTTTTTCTGTTAACTTCAGCTGCATTTCCTGAACCACATCATCATAAGCTGGATTATGCGCCAAATTATTATATTGTTTGGCATCGTACTCCATGTCAAAAAGTTCCATTCCTGCTCCGGCATCTTCATCATACTGTATATAGGCCCATTTGTGGTTCCGTACTAAAAACGACTTACCTCCCTGGCTCACAGAAAAAGCAAAATCCCTTACTTCCACCTGGGGGTTGTTCAAAGTTTTTACAAGACTTTTCCCCTGTAATCCCTTGGAAGCCTCAATCCCCGCCAAATCGGCCAAGGTGGGATACAGGTCCAAAAGTTCTGAAAAGGAATTACAGACCGCCGGTGCTTTTCCAGGCACCTTGATAATCAAAGGAACCCTAACCGATTCCTCATGCAGGCTTACCTTCATCCAAAAACGGTGTTCCCCCAAATGAAAGCCGTGGTCCGAAGTAAAAACAACAATGGTATTGTCCTCCAAGCCTTCTTGCTCTAAAGCCTTTAATATTTTTCCCACCTGTGCATCCATATAGGCTACAGATGCATAATACCCAGCTACTGCCTTTTTTTCCTGTTCCTCCGACATTTCCCCATTTACACTGGTTACATAGTTAATTCCACGAGCAGGAATATCGTCCCAATCATTTTCAACTTTAGGCGGCAATACCATTTGCTCATGTGGATAAGGTTCAAAATACTTACTTGGAGCCACAAATGGCACATGGGGTCTTACCAGCCCAACCGCCAAAAAGAAAGGATTGTTTTTGTGCTGTTTAATAAGTTCAACAGCTTTTTCAGCAGTTTTCCCATCAGAATGTGCCAAATCATCCCCATCCGCTTTTACAATGGTCATAACATTTCCGCCTTTCCTTGGCTTAAGTCCGTATGGATTATTTTGCACCAATTCGGCCTCCCCTTCCGCTGTCCATTCTGGACCTTGACTATTAAAGCGTTCGGTCCATGAGGCCTCGTCGTCCTGCCCATTGGAACCCGTCTCAATATCTATAGGCACTCCCATATGGTATATCTTGCTTACCCTTGCCGTATAATATCCGTTATCCTTGAACAATTGTGTAAGTGATTTTCGTGAGGGTCCCACGTTTTCCCTGCCACTGACATAGCCATAAGTGGTAGTAGCGTTGGGATAATAGCCAAACATTAAAGAAGCTCTAGAAGGGCCACAGACGGGATATTGGGTATAGGCTCTGGTATATTTGGTGCCCTCAGCTGCCAAATTATCAATATTCGGGGTATGAGACATCTTATTTTCATAGGACGAGACTGCAGTAGCAGTTAAATCGTCCGCAATTATAAACAGTACATTGGGTTTATTGTTCTTGTTCTTTTTACTAGGTATGCCCTGTTGTGATTGTCCTATAAAGAAACACAACATAAAGAGACAAAAAAGCCATTTTCTCATTTTAAACATACTTTTAAGTTTGATCAATAGAAACATATTAAACACATTGGAATATTAATTAATGCCAATTTATTTTTCACAATACCGCCAATCTCAAAGAAGCTATGGTATTAAAGGGCCATTGCATGTTAGTTTTCAGCGTTGGAAAAACGAATCTAATAAATACAAATAAGACTCTGTTAAAAAGCTACATAAATCCTAAAAAATTCTCCTATTTTTGCGCCATGGGCAGAAAGAATACAAGACAAGTTTTTGAAAACGTAGAAGTAGTAGATGCAGGAGCCAAAGGCAAAACAATAGGAAAAGCTCCCGACGGACGGGTGATTTTCCTGACCAACACTGTCCCAGGGGATGTGGTGGACGTTATGACCACCAAAAAAAGAAAGGCCTATTTCGAAGGGGTTGCTACCAAATTCCATACTTTATCCAACAAAAGAACCACTCCAGTTTGTGAACATTTTGGGGTATGCGGCGGATGTAAATGGCAAGATATGGGCTATGAGCACCAGCTGTTTTATAAGCAAAAGGAGGTAGAGAACAACCTACGTAGAATTGGCCATTTGGAATTGCCAAAAACCAGTACCATCCTAGGCTCTAAAAATCAGTATTTCTATAGGAACAAAATGGAATTTTCTTTTTCGGATAGCCGATGGTTAACCTTGGAGGAAATAAACTCCGGTAAGGAAATAGACGATAAAAATGCCCTAGGATTTCACATCCCAGGTATGTGGGACAAAATATTGGATATTAAAAAATGTCATTTGCAGGAAGATCCTTCCAATGCGATCAGGTTGGAAATAAAGGATTTTGCCATTAAAAACAATCTATCTTTTTTCAACCCCAGGAATCAATGGGGTATGCTGCGCACGGTTATGATACGTACCTCCTCTACTGGTGAAATCATGGTCATGGTCCAGTTCTATGAGGACGATTTGAAAAAAAGGGAATTATTGATGAACCATTTGGCGGCAAGCTTTCCAGAAATAACTGCTTTGTTATATGTCATCAATCAAAAACAAAATGACACTATATATGACCAAGAAATAATATGTTATTCCGGACGGGATCATATTTTTGAAGAAATGGAGGGGCTACAGTTTAAAATAAATGCCAAATCCTTTTATCAAACAAACTCGGACCAAGCATATGAACTATATAAAGTAACCCGGGATTTCGCCGGACTTACCGGAAATGAATTGGTTTATGACCTTTACACCGGTACGGGGACCATTGCCCAATTCGTAGCCAAAAAAGCTAAAAAGGTAATAGGCATAGAAGCTGTTCCCGAGGCTATTGCCGATGCCAAGGCCAATGCAAAAAGAAACAAAATAGACAATGTAGATTTCTTTGTAGGGGATATGAAGAATGTCTTTAATCCAGCTTTCATTAAGGAACACGGAAGGCCAGATCTAATTATTACCGATCCTCCCAGAGATGGTATGCATGCGGCTGTTGTACAGCAAATTCTATCCATTGCTCCAGAAAAGGTCGTATATGTAAGCTGTAACAGCGCTACACAAGCCAGAGATTTGGAAATGATGAAGGAGGATTATGAAATATTGAAAGTGCAGCCCGTAGATATGTTTCCGCAAACCCATCATGTTGAAAATGTTGTACTTTTGAAAAAACGGACCAAATAGTCCACTCGAGCATGAAGAAATTCTATATTCCAATACTAGTTTTAATTACATTCATCAGCTTTGGAGCCTGCGAAAAAGATGATATCTGTATAGACGGGGACACCCCACTACTAGTGATAAGATTTTATGATGTGGACGATCCCACCGAATTAAAAAAGGTAACCAAATTTAGAATTGTGGGAGTCGGTCAGAATACTACAGTTACAACCGTATCCGACAGAACCGATTCTGATTCCATTGCCATTCCCTTAAAGGTTACAGAAAACACCACAGGTTTTTATTTTATTAGCAACTCTTCAGATGTTGAAACTACAGATTCTGGCGGCGAAACAGTTACCGTTGAAGGGGGGGATTTAGATACCTTGTACTTAAATTACAATAGAATAGATAAGTTTATTTCCAGGGCGTGTGGATATATTGCCAATTATGAAGATTTGAGCGGCGATCTAAAAACGGAAACCGATAACTGGATAAAGGATATAGAAATTGTAACCCCATTGGTAGAAAATTCAACAGCGGCCCATGTTAAGATATATCATTAGTAGTTTTTTATTTCTCACCTTTCTTTTGGGATATTCCCAAAGCAAGCCTATCGACTTGCAGCCAAAAGATACTGTGGCCCACACTGACCCCTATGGCATTAGGGTAGGAATAGATCTTAGCCGCCTATTGATTTCATTTTTAAATGATGACTACCAAGGACTTGAATTGGTTGGGGATTATAGGATAACGAACAAACTGTATGTGGCCGCAGAACTGGGTAATGAAAAAAATACCAAGCAAGAGGACCTATACAATTTTACCACTTCCGGAAGCTATATAAAACTTGGGGTGGATTATAATACCTATGGGAATTGGTATGGTATGAACAACTCAATACATGTAGGTGGGCGGTATGCCTATAGTACCTTTAGCCAAGCTTTGAATAATTATCAGATTTTTGACACCAACCGGTATTGGAACGATCCTGATTATCAAATTAATCCTGACCCGGACGCAGTTAATGATTTTCCGTGGGGATCAGATGTCGCCCAAGAATTTAGCGGATTAAATGCCAGTTGGCTGGAGGCCGTGTTAGGTATAAAAGCCGAACTCTTCGCCAACATTTATTTGGGAGCAAGTGTTCGTATTGGATTTTTGGTCAGCAACAAGGAACCGGATAGTTTTAGCAACCTATGGATACCTGGATTCAATAAAGTTACCGACGGGAGCAAATTTGGCGTTGGCTACAATTATTCCATCACCTATTTTTTACCGCTCTACAAAAAAGCTAAAAAAATTAAGGAAAAGGAAGAAAAGCAACCACCAATCCCAGAAAAACCTAGAGCTCCCGAAAACCCTTAATAAATATCCATTTCAACATCAGTTTCTCTCCTGATTTTGTTTTTACAGCACTAAATTTAGGCGCCAAAAAACTTGCTGCTACCGCAGCTATAAAGGCCAAGACCAGTGTGTTGAGTGATAAGAACATACCCAATAATAATCTGCCTGCCACAAATAAAATGGCGAAGCCCAGAAAATTAAAGATAAGGGCTTTATGTTTTGGTTTCAAGATTACGATACTTTTAAATTATTAAATACGGGCTATTCCGCTTTATTAAATTTGGCCTTCTTGCTCCCCTCGTACATTACGTATTTTACCAGGCGTGACTCCAAATGACTATTAAAGACCTTGATCTTCCTGGAAGGACGAAGCCCTACAAATTTTAAGGCCTCCAAGTTGGATGTAATGAACCAGGCATCGGTACCCGGATAATTACGTTTTAAAGTGTTTCCTATATCGGTATAAAAATCCTCCATTTCTATATCCAATCGCTCGCCATAAGGTGGATTGAACACCATATGCAAATGTTTATCCGTAAATTTTTCCGAATCAAAAAAGTTTTTCCTTTCCACGGTTATATAATCGGATAAATTAGCATTGAATATGTTATCCTGAGCCTTTCGCACCGCAGATGGCGCCTTGTCATAGCCAATAATCTTATGATTAAACTCTCTTGTCCTTTTTAGACTACTATCCACGATTTTTTCAAAAAGTTCGGCATCAAAATCGTGCCATTTCTCAAAGGCAAATTCCTTCCTATTAATATTGGCCGGAATATTACAGGCAATCATGGCTGCTTCTGTCAATAAAGTGCCACTACCACACATGGGATCCAAAAAGTCGCATTGGCCATCCCATCCACTTAACAACAATAGCCCCGCAGCCAAAACCTCATTTATCGGAGCAATATTCGTTGCTGTCCTGTACCCACGTTGATGTAACGACCTCCCTGATGAGTCCAGGGCCACATTGCACTGATCATTTTGAATATGGATATTGATCCTAACATCCGGGAATTTTATATCAACATCCGGCCTACTGCCATCAGTATCCCTAAACTTATCCACTATGGCATCTTTAGTTTTTTGGGATACATATAAGGAGTGGGTGAAGTTTTCACTATTTACTGTGGCGTCTATGGCAAAAGTTGTGGAGGTCGACAAATAATCGAACCAATCCATGGCATAGATTTTTTTATAAAGATCGTTCTCATCCCTAACGCGAAATGAATGGATGGGTTTCACGATTTTAATTGCAGTCCGCAAACAAAGGTTTGCCTTGTACATAAAACCCGTATCGCCTTCAAAAAAAACGCTCCTGACCCCTTCTTCCACATTTCCTGCACCAAGGTTGCGCAGTTCCTTTGCCAAAATTTCTTCAAAACCAAACATGGTCTTGGCCACCATTTTAAAATTATTGTTCATATCTACCTTTAAGATTAACGCAAAAATACGTTAATTTTAGCCCTTATTAGCCAATATGGTAATTTTGTAGAATACCAGAACCAATCCTAAATGAAATATTTATTACCCATTCTTGGCGTATTGCTGAGTTTTATCTTTGTATACTTCACAAAACCAAAAAACAAGGAAGTATTTAAACTACTCCTAGCTTTCAGTGGAGCGTTTTTACTGGCACTTACAGTATTTGAATTGTTCCCAGAAGTTTATGGTAGTGCGGAGCCAAAAACGGTCGGGGTTTTTATTATGCTGGGAATCCTACTCCAGATTTTTCTTGAATTCTTTTCCAAGGGTGCCGAACACGGACATGTTCATTTAGATCCCGAAAAATCGGATTTTCCGTGGATGCTTTTCATAAGCCTATGCATCCATTCCCTACTTGAAGGATTGCCTATAGAAAATCACGGTACTATTCTATACGGAATTTTAATACACAAAATTCCCATTGCCATCATCCTTAGCATATTTTTATTGAGCTCTAAGATTAAGTTGCAGTCCGCAATATTTTTTATAGTACTTTTTTCCTTGATGACTCCAATAGGCACCTACATAGCCGCCAATTATGAGTTTGTGCACACCTATGCAGTCTTACTTAATGCTCTGGTAATTGGAGTATTCCTTCATATATCAACAGTAATTTTGTTTGAAAGTTCGGAAGCGCACAAATTCAACCTGCGTAAATTGGTGGTCATTATACTGGGTATCATAATTGCTTATTCCCTCTAGATGTTCAGCAAAGAAGAATCAAAAAAGTTAAGGCAGGGTTTCTGGATTTCCTTTGGGAAGTCATTTCCAAGAAAATGGATTCTTTACAACACCGGAATAAAGGATTTCTCATTTAAATTCCACTTTGATTTGTCCACTGCCATGGTTTCTATGGATATTGAAAATCAAGATCTGGAGAAACGTCTGGAATTATGGGAAAAACTGATTTCACTCAAGTCGCTTTTTAATAAGGAATATCTACCTAATGCACTATTCGAGGATACGGTTTTACTTGATAACGGCAAGGAAATATCGAGAATCTCCGTCAGTTTAAGCAATGTTTCCATTCACAACAAAAACACTTGGCAGGAAACCATGGTTTTTTTGAAGGAAAACATGGCAAAATTCGAAGATTTCTTCCAAGAATACGAAGATATTATAAAGCCTTAAAGAACATCGATCAAAATAAAACACCAATGGCTGATGGCACCTCCCAAGACAAACAAATGCCAAATAAAATGATTATAAGGGATTCTCTCTATAGCGTAAAAAAGTATCCCGATAGTATAAAATGCTCCCCCTAGAAAAAGAGTTCCCAATCCAATAGTTGTTGTTTGACTAAGCAAATTATCCAAATCCAACAGGATCAACCAGCCCATTATCAAATATAGTAGAAGTGAAATAAACTCATATTTTCCTGTATAAAACAACTTCATTAGGGTACCAACTGCTGCTATACCCCAGACGGTATAGAATAGTAGCCACCCATTACCTTTTTCCAACATTATTAATGCTACCGGTGTATAGGTCCCGGCAATTAAAAAATATATGCTGATATGATCCAATATTCTTAATTTGTTTTTCAATTTGGGATCTCTAACGCGGTGGTATAATGTAGATGCGGTAAATAACAATACAAAAGTAAAGCTGTAAACACTAATGGAAAAAATTCCATAGGAATTGTGACCATCGTTAATAAGATAAAGGACAACAAAGCCTATCAACCCAAGAATGATACCTAGGGCATGTGAAAGGGTATTTAATTTTTCCTCTTTTTCCAGCATTTATAGGATGTTGATTATACAAAATTAACGAAAGTTAATTTTACAAAAATGCCTTAACCAAGGTAATTATGATATTGACCTTCTGCACAAATAACTGTTCCAACCAAGCAATTAGCCCCACCACACCAGTAGGCCTTACAGTTATAACTAAAACCACATTTGGCAACAATCAATCTACCTCAAAAACAATTTCGGAAGCCAGAGGTAAACCATCGTTGGTAATTCCTTGTATAACGACTTTGTAGACGGAGGATTTTGTTCCCGTAGGGAAAATTACTTTGGTCTTTCCACTAGTATCCATTTTAACTGTGGGCTCCCAATGTAGGGTTGTACTAAATTTTTTCCTATTTACCCCGAGGCCGTCATTTTTATAAGCCGGTTCGTAAAATTTTCTAGGCTGATAAAATCCCTGGTAATTCAACACATTGCCTACAACTCTATTTTTTTGATCCTTTAGCTCCTTCCCTGTTAAGGTGTATACCGCAATAACACCGTTACCTCCTTCAGAACCAAAAATGGATGCTCTAGTTCCCTTTAAAACATCTATAAAATCGACCTCCCAAACAGGAACGTTTTCAATTGCTTCTTGATTTACAGGAACACCATTTAAAAGGAAAAGAGGAGTGGTCCCTCTTTCCGAATTCATGGAATTAACACCTCTAATTGTCACAAATCCCCCATATACATCAACCCCTGGGACACGTGCTCGTAAAGCCGCCAAAATATTTGGATAGGGCTGATTTCTTATTTCGGAAAAATCCACTGTATTGGATACACTGCTGTAAATAGAATTTGTACTTCTTTTTGTATCCATCTCCTTCTTCTTGGACCTTCCTTCAGTTAAGATCAATACTTCATCCAATTGGATCAATTTCATCATTTCGTTTTCAAAATTCGTATCAAAGCCTTTTCTTGCATGAGGATTCTCCAAATATTGTTCAAAGCCGGTAGCTTCCCTTAGTCTGAACTCCCTCTTAAGGGAACTGACTGGTGCAGGTCTTATGGAATCCAAGTGAACAGCAAATTCCTTCATTGGACGCTCATAATCCACCATTTCAAAAGCCAATTTATTATCTTCCGTAATATCTAGCCCCAAAAACTTAAAACCTCCATCTTCGTCTGATTTTACGCTTAGGCGCCCCATCAAATTACTGTCTTGAAAAGTTAATTTCACAGTGGCCACATCCGGCCTATCCGGATTATGAAATTTACGCACCTCTCCTTCCACAGAAATCCCCATTTCCTTGACAAACTCAAAGGAATCTCCTTGGGTACGTGGCATATCATTTACAATAAATTGTCGCCACCCCTGGGTCATCATCAATAGGTCCAAAAACTGCCTTCTTTTAGGATCTTCCGAATAAAAGTAATAACCAGGATTTTCTATTTTCCCTTTTACTTCTGAATTTAACAACAAATACGTTCGTATGTCAGATTGATGTTCCCTAGGTGATGAAGCTGCTAAATCCGTAACAGAAATGGACATATTTGATCCGAAATTCGATATTTCCTTCCCTTGGGAATCCAGCTCTACACTTAGTTCCACCGTGCTGTTTTTGGTACTGGTTTGTGAAGTAGGAATAATTTTTATTTGGGGAGACGAACTGCCATCATCATAAAATACCAATCTTTCGGATATGGCTTTACTCTTTTCATCCACAAGTGTAAATTGGGCAATACCGGTCACAAGGAGCTTTTTATCGACCTTAAAAACAGCTACAGATTTATCCTGATTAATTTCTGCATTATATATTGTTCCCGTGCGCTGGCTACCCAGTAAAACATAGCCGTTTAGCCCCTTGACACTTGCTGTTTGAATATTTATTTGATAATAATCCCTTAATTCCTGGACCCGCATTACAATTCCATCATTAACTCCTTGTGGCAGATCATAGGAATATTTTTTGTTATTGTACAAAATATTGGCAGTGTATTTTCTTCCCGCTACGGGCTTAATATCAAAGAGTCCCATCCCTAAATGGGCAGAAGTAAATTCAGTGATTTGAACCCCGGTATCATCTAAAATTACACCTTCAATATCTATAGACCTGCCATCTGCCCCTATTATCTTGAAACCGACTCGATTAAAATAATCATTGACCAAGTGCCCACCCTCAGGAAAAAATTGCAAATCGGGCATTTGCCCTTCCAATAACACTTCCGATTCCACCTGATCATTCCGATCCAAAGCCGTCGCAGTGCTTTTCGTTATAAAGTTCAATGGACTAATATATATCTGCTGCCTAAAAAAATAGGCCTCGTCAAAATTTCGCATATAGTTTGTATAGGCCCTTAGCGTATACCCACCTCCATTTAAATCTGAAGGCAGGGCAAAGTCCCCATTGCCAATTCCATCTTCTATCCTAATTATTTTGAAGTCTATTATTTTGTTGTCCGGACCTACAATATCTACATATACTACATTCCTTATAGCATCCCATAGATGGGAAGCTGCGTTTAAAAGGTATACTTTGAACCAAATATCTTCCCCTGCATTGTAATATGACTTGTCCAAATGCAAGAATACCTTTTCCCTATAATTGATGGAATCATTAGCTATAGAATATTTTGATGTCTCCTGTCCTTGGAAATAAGTGAAATTAGTGAACACTATCCAAAGAAATAATACTAATGATGATCTTTTCAAAAGGCTCAATATTAAGTTAGACTGTACAATTAAATCTACAATTTTTTCTTTACAAAAAAATCACAATTTAACAGTGGCAAAGAGAAATATTCCCGAACCACTTGCACATTAAGATATAAGAGTGAGCAATTTCATCAAGAACCTACTAGTGTCTGTTTAATAACAACTAAGCCAACAAACTGCAGGTAATCTATTCAGTATTATTGGACAATAAGCTTGGCCCTCATCACCGATGAATGACCTGGAAAAGTACATACTATCCAATATTCGCCAGGTTCCTCTGGCATTTTAACATAAATTTTTTCCGCTGTTTCCGGTTGCATAATAGCGGTGTGATAAAGAACTAAATCGGTATCCGGAACATAGTTATAATCCGGTCCATCAAGGCCCAGCATCAAGGCCATTTGCCCTACCTTATCTACCGACTCCTTGCCCTTCTGGGTAATTACTAGGTTGTGCATCATATCGTCGTTATTGTTAAAAGTGAGCTCTACCTTAGCTCCCCTTTTAACCTGCACTTCCTCAACATCATACTTCAAACCCGGTTTGGTACCGATCATCAATTTTTGATCGGACTTATTGTTCCAATCACTGGGCATTTTGATAATTCTTTTGGGTTGTACGATAGTTTTACCCGATTTAACCATACCAGTCATCTGCGGAGACTTTAACACTCCACCTGGGACTTCGTTAAGTGTGTAATAACCCGTGTCATGCAGTAGTTTCTTTCCCGAATTAGAGGTAAGGTCTGGAATTTTTATCTCGTGGATAAAACCCAAACGCATGCCGTGCAATGTTAATTTTACTGACAATCCATCTGAAGACACCTCGGCTTTGTGTACCATAACCGGTTGTTCTTCCACTATGGGACTACCGTAGGTATTGTGATATTGGTAAGTAAAACTTTTCATTTCGTAATTAGTTACTTGACTGCCCAACTTTTTATTCACAGGTTGAGTGAATTCCAATTGAAATCCATCATCAAGCGCTTTCATAGTTTTTATTTCAAAGGGTACTTTCCCCGTCCACTCCAATCTTTGCAGGCCATATGGAGCTTTCCCTGTTGAGGCCCATCCCCTACTTGTCATCCCCACAAACATACTGGAATCACTGCCCCAGATCATGCGCAATATTCCTGATGAAAAACCTTCACGAAATAAGAAGGAAGCACCTTGGTACACCCCATTGACCTTCTCCATAAATACCCGCATAATCTTACTGTGGCCTTGGTCACCGATAAACATTTGGCCTTCAAAGGGCCCAAATTTTCCATTGGTAGTATCATAAAGAATATCTGAAGTAGAAATCCCTTGAATGGTATGCGGGAACCAGATAGCTGGAGCCTTAAGGGCCGGTACCTTTTTAGCGTATTCATAAAGACTTAGGCCCGATTGCTTTTCGATTTCTTCCTGTTTCAATTTTAATGGTGATTGCGGGTCATCTGTCCAACGTAATCCTTCCGGATTACCAGCAAAATCGCCCACTTCCAAATGGGTCATCCTTCCGGAACCTACCCAATCCCCTTGATTTTCGGTATAAAAATAGTCGCCTTCAGCATTCACATTAAAACCTGCAGGTGACCTTAAGCCGGTTGCAATAGGGGTCATTTCCCCTTCTGGTGTTATTTTCAACATCCATCCCCTCCATTTTACCAAACTAGCCCCGTGGCCTATCCAGGACAAATTTAAGGTGACCAACATATCCCCATTGGGCAAAATTAACGGTCCATAGGAATAATCGTGGTAATTACCGGACAAAGGCCATGTATAAATGGTCTTATAACTGTCGGCCTTGCCATCCCCATTCCTGTCATCCAATCTAGTAAGTTCACCTCGTTGGGAAAGATAGAAACCATTGTCCTTATAAGCCAAACCCAAGGTTTCGTGCATTCCGTGCGCAAATCTCTTATAAACCGGTTTTGGACTATACGGCTTTTCTATTAACCATACTTCACCCCTTCTGGTAGACACCCCCAACTTATCGTCATCTGTAAATGCCAATCCTCCTACTTCCAATACAACATCATTTGGAATGGGCACATCCACTATTTTATAATATTCCGCTTCCTTTTTGGCCATTTCCGAACTACTCTGTCCAAATGTACCTTGTACTGTCCCTAATAGGATTATAAAGAAAACTGCCTGTCTTAAAATCTGCATAATTGGTTGTTTTGGGTTACCAAATAATATTGTAAGTAATATTCCCACCACCTGCGGGTATTTTTAGAAGTAATTCATCCTTGCCATTGGATTGACGGATAATGGGATTTAAGTCGCTATTTCCGGAAAAATCGATAAAATAACTTTCATCGTTGACAATGAAGGTGCCATCTTCCAGCTTCTTAATGGATTCCCCTTCGGCAATTTTATGCCAAATGTCCTCATTGCCCGAAATGCCAATGCTGCGCTCAAGTCCACGTCCATTCTCAGAGATTTTAAACGAATTGCTAATAGACGTCCCTTCTTCCTGATGTAAAAAAACAGGTAGTCCATTGTCCCTCATTTCGTAACCCAATGGTTTAAACCTTATGTTGGACGGTATGCTATCTGGCCAAACCATGTCCTTATTCTCCAAAGTCATAAAATCTGGATCTCCATGAAAGGATACTGAAAATCCCTTTGGTTCCGCCAGCTGACTATTGCCACGGGAATGCCACATTTGGGTAACATCCAGAAAATCGCCTTGCCATACTTGTAGCAGGGCCCCTCTGCTTAAATCGTATGAATAATTTATACGTTCAGGACTCCCAACCGCAATACAGTGTGTCCTTTTTTCATCACCATGCATCATATATCCACGTTGGGTAATAGTCTCTTCTGCCACCGTAATAAGTACATCATTATCCGATCCCTTCTTAGCTGCACTTAAAGAGTTTTTTGCATGTAAGGGCATTTTTTGCATTTCAGGACCTTCTACATCTATTCTGAATCCAGTATTCCAAGGATTGTGTTTATTGTAAATAAACTTAAAAGGAAGAGTACCTTTATCCAACTCCACTACTCCTATTCCCGGTTCATCCAAACTAAAGTTGCCATTTAAATCAACAACGGTATCATTGCCAATCAATAAAAGGGCTCCGCCATGATTTAACCCAATATTAAAGAGATACTTGCCAGCGTTGGGAATAACCATTTGACCATTATACTTCAGTATTCTTTTCACCCTATCTCCTGTGACCATTTTGGCTGAAATACTGTCAGCCTTTATATCCCTAACCACATTAAGAGTGTCCAAACCGGCAATTGTATCAGAATTACTTTCAATTTCTATCATATACATGTCGGTCAAGGTCAGCTTTTTATCTACATACTTTTTATACATGATGTTCTTTAGCGCAACGGGACCGTGATCGCCTTGAATCATCAATGGGCCTGTTGCCTTTTCATCCTGAAAAGCAGAAGACCTTGTAGGGCCTGTAACTTCAACATTTTCTTGAATCAACACGCCATTTAACCATACCTCTTGGAAAACGGCATTCTTTGTCTTATGACCTGAATCATCAAATTTGGGAGCATGAAAAATAATTTTAAAATGCTGCCAAAGTCCAGGTGATTTTGATGCATTTAACTTTGGAGAATGTCCTTCGAAATTCTCATTTCCCTTACCGCGGGCATCATCCCATCTCTGATAAATTCCGCCCATATCACCGGATGTTGGTTCCTTTACTCCCCAACTATCCAATAATTGCACTTCATATCTGCCCTGAAAATAAATTCCGGAATTAGAATTGACCGGCATAATTACATCCACTTCAATTTCGATATCCCCATGGTCAAAATTTGTGAATATGTGCCCATTTTTTTTGGTCTCCTTCTCTGGAATATTGGCCAAAATTCCCTTTCCAGGGGAGAATGTCAACGTTTTATCCAATGATCTATCAGCATACACATCCCCTACAATTTTCCAATTGGGAGTCTCTACTTTAAACCCGGACAAATCATCCAGAGACAATTCAGAAAATGGTAAATAATCCTTGATTTTAGGGGATTCTTCGGTGGTAGTTGCAGTTTCTTTCGACGGACGATCACCGCATGAAATTATAATCAGCAATAATCCACTTAAAAACAATGGGATTTTCATAAAATTGAAGCTTAAGTTTGGTGGAACAGTAGTTACATACCTTAAATATATAACTATAAGTTATAAAACTCCAATTTCACTAACAATATGACACAGACCGCTTTTTTGCCAAGTCCCCGATCATAGGACATTTAATCTACGAAAAGGTTTTCGTAACATTATGAAGTCATTTATATAAGTTAGGTACAAGCAGAAGCCTCTAAAGGAAAATGATCATAATTGCGGGTGTTATAAAACACTGTTTGCCCATTGATTTAATGTACCAATTATTCAATGTAGCAATGTATCAATTGGATAATTTGAAGATGAGACAATTTGATGATTTGAAAATGTGGAAATTCCATTAATACGGAAATGTAGCAATTGTTCAATGTACCAATTGTTTAATTTGGAAATTTGACAATTGATTGATTTGAAGATGTGGAAATTCCATTAATACGGAAATGTAGCAATTGTTCAATGTACCAATATAACAATTGGCCTGTTGCGAAGGGCCTACTGCGCAAAGACTCGCGGTCTTGTAATTTCCGTCGCTTACTGGGCGTGCATCCAATGACCGTCCTAGAGTGCAAACGGAGTGCCGCACTAAGGGCTACGGGAACTGATCACACCATTCGGCGTACAATTATGAAAGTTTAGTGCAAAAAAAAGTCGCTGCTGCGCAAAGTCTCCCGACTTTGAGCTCTCTTCCCTTGCAGGGGCGTGCCCATGCTGGGTTTAGGGCAAAAAAAAGCACCTACCGTAAAACGGTAAGTGCTTTCAAAAAAAGGCGGCGGCCTACTCTCCCACTTGGTGTAGCAGTACCATCGGCGCAGACGGGCTTAACTTCCCTGTTCGGAATGGTAAGGGGTGGGCCCCGTCGCCATGGCCACCTAAAACTGTCAGTGTTTTTCCATAGCCCTTGGGCCATGGTCTGCCCGAACTGCATTGCAGGGCGGGCCACCTAAAAACTTCTATACTTTAATGTCCGGTACCCTACAGCGGGTGCTGAGCGTAGCCGAAGCATGACATAATAATGGGACAGGGCGGCCTTTTCGGTCGCACTTATGTAAGGTAATCTACAAGAGACGTGTTGTTAAAAAAAGGTTTGTTGCGCCCCGCGGTTTCCCGCGGGACGGCGTTTGCGCAAGCCAACGGGCAATTAGTACCACTCGGCTACGGACATTGCTGCCCTTCCACCTATGGCCTATCGACGTGGTCATCTCCCACGGCCCTTTAAAGAAATCTCATCTTGTGGCGGGTTTCGCGCTTATATGCTTTCAGCGCTTATCCCATCCCGACATAGCTACCCAGCAATGCCCCTGGCGGGACAACTGGTGCACCAGCGGTCGGTCCAACCCGGTCCTCTCGTACTAGGGTCAGGTCCACTCAAATTTCTAACGCCCGCAGTAGATAGAGACCGAACTGTCTCACGACGTTCTGAACCCAGCTCGCGTGCCACTTTAATGGGCGAACAGCCCAACCCTTGGGACCTTCTCCAGCCCCAGGATGTGACGAGCCGACATCGAGGTGCCAAACCCCCCCGTCGATATGAGCTCTTGGGGGAGATCAGCCTGTTATCCCCGGCGTACCTTTTATCCTTTGAGCGATGGCCCTTCCATGCGGAACCACCGGATCACTATGCTCTACTTTCGTACCTGGTCGACCTGTATGTCTCTCAGTCAAGCGCCCTTGTGCCATTGCACTCTGCACACGATTGCCAACCGTATTGAGGGCACCTTTAGAAGCCTCCGTTACTCTTTTGGAGGCGACCACCCCAGTCAAACTACCCACCACGCACTGTCCTCCCATTAGGGAGTTAGGCCCCGGACAAACAAAGGCTGGTATTTCAACAATGACTCCACCACACCTGGCGATGCAGCTTCAAAGTCTCCCAGCTATCCTACACATTGGTTGCCCAAGGTCAATACGAAGCTATAGTAAAGGTGCACGGGGTCTTTTCGTCCCACTGCGGGTAACCGGCATCTTCACCGATACTACAATTTCACCGAGCTCATGGCCGAGACAGTGTCCAGATCGTTGCACCATTCGTGCAGGTCGGAACTTACCCGACAAGGAATTTCGCTACCTTAGGACCGTTATAGTTACGGCCGCCGTTTACTGGGGCTTCAATTCAATGCTTCTCCTTGCGAATGACATCTCCTCTTAACCTTCCAGCACCGGGCAGGTGTCAGGCCCTATACTTCATCTCTCGATTTTGCAGAGCCCTGTGTTTTTGATAAACAGTCGCCTGGACCTCTTCACTGCGGCCACGCTAGAAGCGTGGCGACCCTTCTCCCGAAGTTACGGGTCTATTTTGCCTAGTTCCTTAGCCATGAATCTCTCGAGCGCCTTAGAATACTCATCCCAACCACCTGTGTCGGTTTGCGGTACGGGCTGCTTCACTTGGTTTTCTCGGAGGATGTTAAGCTGGATTATCACCTTGGCCGGAGCCTCAGTGTACTATCGGGGCGTCACCGCTCCCTTCAACGTACTATTCCGTCAGTACGCACCAACGCCACATCCCCGTCACTTTTAATGTGAGCAGGTACAGAAATATTAATCTGTTGTCCATCCACTGCCCCTTTCGGGTTCGTGTTAGGTCCCGACTGACCCCCAGCTGATTAGCATAGCTGGGGAAACCTTGGTCTTTCGGCGTGCGGGTTTCTCGCCCGCATTATCGTTACTTATGCCTACATTTTCGTTTGTAGCTCCTCCAGCAACCCTTACAGATCGCCTTCAGCGGCACTACAATGCTCCCCTACCCCTCTGTACCGAGTACAGAAGTCACAGCTTCGGTGATATGCTTATGCCCGATTATTATCCATGCGGAACCGCTCGACCAGTGAGCTGTTACGCACTCTTTAAATGAATGGCTGCTTCCAAGCCAACATCCTGGCTGTCAGTGCAGTTCCACCGCGTTATATCAACTTAGCATATACTTTGGGACCTTAGCTGGTGATCTGGGTTCTTTCCCTCTCGGACATGGACCTTAGCACCCATGCCCTCACTGCGCACAATCATTTCATAGCATTCGGAGTTTGTCAGGAATTGGTAGGCGGTGAAGCCCCCGCATCCAATCAGTAGCTCTACCTCTATAAAACTATGTACACGCTGCACCTAAATGCATTTCGGGGAGTACGAGCTATTTCCGAGTTTGATTGGCCTTTCACCCCTACCCACAGGTCATCCCAAGACTTTTCAACGTCAACGGGTTCGGTCCTCCACTGTGTGTTACCACAGCTTCAACCTGCCCATGGGTAGATCACACGGTTTCGCGTCTACTACTACTGACTATGGCGCCCTGTTCAGACTCGCTTTCGCTACGGATCCGCACCTGAAGTGCTTAACCTTGCCAGTAAAAGTAACTCGTAGGCTCATTATGCAAAAGGCACGCCGTCATCCCGCCGAGGCGGGACTCCGACCGCTTGTAGGCGTATGGTTTCAGGATCTTTTTCACTCCCTTGTTCAGGGTTCTTTTCACCTTTCCCTCACGGTACTGGTTCACTATCGGTCTCTCAGGAGTATTTAGTCTTGGCGGATGGTCCCGCCGGATTCACACAGGGTTTCACGTGCCCCGCGCTACTCAGGATACCACTATGGATAACGTCCTTTGCCTGTACCGGGCTATCACCGTCTACGGCCCCTCTTTCCAAAGGGTTCCAGTTCATCGCGCATCCAATATCGTGGTCCTACAACCCCACAAATGCCGAAACAGTTATGGTTTGGACTAATCCGCTTTCGCTCGCCACTACTCACGGAATCACTTTTGTTTTCTCCTCCTCCGGCTACTTAGATGTTTCAGTTCACCGGGTTTGCCTCCCTTACGGGATACCATACCTTCAATATGGTGGGTTGCCCCATTCGGATACCTGCGGATCATATCGTATGTGCCGATCCCCGCAGCTTTTCGCAGCTTATCGCGTCCTTCTTCGCCTCTGAGAGCCTAGGCATTCCCCATACGCCCTTATCCAGCTTGTCGCCAGACCTTTATGTTATTCGCGGGCCCAAATTCCGCGGCAGCGTCCTAAGGGCCCTCTCTCGTATTCTTGTACTTTACTTTACTTTTGTGTTTCTTTTTCAGCGTACGCAAAGACCTGAATCTTTTGCGCACCCTGTCCCAATATGTCAATGAACGTTTATCAGTCCGCAGTAACGGTATCCAGACAGCAGTACAAAACTGCTTACTGTAAACCGATTTCTGTTTACTGTTTTGTGGAGAATATCGGAGTCGAACCGATGACCTCCTGCGTGCAAGGCAGGCGCTCTAGCCAGCTGAGCTAATCCCCCGTTTTCCTATAAGTCGGCAGTTGCCAGTCAATAGTCGGCAGGTTTCCCAACTTCTAGAATTTCCAATACTTCAATCTTAATGAACGTTTCAAAACTTTAAACTTTTAAACTTAAAACCTTGAACTTGCAGCATCGCTGCATCGTAGTCTCAGGCAGACTCGAACTGCCGACCTCTACATTATCAGTGTAGCGCTCTAACCAGCTGAGCTATGAGACTCACTATAGTTTTTTATGTTGTAAAAACAGAAATCGAAAAAACGGGCCCTTGAAAAAGCCGACATGGGCAAATTCTCTAGAAAGGAGGTGTTCCAGCCGCACCTTCCGGTACGGCTACCTTGTTACGACTTAGCCCTAGTTACCGATCTTGCCCTAGGCCGCTCCTTGCGGTGACGGACTTCAGGCACTCCCGGCTTCCATGGCTTGACGGGCGGTGTGTACAAGGCCCGGGAACGTATTCACCGGATCATGGCTGATATCCGATTACTAGCGATTCCAGCTTCACGGGGTCGAGTTGCAGACCCCGATCCGAACTGTGACCGGTTTTATAGATTCGCTCCTGGTTGCCCAGTGGCTGCTCTCTGTACCGGCCATTGTAGCACGTGTGTGGCCCAGGACGTAAGGGCCGTGATGATTTGACGTCATCCCCACCTTCCTCGCGGTTTGCACCGGCAGTCCCGTTAGAGTCCCCATCTTTACATGCTGGCAACTAACGGCAGGGGTTGCGCTCGTTATAGGACTTAACCTGACACCTCACGGCACGAGCTGACGACAACCATGCAGCACCTTGTGATCTGCCCGAAGGAGGCTCTATCTCTAAAGCTGTCAGACCACATTTAAGCCCTGGTAAGGTTCCTCGCGTATCATCGAATTAAACCACATGCTCCACCGCTTGTGCGGGCCCCCGTCAATTCCTTTGAGTTTCATCCTTGCGGACGTACTCCCCAGGTGGGATACTTATCACTTTCGCTTGGCCGCCCAGATTTGCATCCGGACAGCTAGTATCCATCGTTTACGGCGTGGACTACCAGGGTATCTAATCCTGTTCGCTCCCCACGCTTTCGTCCATCAGCGTCAGTATATGGTTAGTAACCTGCCTTCGCAATCGGTATTCTATGTAATATCTATGCATTTCACCGCTACACTACATATTCTAGTTACTTCACCATAACTCAAGACCACCAGTATCAAGGGCAATTCTACGGTTGAGCCGCAGACTTTCACCCCTGACTTAATGGCCCGCCTACGGACCCTTTAAACCCAATGATTCCGGATAACGCTCGGATCCTCCGTATTACCGCGGCTGCTGGCACGGAGTTAGCCGATCCTTATTCTTACGGTACCGTCAGAGGGGCACACGTGCCCCTTGTTCTTCCCGTACAAAAGCAGTTTACAATCCATAGGACCGTCTTCCTGCACGCGGCATGGCTGGATCAGGCTCCCGCCCATTGTCCAATATTCCTCACTGCTGCCTCCCGTAGGAGTCTGGTCCGTGTCTCAGTACCAGTGTGGGGGATCCCCCTCTCAGGGCCCCTACCCATCGCTGCCTTGGTAAGCCGTTACCTTACCAACTAACTAATGGGACGCATAGTCATCCTGTACCGTAGCCTTTAATGTACAAGCGATGCCGCTAATACATACCATGGGGCATTAATCCAAATTTCTCTGGGCTATTCCCCAGTACAGGGCAGATTCTATACGCGTTGCGCACCCGTGCGCCGGTCGCCGGCGGATAAGCAAGCTTATCCCCGCTGCCCCTCGACTTGCATGTGTTAGGCCTGCCGCTAGCGTTCATCCTGAGCCAGGATCAAACTCTTCATCGTTGATTCTTATATAACTTCGATCAACCCATAAAGGCATTTTTCCCGGCCCGTTATTTCGATTTCTTTTTCTGTACCGCCTCCCCGTTTCCAAGAAGGCGGCACGCTGTCTTTACAATATATCAATGAACTTGTTTCTCTATTCTCGTTCGCCCTGTTTCCCAAAGCGGCTGCAAATGTACAGCCTTTTTTTTATCCGCCAAGCTTTTTTGAAAAAAAATTATTTTTTCCTTTTGCCGGACGATATCGGATACAGAACCTATATGAACGCAGTGCTCCGAACACCCTTTCCGCCAATTCCCGAATTGCTTCGTTAGCGGGGTGCAAATCTACCACCCTTTTTTAAATCCACAAGGATTTTTACAAACTTTTTTTGCCTTTTTTAAAGGCCCCCGCACAACACCCTGTCAACAAGCATCTTGCGCACGGAAATTTCCCCGAAAAAGGGAAATCAATTTAATACTTTTTCCCATAACGGCAAAATATCGGAACGTTAAATTTGCAGCCACCCCGCGTTAGGCCTGCCCGCAGGTAGGCAGGGGCGCAGCGGCATCCCCGAAGCAAAGCAAGGGATACAGCACAGCGCACGGCCCGACACAAGGAGGGAACGCCCAAACAACTACACTATATATGTATATAAATAAAATCGTACCTATATATATTGCCAACATAAATACTAGATGTTATCTTTGCAGACTTATTACGACAAAAAAAGCATGATCAAAATAACTTTACCAGACGGGAGCATTAGGGAATATGCCGAAGGAACAACCCCTTTAGACGTCGCCAAAAGCATAAGTGAAGGTTTGGCACGAAATATAATTTCAGCAAAATTTAATGGGGTCACCGTTGAAACCGTAACACCATTAAAGGAAGATGGATCCCTAATCCTTTACAGCTGGAACGACAAGGAAGGAAAAACTGCATTTTGGCATTCCACTTCCCACGTTGTGGCCCAAGCTCTGGAAGAATTATACCCAGGTGTAAAACTGACTATAGGACCTGCCATTGAAAACGGGTTTTATTATGATGTAGATTTACCCGACGGCACCATTTCCGAAAAGGACTTTCCCGAAATTGAAAAGAAAGCCTTGGAAATTGCCAGGGGAAAACATGATTTTAAGATGCGCTCCGCCACCAAAGCAGAAGCATTACAACTATACCAAACCCAAGGAAACCAATATAAGGTAGAACTTATAGAAAATCTGGAAGACGGTACCATCACCTTCTGCGACCATGACACCTTTACCGATCTATGTAGAGGAGGACACATACCCAATACGGGTATCATAAAAGCCATTAAAATACTGAGCGTAGCCGGTGCCTATTGGAGAGGAAACGAAAAAAACAATCAGTTGACTAGGGTCTATGGTATTTCCTTTCCAAAGCAGAAGGAACTTACCGAGTACCTAGAACTATTGGAAGAGGCCAAAAAAAGGGACCATAGAAAACTGGGCAAGGAATTGGAACTGTTCACTTTCTCCCAAAAAGTAGGACAAGGACTCCCCTTATGGCTTCCCAAGGGAGCTGCTTTACGGGAGCGCTTGGAGAATTTTTTAAAGAAGGCACAGAAGAAAGCCGGATACGAGATGGTGGTTACCCCACATATTGGACAAAAGGAACTTTATGTAACCTCTGGACATTATGCCAAATACGGGGAAGACAGCTTTCAACCTATAAAAACCCCAAAAGAAGATGAGGAGTTCTTGTTGAAGCCAATGAACTGTCCGCACCACTGTGAAATATACAACACCAAGCCATTTAGTTATAGGGAGCTTCCAAAAAGATATGCGGAATTCGGAACAGTTTACCGTTACGAGCAAAGTGGAGAACTACATGGTCTTACCAGAGTACGTGGTTTTACGCAGGATGATGCCCACATTTTCTGTACTCCAGATCAGTTGGCAGACGAGTTCAAGAATGTAATAGACCTTACCTTATATGTATTGGGTTCCTTGGGCTTTGGTAATTTTACGGCCCAAGTCTCCGTAAGGGATTTGGAAAAACCCGAGAAATATATCGGTTCTGTTGAAAACTGGGAAAAGGCTGAAAACGCCATAATAAATGCAGCCAAGGAAAAAGGTCTTGATTTTGTCATAGAAAGCGGTGAAGCGGCATTTTATGGCCCAAAGCTGGATTTCATGGTTAAAGACGCCCTTGGAAGAAACTGGCAGTTGGGAACCATCCAAGTGGATTACAATTTACCAGAGCGATTTGACCTTACCTATAAAGGTAGCGATAACGAATTGCACAGACCGGTTATGATCCACAGGGCTCCTTTTGGGAGTATGGAACGTTTTATAGCCTTATTATTGGAACATACAGGTGGGAATTTTCCACTTTGGCTCATGCCAGAGCAAGCTATTATCCTCCCTGTCAGCGAAAAACATGAAATATATGCCCAAAAAGTTTTAAATTCCTTGGAAAATAACGACATTCGCGCCCTCATTGACAACCGAAATGAAACGGTAGGCAAGAAAATACGTGAAGCAGAGATGAATAAAATCCCATTTATGCTGATTGTAGGGGAGAATGAAGAAAAAGAGGAAACCATTTCCATTAGGAGGCACGGTGGCGAAGATTTAGGTGCCATTTCCGTAAAAGCCTTTACCGACTTGGTAATAAATGAAATAAACAGTACCTTAAAGTCGTTTTAAAAAAAAAGTTTAACTAAAAAGATTACGTCATAGCAATTAGAAAAAGATTTAGACCCCAACCTAGGAGGGAAAACAAAAACCCTCACAACATTAATGAAAGTATTTCATCGCCAAAGGTTAGGTTGGTTGGCGACAATGTAGAAGTAGGTGTATACAGCACCCGTGAAGCCTTGGCCAAAGCGGAAGAACTGGAACTGGACTTAGTGGAGATTTCCCCTAAAGCCGATCCTCCAGTGTGTAAAATTATAGATTATAAAAAATTCCTTTACGAGCAAAAGAAAAGGGAAAAGGTCATGAAGGCCAAAGCCACCAAAGTAATCGTAAAAGAAATAAGGTTTGGTCCACAGACTGATGATCACGATTACGAGTTTAAGAAGAAACACGCGGAAAAATTCTTAAAAGATGGTGCCAAGTTAAAGGCTTATGTATTTTTCAAAGGTCGTTCCATTGTTTATAAAGACCAAGGAGAGATACTATTGCTAAAGTTGGCATCCGAATTGGAGGATTTGGGCAAAGTGGAACAAATGCCAAAACTTGAGGGCAAGCGAATGACAATGTTCATTGCCCCAAAAACTAAAAAATAGACCTAGGCCCTATGGCTTTGGTTACGAAAATAAAATGCTAAATATGTTTTAGCATTAAGATAGTAAGCGAGATAAATTAATAAATAGGAAGAAAATGCCTAAACAGAAAACAAAATCCAGTGCCAAAAAGCGATTTAAGCTTACCGGTAGTGGTAAAATTAAAAGAAAGCACGCCTTTAAGAGCCATATTCTAACGAAGAAGTCTAAAAAGCGTAAGCTAGCGTTAACCCACTCTGGATTAGTTCACGAGGCGGATGTTAACAGTATTAAGGAACAATTGCGTTTAAAGTAATCGTTCCCACGGTAATTATTAACCCTGGAGTTAGGCAATAAAAGTATTCTATATTAAAGGATCGCCTACTACAAAAAACAATTTAAATTATGCCAAGATCAGTAAATTCAGTTGCTTCCAGAGCCAGAAGAAAAAAGGTAATGAAGCAGGCCAAAGGATACTTTGGAAGACGTAAAAACGTTTGGACAGTAGCCAAAAATGCGGTTGAAAAAGCAATGTTATATGCTTACAGAGATCGTAGAAACAAGAAAAGAAATTTCCGTTCCCTATGGATTACCCGTATCAATGCTGGTGCCAGATTGCACGGAATGTCCTATTCCCAGTTTATGGGCAAGGTAAAAGCCAACAACATAGAGCTAAACCGTAAGGTATTGGCAGATTTGGCCATGAACCACCCAGAGGCTTTCAAAGCTATTGTGAACAAAGTAAAATAAATTAATAAACTTATCTCGCTTATAAGTAAAAAGCCTGCTCCATAGGGAACAGGCTTTTTTTTGTGGCCTATTTTCAAAATTACAGTTTATTAGGTCGTTTTTATTTTGCTGATAGCCTCCTTAAATTCTTCCCAGTCTATCAACTCATCGCCAGATTTGTCATAACCTTCAATTAGTTTGGAAGAAACAATTCCCCGTAAAAATCCACTAATTTCCGCCTTTTTCAACAATTCAACTATCTCACTTTTCTTGAGTTTCCCATCACCATCCCCATCAAAAAAATTATAGGCCTCCTCCGGCGTTTCAAATTTGTTGGTGATCAGGATCTGTATTTTATCTAAAATCATATCTTTTGTAGCCATATCCTATTCTTTAAAATGCATAATACACTAAATTACTAAATAAAACACAGTTGGCTAAACCCCAAAATAGCTTACCACCAAATTTCTGCCACTGGCATTATTCCTATGTTCGCACAAATAGATACCCTGCCATATTCCTAAATTCAATTTCCCATTGCTAATGGGTATCTGTACGGAAGCCCCCATCAAGGAGGATTTTATATGCGCGGGCATGTCGTCCGAACCTTCATAATCGTGAAGATAATAAGGGGCATTTTCCGGAACCATGATATTCATATGGCTTTCAAAATCTGACCTAACGGTGGAATCCGCATTTTCATTTATGGTCAAGCTTGCTGAAGTATGCTTTATGAACACTTGTAACATGCCCGTTTGAATCCTTTTTATATGTGGAAGGTGTTCCAGTATGGTGTCCGTAATTAAATGGAAGCCCCTGTTATAAGCCCTTAAACGTAATTCTTTCTGGTAAAACAGCATAACAATTGGTATTTGGAATTTATTCAAATTTCGATAAATATTAAGAAATGTGAAACTTTATGTAAGAAGGCCATTAATTAGGACAATATCAAATACCTTTGCAGCTTAATTTATTTGAATGGATTTATCAAAGGTAAAAATGGTAGTCACCGATATGGATGGCACCCTATTGAACTCCAAGCATGAGGTAAGTAGCAAATTCTTCCTATTATTTGAAGAATTAAAAAAAAGGGACATAAAGTTTGTGGCGGCCAGTGGGCGGCAATATAACAGTATTGTGGACAAATTGGATGCCATTAAAGATGATATCATAGTTGTGGCAGAAAATGGAGCTTTTGTAAAAAGGCAGGAGCAGGAATTGCTGGCTACCCCATTGAACTACACTACTATTAAGAATACCATAGAACTATTAAAGAATGTTGAGGGCATACATCCTGTCCTATGCGGAAAAAACAACGCCTATATCAATGGAAATTCCGATGATTTTGTAAACAAATTAAGGGAGTACTATTCCGAGTTTAGCATCTTAAATGACATTGCCTCTTATGATGGTGAAGTCTTAAAAATAGCCATTTACCATTTTGAAAGTTCGGAAAAGTATATTTATCCTTTGGTAAATCATTTGGAGTCCGAATTAAAAGTCAAAGTATCTGGAGAGAATTGGTTGGATATTTCCCATATGAATGCCAACAAAGGATATGCACTGCAACATATTCAAGAGAAATTCGGAATAAGTAGACAGGAGACCATGGTTTTCGGAGATTATAATAATGACCTGGAAATGTTGGCAATGGCCGATTTTAGTTTCGCAATGGCCAATGCACATCCCAATGTGTTTGAAGCCGCCAACTACCGAGCCGATAGTAATGATAATAATGGAGTGGAAAAGATTTTGGAATTAATGCTTTCGCAAACGTAATATTTACTACCAATTATTGATCCGTACCCAATAAGGAACTAGGTAGGTATCCCATGTTTTTTTTGAATGCCACGGTAAAATGTTGTGGGTTGGAATACCCTACTTCATAAGAAGCTTGGGCAATAGTATATTTATCCTCAAGAATCAGAGCTTTGGCCTTTTGCATTCGCAAACTGGTTATAAACTTAAAAATAGTAGTATTGTGGACCTTCTTAAAGTAGCTTTTTAATTTTGTAGTATTATATCCAGCTACAGCCGACAATTCCTTAATAGTCAATGGTTTCTTTAAATGGGTCTCTATATAGCTAACCAAATTTTCAATAGTTTCATAATCCGATGTTGATAAAGACACCTCCTTGTTCCTCACAATTTGTGTTTCTTGCCCCAAAAATAAATCAATAAGCAACAATCTAATTTTAGATTCCAGATAATTGACCTTGGCATTGCTATTTAAATTGCAATTTAATATCTCGCTAACCGCTATATGTAACGGCAAGGTTATCGGCTTCGCACTATTCCAAAAACCAAGAGTAGGACCTAAAACGAACATGTTGCTATCCACATTATACTCCTTCCCCAACAGTTCTTCAAGATACTCTCCCTTGAAAAATATTTCCAGGGCCACATAATTATGCCCACTAAGTTTCTGGTCAATAACATCCGGGGACCAGTGAACAATGTTATATGAACCTGAAGGAATAACCAAATTAAGAGAATCCTTACGGCGCGTGCACTCATAGGAGCCTTGCAATACAAAATGAATCCCGATATAGGAATCCTGACCTGTTACCTCTTCCACAAATTCATCAACCAAAGACAATTTACGTATTAGGATCATAGCCTTGTCCATTCTAATTTCTTCTTGCCACCCCCCTATCTTGCCCTGAAGTTGATCCGAGATGAAAGCACTAGCAGATTTTTCCAATACAATTTGATCTACGCCACTATTGGTGAGAGTACACCTTCTTAAATTCCAAAGTCCAGTACTCGGTACTTCTTTATTCGTTATTAATAATTCCTTTCTCGTTATTCCCAACTGAAAACATAATTTAGATTTGCAAAGTTATTTATTTAGACTAAATCTTAATAAAAATAACTAATTATTTAATGAAAAGATTACTACAATTTTTATTTATGGTCATAGCCTGGTCTACACAAGGCCAAAAAACGTCGGGTATAATTGCGGGTAAAGTAAGTGATGCCACCGGAAAGCCTCTAGCTTATGCCAGCATATTGTTGGAAGAATTAAAGCTTGGCGTTCTTACGGACGACAATGGGAAGTACTCCATCAGAAAGGTACCCCAAGGAAAGCACAAGGTTTTGGTTTCCTTTCTAGGTTACGGTACCCGCTCTATGAATATTGAGGTAAATAAAGACAGCCTTTACATTACCCTTGATTTTACATTAGAAGAGGCACAAGAAAACCTGGACGAAGTAACAGTTAACGGAAAAACCAAAGAGACTGAGTTGGAGACAGAAGGCTTTGCCGTAAACGCCGTTAAAACCAAAGAAGCCAGTTTAAGGAACATTCAAACAAACGAATTATTAAACACTACAGTTGGTGTAAAAATTCGCCAAAATGGAGGTTTAGGTTCTGATGTGAGCTATAGTTTAAATGGATTGTCAGGAAACTCGGTGCGAATTTTCATAGACGGAATTCCTATCTCTACCTATGGTAATTCATTTAATCTAAACAGTATACCCCCTTCCATGATCAAACAAATTGAAGTTTACAAAGGGGTGGTTCCGGGACATTTAGCAGACGATGCCTTGGGAGGAGCTATAAATATAATGCTTCATAATGATGCCAAAACTAATTTCAATGCCTCCATTTCCTACGGATCGTTCAACACCTTACAAGCCAGTGTTAACGGATTGTATCGCTTGGAAAAATCAGGATTTACGGTTAAAGCCTCCCTTTTTCACAACTATTCTGACAATGATTATAACGTTTCGGGCAGAAGTGTTGTAGTTACAGGTTTAGGAGGAGTACAAACCCCAATTACAGCCAAAAGGTTTAACGATGCCTATAGATCTACTGGTGGTATGGCACAAATAGGCTATACTGATGTAAAATGGGCCGACCAATTTTTTATTGGCATTACGGGTTCAGATGACTACAAAGAAGTACAGCACGGAGCCTTTATGACTATTACCCCATATAAAGATAGATTCTTGGAATCTGATGCCATATTAGGAAGTATAAATTATCAAAAGAAAAATCTTTTTACAAAAGGACTCGATGTAAATATAAACGGGCAGATTGGCAAAAGAAATCGGGCTGTTAATGATACGGTTGCCTGGGCCTATAGTTGGAACGGAGAAAGGGCCATTGATTTTAGAGGTGATGAATACCAATACACTTGGGGTTCCCAACAAGAAGGAGGCCCCACCCTGGCTAAGATCAAAAGAAACGTAGCATCAATCAGAACAGGAATGTCCTTTGCCGTTAATGACCATCATAAAATGTTATTGAACCATGTTTACAGCGGAATTGACAGGGAAGACAGTGATGCTTTAAGGTCTGTCTTGGAAAACACATTTCAAGGAACCAGGGACTTGCACAAAAACATTTATTCCTTAACCTATGAGCTAACTGCCTTTGACGAAAAATTAAAAGCCAGTTTATTTGGAAAACATTATCAGCAAAAAACAACTAGTGTTGACCCGGCCATAGAACAGGATGCCAACGGGAACGATGTGGTAGTAAATGAAGTTGTTTCCAGTAATAAAAATTATGACGGATATGGCTTTGCAACTTCTTATGCCTTTATTCCCAATATTACCCTTTTAGCATCCGCAGAAAAAGCTATCCGACTACCAAACGAAACTGAGATATTTGGAAATGACGGAGATAACGTAGTAGCCAATTCAAGCATTGATCCTGAAAGCAGCAACAACTACAACTTAGGATTCAGATTGGGGTCTTTTAACATCAAAAGGCATGATTTTACCATTTCAACCAATGTTTTTACACGAAACATTAAAGATAGGATTGGATTACCAATTGAAACATCCTTGAATGTTGATGATGAATTAATTGTGTATGTAAATCAAGGTAGCGGTACGTCCAAAGGAATAGATGCCCAACTAAATTACACCTACAACAGCAATTTCGGACTTAATTTTAATATATCCCGATTCGATTTAAAAATTGTAAATCAAGGCATAGAAATAGACGTTCCCAACACACCATTTTTTACCATGAATGGGAGTTTGCGCTATTCATTAAAAGACTTAATTCAGAAAAAATCGCGCTTAAACCTATTCTACACCATGTACTTTACGGGAGAGTTTTCATTCTTAACCTCTCAAGGGTCTAACACTGTAGGGGATGAATTTTTTAAAGTCCCACAGCAATTGGCACAGGATTTCGGGCTCAGTTACGTCTTCCCAAACAATAGGTTGGTGATGAGTTTTGACATCAAAAATATATTCGACAAACCTGTATATGATAATTTATCAGTTCAAAAACCAGGAAGATCTTTTTACCTGAAATTAAATTACACAATCAATAAATTTTAACCATTTAAATATAATCGAAAATGACACGTACTTTTTTAAATTTTAAAACCTTGACCATCACTATACTAACTATAGGTTTAATGGTCGCATGCAGTAGCGATGAGATCAGTGAAAATCCAGACCCAACAGATCCAGATCCAAGTGAAGACTCCAGATGGATTACTATTGCCGCAGCCAAAATGGGAGATGCCCCGGGAGACGGAAACGGGGGAACTCTAATATATTCTGTAAGTAGTGAAGATGCCAAAGATCCTACCAATTCTATTGAACCTTTTGAAAATGGATTTATAGCTCCTTCCAACAGGACTGCCAGATTGCAATCTTCTGAAGATGGCAACACTATATTTAATATTAGCTACGCAGGGGATACAGGTGGAAACTATACCAAATATTCTGTGGAAGGTGGTCAAACCTTCACACAATCAGGTTCATCGGTAAGTATTGCTCCGTACGTTGGAACTGCTCCAAGATGGATAAAATTGTTTGATGGTGATAAAACGGGAGCTGCTGTATATGTATCAACAGAACATCAATTTGATGAAAGTGATATTTATACCCGAACCGAAGCCACTATTGGTGTTGTGACTTTGGATTTGGTAAATTCTGCGATAAAAGAATTCCAGGAACACAGTGTAGCTTTGAGCGCAGAAGAAGAAGCAAACGGTTATTATATCTCTAGAATAGATATGCCCGTTCTAAATGCAACCGGAGATAAATTATATATTGGCGCACGTTTAAGCAAGGTTGACCCCGCCACTGCAGAAAGTGACAGTGATTATGAAATTTTGGGTTCTAAAACCATTGTATTGGATTACCCTTCTTTATTAAACCCAACCGTTATTACATCTACCGTAGGCCATGGAAACACCAATGGTTACCGCAGCATCAATGCTTTCCTTTATAACGGAAGTGTTTATCAGGCTAACCAAAGTGACCCAGAAGGGTCTCACATCTTAAAAATTGATGCCAACAACGAATATGACAATTCTTATGAATTCAATTTAGACGCTGCCTTAGGTGTAGAAGATGCATACATTCTTGCATGGAGACCTGCTGGAAACGGAAAAGCCGTTATAGCATACAGACATGCAGGATCTGCAGAAGGTTTAGCTGGTGCCCAAGGATTTTTTGCACTTGCGGATTTAAACGCAAAAACAGCTCAAAAAATTGATGCCATTCCCTATGATCCTGACTTTTACTTATTTCAATACCAAGGTTTTGTTGTTGATGGAACAGAAATATACCTAACTCAAGGAGCTGTAGGGCAAAACGGTAATATTTACATTATCGATACAGAAACAGGTAATGTAACCAAAGGCGCCGAGTTGGTGAACGTAACCGGAAGTCACTTTATAGGTGTGTTTTAAAATCAAAGGAGTGTTATCAGATAAATAAAAGTCATCAAAACATACCTCCTGCAATAAGTGATGTTTACCTATCTCTTTTTTTTAAAATTCCAATTTACCTCAAGATTTGAAATAAGGAAATTTTAAAAAATTAGAGGTGGATACCACCTATATCACCATTAAATAACAAATGGTAAAAACAAAAAAAACTGTTGTACAAGCTATAAACTTTTACAACAGTTTTTTTGTTCATAGTTCATACCAAACCTACTGCAATAAAGATCATCACTAGGTTTTTTGTTTCTTTTTCTGGGCAGCCGGAAACAATACATTGTTTAGAATAAGTCGGTAACCGGGAGAGGTAGGATGCAGTTCCAATTCTGTCTTGGGATCCCCTACCCTGTGCTGATAGTCCTCCGGATCGTGCCCCCCGTAAAAAGTAAAGAATCCCTTTCCTTTAATTCCGTGAATATATCTGGCCTCCCCATTAATTTTATTTTCCCCCAATACCAGGACGGTAGGCTTAATCTCTTCCCTGGCAAAAGCGGTAGTCTGCCCCATAAACCCCTTGACCAGGGCCGTATGGTTCTGACATAACATTGTAGGAACAGGGTCCCATTTCGCCGAGAAATCCATTAAAGAAAAATAATCCGATTCCTTGGGCACATTACCCCTTCTCATCGTCATATCTATGGAAGAAAATTCATATTGAAGCGGATTGCGCTCCAAAATAAAATTGGTAAAGGCAAAAGTTTTCCCATAGTCCAGCTTAGCTTGATAATTTGCGTCAGATGGATCACCATCGAACATGGGCTCGCATATATCCACCTCGTCCGCAGCCAAGGCTATATCAAAACTATCGGTGGCAGAGCACATAGCAAACATAAACCCTCCCCCTATAACGTAATTTCTTATTTTCAGTGCTACAGCCCGCTTTTCCTCTGAAACTTTATTGAACCCTAATTTTATTGCCAATGCTTCCGCCTGCTGCTTACCTTCTATATACCAAGGAGCCGCCCTATAGGCCCCATAAAATTTCCCGTATTGCCCTGTAAAGTCTTCATGGTGCAAGTGCAGCCAATCATAGAGCACCAATTTATCGTCCAAAACTTCCTCATCATAAATTTGATCATAAGGAATTTCGGCGTACGTAAGTACCATGGTAACAGCATCGTCCCAAGGTGAATTATCCTTTGGGGAATAAACTGCAATTTTGGGGGCCTTCTCCAAAATTACCGCTTCTTGGTTCTGCGAAGGACTTGCAATTTCTTCCAAAATAATTTGGGTCTGGGAATCCGATACAATCTCAAAAGACACTCCCCTTATCTGACATTCCCTACGAACATTCTCGCCATCGGGCAACAAAAAAGACCCGCCCCTATAGTTTAGCAGCCATTGCACCTTTTGTTGTTTGGTCAATACCCAATAGGTAATACCGTAAGCCTTTAGATGGTTTTTCTGACTTTCAGCGTCCATAGGAATAAGAATGGATGTGGCTGAAATTTCCATTATAGAAAATAGAATAAATAAAAGGGAGAAAAAACTCTTTTGCATGTACCAATATCTAATGTGCATCTTACCAAAGATACTGGAAAATTGAGGTATCAGTTTTGAAATAGGGTTAAAATTTTCAAAATAGCCTATTGCTTAGAGAAAAGTATAAGCAACTTTTTGCAAACTAATTGCCAAATAGTCAAAAGAATAGGTTTTAAGAAGAACTAATTTACCCCCTTTAAAAAGGTACATCATTATCATCCTGCATGGAATCATCGTTCATGGAACTGCCAAAGGCTTCGTTGGCATTGGGAAGGTTTTTTGTGATGAAGGGGTTATCATCATCCGCATTCATTTTCGATTGAAATTCAAAGGGAGAATCAAAATCATCCAAGTTGTCAAATTTACCTAGATGCCCAAGGAACTTAAGACGGATATTTTCCAAACCACCATTTCTGTGCTTTGCCACAATAAATTCGGCTTGTCCTGCAGTTGGCGAGCGTTCTTCATCATCCCATTCATCAATCTTATAATATTCAGGTCTATAGATAAAGGAAACAATATCCGCATCCTGCTCTATTGCCCCGGACTCCCTCAAATCCGATAAAATTGGTCTTTTACTACCGCCCCTGGTCTCAACGGCACGTGATAACTGGGAAAGTGCTATTACAGGAACGTTCAATTCCTTGGCCAAGGCCTTTAAGTTTCTGGATATGGTTGATATCTCCTGTTCACGGTTTCCACCTTTTTGACTTCCTCCCGCGGTCATCAACTGCAAATAATCAATAATGATCATCTTAATATCGTGCTGTGAAGCCAAACGCCTGGCCTTTGCTCTAAGGTCGAAAATAGAAAGCGAAGGGGTATCATCAATAAATAAGGGTGCAGTCTCCAAGGCCTTTACCTTTACGTTCAACTGTTCCCATTCATGCTTCTCCAATCTTCCTGTTCTCAATTTCTCTGAAGACAGGCCCGTCTCCGAGGATATCAATCTGGTAATCAATTGAACTGAAGACATTTCAAGTGAAAAGAAGGCCACTCCAATATTGGAGTTTACCGCAATATTTCTGGCCATGGACAGGGTAAGGGCTGTTTTACCCATACCTGGACGGGCTGCCACGATAACCAAGTCACTCGGTTGCCATCCCGAAGTTAGCTTGTCCAATTTGTCGAAACCAGATGGAATACCGCTAAGCCCTTCCTTACCTGCAATTTCCTCAATTCTCTTCTTAGCCTGTATCACCAAATTCTGGGCGGTTTCGGCAGAACGCTTTAAGTTCCCCTGAGTAACGTCGTACAATTTGGATTCAGCAGTGTCCAATAAGTCGAACACATCGGTAGAATCCTCATAGGCTTCTTCGATTATTTCATTTGAAATCTTGATAAGACTACGCTGGATAAATTTCTGAAGGATAATACGCGCATGAAACTCAATATGTGCGGAAGAAGCTACTTTTTGGGTTAATTTTATAAGATAAAAATCGCCTCCGGCACTCTCCAACCTACCATCCTTCTTCAATTGGGACGAAACGGTTAATAAATCTACCGGTTCAGAATTTTCAAACAACTTAAAAATAGCTTCATAGATATATCTATGGGCATCCCTGTAAAAGACTTCAGGATGCAGTATATCTATAACTTCATCGACCCCCTTCTTATCAATCATCATTGCTCCGAGCACAACTTCCTCTAAATCAATAGCTTGAGGAGGTATTTTACCCTTCTCAAGGCTAATGATGGTCGACTTGTCTATTCGATGACCAATAATGGGGTTCGTTTTTTCCATGAGTGCTAAATTATATAAATAAGAATTAAAAAGAGATTTGGGATATTAACAGTTGTTCAACAATGTACCTGTTGATAAGTTACAAAATTTGTTCATAAGCAAAAAAAAACCGGAGAATTTCCGCTCCAGTTTTTTCTACCTTGACAAAAAGGGTTATTATCCATTAAATACACCCATATTGGCATATTTATCCATTCGGTTTTTTACCAATTCTTTTGGTGATAACTTTTTTAATTCCTCATAATGCGAAGAAATTTTATTTTTTACGATCTCAAAAGTCTTATCCCTATTGGCATGGGCACCACCTACCGGTTCACGAACAATCTCGTCTATCAACTTCATTTTCTTCATGTCCGTTGCTGTAAGCTTTAAGGCCTCTGCCGCAATTTCCTTGTACTCCCAACTTCTCCAAAGAATAGAAGAGCAGGATTCTGGCGAAATAACGGAGTACCAGGTATTTTCCAACATCAATACCTTATCCCCTACACCAATTCCCAATGCCCCTCCAGAAGCGCCTTCGCCAATAATTACCACGATAATGGGAACTTTCAATCGGGTCATTTCCAAAATATTCCTTGCAATTGCCTCTCCTTGGCCTCTTTCTTCTGCCTCAATCCCAGGATATGCTCCTGGAGTATCTATTAAGCAAACTACCGGAATACCAAATTTTTCGGCAGACTTCATTAAGCGCAATGCTTTTCTGTACCCTTCTGGGTTGGCCATCCCGAAATTTCTTAATTGCCTTGTTTTGGTATTATAACCTTTCTGTTGACCAACAAACATATAACTCTGATCTCCTATTTTACCAAGACCGCCGATCATTGCTTTGTCATCCTTGACATTGCGATCTCCATGCAATTCCAAAAAGGTTTCCCCACAAATGGCCCTTATATAATCTAAGGTATAGGGTCTATTAGGATGCCTGGACAATTGCACCCTTTGCCAGGCGGTAAGATTCTTATATATTTCCTTACGGGTCTCAACGAGTTTTTTCTCTATTTGTTTACAAGTTTCAGAAACATCAACTTCACTCTCTTCTCCGATTATCATGCACTTATCCAATTGCTCTTCCAGCTCTTTAATTGGCAGTTCAAAATCTAAATACTCCATAGGTTTATAGGTTTAGCTCTTTACAACTAGCAAATATAAAACTTTAATGGGAAGGTAACCCATTAGTAGTTTTTTTTAATTTTTTTCTATTTTTCAAAATCCCGTTGGCGACCACGGTAGTCAAGATCAAAAGTGCTCCCACATAAAAAAGCGGATTCAATTTTTCGCTTTCCCCAAGAAGAAGAAAGGCCAATATTATCCCATATACGGGTTCCAAGTTAATTGTCAACATTACGGTATAGGGAGAAATATATTTCAAAATCTTTACGGAAGCAATGAATGCATAAGCCGTACAGACTGAAGCAAGTATAAATATATACATCCAATCATTAACGGACAACTGAAAAAACTTTTGGTCGAAACTACCGGAGAATACCAGATATATGGACAAAAACAGGACACCGCTTCCCACTTCATAAAACGAAATAACAGACGGTCTTTGCTCTTGCGTTAATTTACCATTGATCAAGGAAAAAGTGGCAGATAAAAAGGAGGACACCAATGCCAATAGTATTCCATTTAAAAAACCCTTCTCCACCCTAAACATTATATATAGGCCTAGCATAACGATCAGCCCAAAAACCAATTCATAACCTACCATTTTCCGGCCATACCAAAAAGGTTCCAACAGGGCCGTAAAAAATGCGCCCGTAGACATTGTTGCCAGGGCAATGGACACATTGGATACTTTGATGGCCATAAAAAAGGTGACCCAATGCAAGGATACCACAATTCCACCCAAAATAAGCATCAGCAGGGTTTTTGGAGGTACCTTCAACTGAAATTTCCTTATAAGGATATAGGCTAAAATGATCAAGGAAGCCATCAACATACGATACCATACCAAAGGAAGGGCGTCAATAGTTATGAGCTTGCCAATGACCGCCGTAA
Organism: Arenibacter algicola; assembly: GCF_000733925.1. Classification (NCBI taxonomy): domain Bacteria; kingdom Pseudomonadati; phylum Bacteroidota; class Flavobacteriia; order Flavobacteriales; family Flavobacteriaceae; genus Arenibacter; species Arenibacter algicola. Next base: position 1,252,874 of record NZ_JPOO01000003.1, read on the forward strand.
AGCCCCAGACAAAAACTATAAAATGTAGGTGAAGATAATTATTGAGCTTAACGTTTGGCATTCTGCAACAAATAAAAAGCTATGGCCCCGAACATAACATTGGGAATGATCACTGCCCATAGGGGCGAAAATCCAGATTGTTCAGCGAGAGTCCCGAAAACCTTATCAAAAAAGATGTATATAAATGCCACCCCAATACCGAAGGCCAGATTAACCCCCATACCGCCACGTCTCTTTACGGAGGAGACAGCCACAGCTATAATGGTAAGGATAAAGGCGGCTATGGGCAGGGCCCAACGCTTATACTTTACCAACACATAACTATTTATATTGGACGCGCCCTTTTTTCTTTGCACTTCTATAAACTTTTCCAGTTCAAACATATTCTTGGTTTCGGCTATATAGGAAACCGGAGTGAGGTCATCTATCTTAAAGTCGAAAATAGTATCCAATCTGCGTTTTGTCTCTACAATCTCCTTACCGTTTCCCAATTTTCTCTTTTCATAGGAAGTAAGTCGATAGACCGTATCTTTTTCTATCCAACGGATGTTGGCAGCAGATATCTTAAAATCCAAGGTGTTCTGTTCGTTGAAACGCTCCATGGTGAAGTTATACCCTATCTGTCTGGCAGGATCAAAACTGCTGACATAGATATAATCACTTTCGTTCAACTGGTTAAAAATATTGGTAGTTACCCTATCCTGTTTACCTTTCTTTAAATATTTAAACTTAAATTCGTTGTACCCCACACTTGCCGGAGGCACAATAAACATGTTCATAAAGAACATGATTATGGCTATAATAGATGCACCAATAAGATATGGCCGTAAAAATCGCCCATAAGAAACCCCCGAACTTAATATCGCTACAATTTCAGTATTGTTCGCCAATTTGGAGGTAAAGAAGATTACGGACAGGAAAAGGAAAATTGGGAACAAGAGGTTTCCGATGACCAATGTAAAATTCCAGTAATACATTACAATTTCCGCCAGTGGAACCTCATTATCGATCATTTTTCCGATCTGCTCTGCCAAGTTTGCCATTATCCCAATAGGGATAAATAGCAACAACATCACAAAGAAGGTTGCCAGATATCTCTTTAGAATATATTTATCAATTATGCTCAGCACCTAGAGTCTTTTATCCATTTGTTTTACCATTACAGATTTCCATTCATAGAAATCCCCTGCTAAAATATGTCTTCTTGCCTGACGAACCAACCACAAATAAAATCCCAAATTGTGAATGGTAGCGATTTGTTTTCCCAAATACTCGTTCGCAGCGAACAAGTGCCTTAGATAGGCCTTGGAATATTCATGGTCTACAAAGGTAGTTCCCATCTCGTCCAAAGGGGAAAAATCGTCTTCCCACTTCTTATTTTTTATATTGATAGTGCCATGTGCCGTAAACAGCATTCCATTTCTAGCATTTCTGGTAGGCATCACACAATCGAACATATCTATCCCCAAGGCAATGTTCTCTAAAATATTGATGGGGGTACCCACTCCCATTAAATATCTGGGCTTATCTTCTGGCAGTATTTCGCAGACCACCTCTGTCATTGCATACATTTCCTCCGCAGGTTCACCTACGGAAAGTCCGCCAATGGCATTACCTTCGGCCCCTACTCCCGCAATATATTCGGCCGATTGCCTCCTAAGGTCCTTATAGGTAGACCCTTGGACAATTGGAAAAAAGGTTTGTTCATAATTGTATGCAAAAGGAGTTTTTTCCAAATGCTTTATACAGCGCTCCAACCACCTATGGGTCATGTGCATGGATCTTTTCGCGTAATTATAATCGCATGGATATGGAGTACATTCATCAAATGCCATAATAATATCTGCACCTATGACACGTTGAATCTCCATAACATTCTCTGGGGTAAACACATGGTAGGAACCATCAATATGGGATTTAAACTTAACCCCTTCTTCCTTTATCTTTCTGTTGTCCGACAAGGAGTAGACCTGATAACCACCGCTATCCGTTAAGATATTTCGGTCCCAATTCATAAACTTATGAAGGCCGCCAGCTTGTTTCAGTATTTCGGTTTTAGGCCTTAAATACAAATGGTATGTATTACCCAAAATAATGTCCGGATTTATCTCCTCCCTCAATTCCTTTTGGTGTACCCCTTTTACTGAAGCTACTGTACCAACAGGCATAAAAATGGGAGTTTCTATCTTGCCGTGGTCCGTAATAATCTCTGCCGCCCTGGCTTTAGTCCTTGAGTCTGAATGTTGTAAGGTAAATTTCAAAAAAATCTATTTAAAGCCGCAAATATAGTCAACTCAAAGCCATTAAATCCTTAACAAAAAAATAAAGTTCTGTTATTGGCCATGATAGTTGATAAAATATTATAATTCCTGCTTGTGTACCCAAAAGATTGCCATTACTTTTGAAAAGTTTAAAAAATATAGATAAAATGCCAAAACTTCAAGAATTACAAGATTTGACCGTTCAGGTTCGCAGGGACATTCTAAGAATGGTTCATAAGGTAAACTCAGGGCATCCAGGAGGTTCCTTGGGCTGTACTGAATTTATTGTTTCCCTTTACAATGAAATCATGGAGCTTAAGGGCGGATTTGATATGGACGGAAAAGGAGAGGATCTTTTCTTTTTATCCAATGGTCACATATCCCCTGTTTTCTACAGTGTTCTGGCAAGAAAAGGATACTTTCCAGTTGATGAATTAAATACCTTTAGATTAATAGATTCGCGTTTACAAGGCCATCCTACTACTCACGAAGGTTTGCCTGGTGTACGAATCGCGTCAGGTTCATTGGGACAGGGCATGTCAGTGGCCTTAGGTGCTGCACAGGCCAAAAAGCTCAACAAAGATTCCAAACTGGTCTATACCCTTCACGGTGATGGCGAGTTACAGGAAGGCCAAAATTGGGAAGCCATTATGTATGCCGCTGGTAAGAAAGTGGACAACATTATTGCCACCATAGATTATAACGGCCAACAGATAGACGGGGCTACGGAGGATGTACTTCCTATGGGAGACCTAAAGAAAAAATTTGAAGCTTTTGGATGGGATGTCTTGGACATAAAGGAAGGAAATGATCTGGAAGCCGTTATAAAAGGGATGAAAGAAGCCAAAAGTAGGACCGGAAAAGGAAAACCGGTATGTGTACTATTGCACACCATAATGGGACACGGAGTAGATTTTATGATGTACACCCACGCATGGCACGGTAAGGCTCCCAACGACGAGCAATTGGCGACCGCTTTGGCGCAGAACCCAGAAACCTTAGGGGATTACTAATCCACAACCTTTTCCAAAAAAATTAAAGAAAATACAGATGAAAAAATATATAGATCAAGGTAAGAATGACACAAGAAGTGGTTTTGGTGCGGGACTGGCCGAATTGGGCAGGACCAACCCCAATGTAGTTGCTTTGTGCGCTGATTTGGTAGGATCCCTTAAGATGGAGAAATTTATAGAGGAAAATCCCGAGCGTTTCTTCCAAATAGGTATTGCCGAAGCCAATATGATGGGTATTGCCGCAGGACTTACCATAGGTGGAAAAATTCCCTTTACCGGAACTTTTGCCAACTTTTCAACTGGAAGGGTCTATGATCAAATAAGACAATCTATCGCTTATTCCGATAAGAACGTAAAAATCTGTGCTTCCCATGCGGGGGTTACCCTAGGTGAAGACGGTGCTACACACCAAATATTGGAAGATTTGGGATTGATGAAGATGTTGCCCGGAATGACCGTCATCAACACTTGCGACTACAATCAGACAAAGGCCGCCACCATTGCAATAGCAGAACATCACGGTCCTGTTTATCTAAGGTTTGGGCGACCAAAAGTGGCCAACTTTACCCCTGTTGACCAAAAATTTGAAATAGGTAAAGCCGTTATGCTGAATGAGGGAACCGATGTTACCATAGTTGCCACTGGTCACTTGGTATGGGAAGCCTTGATAGCAGCCGAAAATTTAGAAAAACAAGGCATATCCGCCGAAGTAATAAACATACATACCATTAAGCCTCTTGACGGGGAAGCAGTGTTAAAATCTGTTAAAAAAACAGGTTGCATAGTTACTGCGGAAGAACATAATTATTTAGGTGGACTTGGTGAAAGTATCTCCGGATTCCTAGCTACCACGCACCCCACACCCCAAGAATTTGTTGCTACCAAAGATACTTTTGGGGAAAGTGGCACACCTGAACAATTAATGGATAAATACGGATTAAACAATAAAGCTATAGAGAACGCCGTTGTGAGTGTGTTAAAAAGAAAATAATCAAATCCCTTTTAGGGAGATGAGGATTCTTAACATGACAAATGGCGAAAACTATGGAACAGAACTCAACTAAACTGCTAAAAACCTACCAGCAATAAAGGTAGAATTTAGCGGTTTTTTTGTGCCACTAACTTAGCCTTTTCGTGTCAAGATAATTTCTTTTTAGGTTAAACAATTAAAAAAGTTGTGCCTAAAATTGCACAATGTATTCTAATTTTAAAAGAACACAGTATGATGAAGAAAACAGTTTTATTAGCAGCTATTGCTTTAATGGGCATAACTGCACACGCGCAAAAAGGTTCAGGGTTCGGCATCAAAGGCGGACTTAACTATGGCGCTAATGGTGATTATTTTGAATCTACCGAACAAGCCTACAAAGACCCTAAAAGCAACGTGGGGTATCACCTAGGAATTTTCGGGCAGGTTGGGGATAAAATTTACCTGAGACCTGAATTGGTTTACACCAAAACAAAATCGGACTATGAAAATAATAGTTTGAACATGAGCAAACTAGATCTTCCTGTTCTATTGGGTATCAATATCATAGGCCCACTTAACGTTTTTGCCGGACCAGCGTTTCAATATATTTTGGATACGGATTATGACGGGATCACCATCGGCGATGTTGAAAATGATTTTACGGTTGGTCTAAATATTGGTGCCGGACTGTCTTTTGGAAGGTTTGGAATAGACCTGAGATACGAAAGGGGTTTTAGTGAGAATGAAGTGACTGTTGTTGACGGTGCTTTTTCCAATGACCGAATTGACACAAGACCAGATCAATTGGTTTTAAGTGTTGCCTTAAAACTTTAAAAAAAACATTTTTACAGAAACTAAAAGAAGCTGTCTCGTTTGCTAAAATGAGGCGGTTTTTGTTTTTTTATAGATTTTCATCTGAATTTTTTCATGAAGTAGGCCATTTTAATTTTTTGGAAGGAGATTTTAAGTGCTTTAGGCACTTTTCTTTCTCATATTATGCGCCAGGGCATGTAATCCGAACTCTAATTCCACTTTATCCAACCCGCGATGGGTAAATCGTTTAAAATTTCGGTTAGATTTGATATGGGCAAAGACCGGCTCCACATCAGCCGTTCTTTTTCTACGCTTTATTTCTCCTAGTTCAGATAAAAGATGCTCTCTAGCCTTCTGTTTGTAATGCTCCAGGGCATGGTTACGTTCTATTACCCGATTGTATTTTCCTTTAAAACAAACATTCCTTATTGGACACCCATTGCAATTTTTTGCGCTATACTTACTTACTGTTTGCCTGTAGCCTGATTTGGTGGTCTTTGTTGCTTGGGCTATTTTCTCCATCCGCTGTCCCATCGGACATACATAATGATCTTCCTTTTCATTGTAATAAAGTTGGTCCCGGTGGAAGGGAGCCTTTTCCTTACGCTTTTTTCCTGCCTTATTTTGTTCTTTATCAAAAGTGTTGAATTTTACATAGCCTTTGATTCCTTTTTCAGAGAGTAGTTCATAGTTTTCCTGGCTTCCGTAACCAGCATCAGCAGTAAGAGTTTCTGGAAGATTTTGATAGAGGTATTCATAATTCTCAAGATGAGGCCGTAGGGTATGAATATCATTGGTGTCCTGGTGTAGGGTATAATTTAGGATGAACTGATCTTCGGAACTGATCTGTACATTGTAGCTTGGCTTAAGCTGCCCGTTTTTCATATGGTCTTCTTTCATTCGCATGAAAGTAGCATCGGGATCTGTTTTGCTATAACTGCTTCGGTTGCCAAGGAGTTGCTCCTGTTGCTCATATTTTTCCAGGTTGGCAGGAAAATTTTTCGCAATATAGCGGGCTTTTGCTTTTGCTTTAGAGCTGGCTTTAGGATTCCCTTTGAGGATCTTGTCAATCTTTTGAGCTGTTTTTTCTACCTTCTCCTTATCGACTTTTTTAAAATCTGGAGGAGTAGGATCGGTATCCTCTTCATCAGCAATGCTTTGAGCATACTCCCACATCTCTTCGAGCTGCCGGGCCATCTTTTCTTTTTGGGTTTTAAGGGCATTGCCCCAAACAAAGGTGTAACGGCCGGCTACGGATTCTATTTTGGTGCCATCGGTATAAACTTCTTTTAACTTCACAAGGCCTTCCTGGGCCAGCAATAATACCACTTGCTTAAAAATATCTTTGAAAACATCCTTTAGCTTTTGGCTTCTAAACCTGGCTATGGTATTATGGTCAGCCACCTGCTTATTGGAGAGCCACATGAAGTTAATGTTCTCCCGCATGGCCTTTTCTATCTTACGGGTAGAATAGGTATTGTCCATATACGCATAGACCATTACCTTCAACATCATCTTTGGATGATAACTTGGCTGACCGTCTTTACTATAGGCTTTAATTAGTGGCTTTAGATCCAGATGTTCGATAACTCCATTGACAATCCGAACCGGATGGTCTTCTGGAATCAATTCTTCAATAGAGGGAGGAAAAAGCCAATTTTGTTGTTGATTGTACTCCTTGAAATTGCGCTTCATTTGGTAGTAATATTGCAACAGTAATGTAGCAAAAACCTAGCATTTATACAAGATAATCAAGCTATTTCAAAGAATGATCCAAAAAAAAAAGCTGCCTCTATTAATGAGACAGCTTCTTTTTATTTGGTAACCTATTAGATCAACCTCAAATATTTTTGTCCAAATAATCGGGAATACCATCATCATTAGCGTCACCCAATTCATCTTTGGTAAGGATACCATCCCCGTCGTCATCCGTGTCCAAATAATTTGGAAGTCCATCCTCATCGGTATCATCATTAAAAAGATTACCGTCCCCATCCAAATCTTCAAGAATAGTACTTACTCCGTCCCGATCATGATCCGCTGTATTGGTAGCCAATAGGTTTACTTCAAACATTAAAGGTGCATAGGTTGCTCCCGGTGCACTTCCGCTGAAATAAGCAATACCTGAGGGCATAAAAATTAAACCTACCCCACTTCCGGTCACGGTAAAGGTACCATCGCCATTTTCAATTATATCGCCCCCCGACTTAAATTTGGGCATTCCCTCCTTAAATCCTTTTATTACCCCAGAATTACCAGAAATTCCGGAACCCTGCATATCGAACCAGACAGGGGATCCCAGTCTGCTATCAAAAATTGTCCCATCCAGGCGCATACCCTGGTACTTTAAATATACAGAATCTACAGGGGTAGGATTTTCACCTGTTCCTTCCCTGGCCACTATATAATACAAGGTATGTGGAATATCAACTTCTTCAGCATCCAATCCCAAATCACTGGAAGATATGTTTATCACTTGGGTTAAGGCATCTTCGAAAAGGGATTTCTTGTCCGCATTCGCTCCAGCTATGGTATCGATCCTAATTCTTAGGTCAAAACCTTCATCAATTGGTTCCTCAAAATCTTCATAGTTATAAAAATGAGTTTTTAAATATGCTTGGATTTCAGCATCATTTTCCACTATAACCTCACTTAGCAGTCTGGGAGGAATCACTTCAAAATCATCCCCATCGTCCTTTTTACAGGACCAGATAGTCAAAAAAATTACAGCAACTACCAGAAATCTCTTTATATTCATCAGTTTATTTTTATTGTCTTTTAATTACAGGATGCAGCCTCAGGATTATGATCTTAACCATATCGGCTTCATTGATTTCTTAATTAAAGGCCGCAAGATACAATTTTCAACTATTTTTGTAGAGGACGTTAACAAAGATTTTCAATAGTTTATGCGAATTGATAAATACCTATGGAGTACCCGCTATTTTAAAACGCGAAACATAGCTACAGAGGCTTGTAAAAAGGGTCATATAAGAATCAATGATCAAGTGGTAAAACCATCTAGGGAAGTATACCCCTTGGATAAAGTTGTTGTAAGGAAAAACCAGATCAACTATGAGTTTACCGTACTGGATGTTCCCGCGAGCAGAGTGGGTGCCAAATTAGTGGACATCTACCGAAAGGATACCACTCCCAAGGAAGCCTTTGAACACAATGAGCTGTTAAAATTTTCCAAGGATTATTATCGGAAAAAGGGTACTGGAAGACCTACAAAAAAAGACAGAAGGGATATAGATGGATACTTGGATGAAGAAGCTGAATAAAGATTATTGGGAACAAAAGTATGAGAATGGAGATATGGGATGGGACATAGGTTACATTTCCACCCCTCTAAAGGAATATATTGACCAGCTTACAGATAAAGACTTAAAAATACTAATTCCAGGTGCAGGCAATGCTCACGAGCTCCTTTATCTAGTGGAGAAAGGCTTTTCCAATGTTTTTGTTATAGATATTGCCAGACAGCCATTGGAGAATATAAAAAAAAACATTCCCAATTTTCCGGAGCATCAACTACTGGAAGGCAATTTTTTTGATTTGGCTTCAAATAATTTTGATTTGATCCTGGAACAAACTTTTTTTTGTGCCTTGGATCCATGTTTAAGGTTAGATTATGCAAAGAAAATGAAGCAACTGCTAAAACCAAACGGCAAACTGGCCGGGCTACTGTTTAATTTCCCCTTAACGGAATCCGGACCGCCTTTTGGAGGTAGCCTTACCGAATATAAGTCCCTTTTTCAAGAGCATTTTAAAATCAAGACTCTGGAAACCGCTCACAATTCTATAAAACCGAGAGCGGATAAGGAACTCTTTTTTATATTTGAATCTAAATAAAAACGACTATGTCCAATAGAATTTTATCCCATGAGCAAATACAGCATAAAATAAAGCGCATTGCTTACCAGATTTATGAGACCAACGTTGATGAACCCGAAATTATCATTGCCGGGATTGAAGGAGGGGGATTAAACTTTGCCAAAAAGATACAGGCCGTACTTCAGAAGATCACCGAGGCCAACATTGTTTTGTGCAAAGTAATCATGGACAAGTCCAACCCTTTGGCCAGTGGTGTAAAGACTTCCCTTCCCGAATCGGAATACACCAATAAATCCGTAGTCTTGGTAGACGATGTACTCAATTCCGGGACAACTCTGATTTACGGAGTTCATCATTTTCTACGCGTGCCTTTAAAACAACTTAAAACTGCTGTATTGGTAAACCGGAATCATAAGAAATACCCTGTGAAGGCAGATTATAAAGGTATATCGCTTTCCACATCACTTCAAGAACACATCAATGTTGAATTTAAAGCCAAAAACGATTCGGTGTATCTAAGTGAGTAACTCCTGTATTTCTGCAACTAAGGTTTCGGGATCCTTGTCATCGCAATCGATAATATGATTCGCCTTAAGGTAGAAGTTATTCCGCTCAAACAAATGCTTTCCGATAAACTCGGGCAGTTCACCATTGTCAATATTTTTGATCAAAGGTCTATGTTCTTTTTCCAATAATAACCTTTTTACGAGTCCGGGAATGGAAACTTTTAAATAGAAAACATGATCAGCCAGGTTCAACATAGTCTCCATATTTCCAGAATAACAAGGTGTACCCCCACCGGTAGACAGTATTAATTTCTCTTTTTTGGACAAAACATCAATAAGATATTCATGTTCTTTTTTCCTAAAAAAAATTTCTCCCTTCCCATTAAAAATGTTGGAAATGGAATCTTCCAGTCCTTGCTCAATGACTTCATCCAAGTCTAAAAAACTAACTTTCAATTTATTAGCCAACAATTTACCAATGGTAGTCTTACCACTTCCCATATACCCAACCAATACTATTTTCACGCTGTAATTTTTTGTAAAATTGGTCTAATTTAGTGGTAATTCAAAAAAAAATAAAAAATTCTCAAAAAGGCCTTGCAAAACAAACAAATGATATTATATTTGCACCCGCAAACAGCAATAGTTTGCAACTCATTTTGACCTGGTAGCTCAGTTGGTAGAGCATCTCCCTTTTAAGGAGAGGGTCCTGGGTTCGAGCCCCAGCCCGGTCACAAAAAAGTTAAGTCTCGTACTTAACTTTTTTTGTTTAAAATAGTTTCCAATTCCTTAAATTTAGAGACTATTTATACAGACCTAAAAGTCCTTTAACAAGACTTTTTAAGCCCACGTGGTGAAATTGGTAGACACGCCACCTTGAGGGGGTGGTGTTCGCAAGGACGTGCTAGTTCGAATCTAGTCGTGGGCACCAAAAACCGCTGACTTCTTAAATGAGGTTGGCGGTTTTTTTATTCCTTTATCTTATCTCCAACTTAGTCAATACATAACATACGACAAAGAAATTGAATAAGTGATCAATTTGAAAAATTGACTTACATATCTAGAAAATAAGCCTTATTTTCATAAACGGGCATTTAGTAAAATTGACGTGCCATAAATTATATATAAATACCTATGGGCAAAAGAGTTATTATCATCGGATCTGGGTTTGCATCCCTTTCTGCTTCCTGCTATTTGGCAAAACAGGGATACGATGTGTCTATTTACGAGAAAAACAAGACCGTTGGGGGCCGAGCAAGGCAATTTGTACGGGATGGTTTTACTTTTGATATGGGGCCAAGTTGGTATTGGATGCCAGATATATTTCAAAGTTTTTTCAATGATTTTGGAAAAAAAACATCAGACTATTATCAATTGGACAAGTTGGATCCTGCCTATAACATTTTCTTTTCGGACGATGTTATTACCATAGGGGATAGTATGGACAAAATTTGCGAAGAATTTGAACGAATTGAAAAGGGCAGTGCAGAACCTTTGCGCAAATTCATTAAAAAAGCACAGGACAATTATGAAATCGCCATTCACAAGATAGTACTTCGCCCGGGCCTTTCCCCTTTGGAATTGGTAAGCAAAGATACCATAGTGCGTCTGGACCAATTCTTTAAATCTATAAGTGACGAGGTCCGCAAACGTTTTAAAAACCCAAAACTAATTTCTACCCTAGAATTTCCTGTACTTTTCTTAGGGGCCAAACCCAACAAAACTCCCTCCTTTTACAGCTTTATGAATTTTGCCGATTTCGGACTGGGCACTTGGCACCCCAAAGGCGGTATGTACCAAGTGATTAGGGCCATGGAGCTTTTGGCCTTGGAATTGGGAGTCAAAATTTACACCGATCAGGCGGTAACAAAGATTGAAGTAGCCCAGGGCAAGGCCACGGGCGTAAAAGTTAATGGAAATACCATTAAAGCAGATGTTATCCTAAGTGGCGCCGATTATCACCATTCAGAAACATTGTTGGATCCAAAATTTCGCCAATATTCTGAGGAATATTGGGACAAAAAGACCTTTGCCCCCTCTTCATTATTATTTTATGTGGGGTTTGATAAAAAAGTAAAGAACGTATCCCACCATAACTTATTTTTCGATACCAGCTTTGAGCAACACGCCAAAGAGATATATGACGACCCCAAATGGCCCGAAGCACCGCTCTTCTATGCCAACTTTCCGTCTCTTACAGATTCCAGTATGGCCCCCGAAGGTTGTGAAACGGGATTTTTCTTAATTCCCATTGCCCCAGATTTAGAAGACACCCAACAACTGCGAAATAAATATTTTGATATTATTTTAGACAGGTTTCAAAAACTAACTGATCAAAAAGTAGAAAAAAGTATACTTTTTAAGGAGGACTTCTGTGTAAATGACTTTATTGACCAATACAATTCCTATAAGGGAAATGCCTATGGCATGGCCAACACCCTATTGCAAACAGCCTTTCTTAGACCCAAATTGCACAGTAAAAAAGTAGGTAATCTATTTTTTACCGGGCAGCTTACCGTTCCTGGTCCCGGGGTACCACCGGCCCTAATTTCCGGAAAATTGGTTTCAGAACTTATTGTAAAACATCAAAAAACCTAATCATGAAGTCAATTTTTGATGCTGTATCACAAGCTTGCAGTAAGCTGGTTACACAACATTACAGCACCTCCTTTTCCTTGGCTACCAAAATGTTGGCTCCTTCCATAAGAGGGGATATATATAATATTTATGGCTTTGTTAGGTTTGCCGATGAAATTGTGGACAGTTTTCACGATTATGATAAGTTGTTTTTATTGAATAAATTTGAGGAGGATTTGCAGGACGCCCTTGAACAGAAAATAAGTCTTAACCCCATTCTGAATTCTTTTCAACATACCTTCCACAAATATGGTGTTCCACTGCATTTGGTAACCTCATTCATGAAGAGTATGCGGATGGACTTGGAGAAAAGGATCCGTCTTACGGAGAGCCAGTATCAGGAGTATATTTATGGCTCCGCCGATGTAGTTGGTTTAATGTGCCTAATGGTATTTGTAAAGGGAGACGAAATAGCGTACGAAAAACTTAAAACCTCCGCTATGGCCTTGGGATCTGCTTTTCAAAAAGTGAATTTTTTAAGGGACTTAAAAAACGATTTTGAAAATTTAAACAGAACTTATTTCCCGAACACCAATCTCCAGAATCTGACTGAGGAAGCCAAAAACAAAATTGTTGATGAAATAAAGGCCGATTTTAAATTGGGATATTCCGGAATAATCCAATTACCGCGTGAAGCTAAATTTGGGGTTTATACGGCATATAGATATTATTTTAAGTTGCTTAAAAAATTGCAGGACACTCCTTCATCGAAGATCATGTGTAGTAGAATACGGGTTTCCAATCCACAAAAATTTAGATTGTTGGTTAAGTCGTATATTAATTATAAATTAAAACTGGTTTAGAATGAAAATGTTGATTTGGATTTTAATTTTCTTGGCCACTTTTTCCTTTATGGAGTTTATGGCCTGGTTTACCCATAAATATATTATGCATGGTTTCTTGTGGTCACTGCACAAGGATCACCATAAAAAGGACCACGATTCATGGTTTGAAAGAAACGATGCATTTTTTTTGTTCTACGCTGCCGTAAGCATGACTTTCTTTTGGCTCGGTTCCCAAACCGACTTTTGGTACGGGTGGCCCTTAGGGTTTGGCATATTGGCTTATGGAGCCGCTTACTTTCTTGTTCATGATATTTTTATACACCAAAGGTTTAAATTGTTCAGAAATGCAAATAATTGGTATGCCAAAGGAGTAAGGAGAGCGCACAAAATGCATCATAAACATTTGGGAAAAGAAGACGGAGAATGCTTTGGCATGTTAATGGTCCCCTTTAAGTATTTTCAAAAAAAGGAAAAATAGAATTAGGGCTTTCTTATACTACTGACTCAACAGGCCATCTATGAGTGCCCTTGTTTCATTACTGTTCCAATCTGCAGCACCGGTCTCCGCCACAACAATTTTACCTTCTCTGTTAATAATATATGTAGTTGGAAGGAGTTTGGACTTAAGGGTTTTAGGTGTTTCGGAAGCAGGATAGTAAACGGGGAGATCCAAATTCTTTCTTTTCAAAAAGTTCAACACTTTTTGACGGTCGTCGGAGGTAACGAACATAAACGTAACCTTATCGCCATAATCATTATACAGATCCTGCATACTTGGCATTTCAGCTACACAGGGAGGACACCAAGTAGCCCAAAAATTCACAAGGACTATCCTTCCTCTTTGATCTTCAAAATCGAAGGATCTATTTTCCAAATCGGTCAATTTCCATTGATAAGAATCCAAGGGAACCTTCATCCCCTCCTTTACCATAGCTGCGCTACTGGATAACAATTTACTGGCAAAAACCTTTACTTTAAATCCTACAGGAGTAAATACCAATACCAGGGCAGCCAGAATAAAAACACCGTTAAGAATCCACTTCTTGTTAGGTACCATCATTTTGTATCTATTTAGCAATAAGATCGTCCAAAATGGCCTTTACCTTGTCATTGTCCCAATCGGCAACCCCTTCCTTACTAATCACTATCCTTCCCTCCTTATCCAACAAATAGGATCTGGGTGGTTTAGACCCGTCTACAGGCATGGGATCACCTACTATGGAATAAGTTACCGGAAAGGTAAAACCATGATCCGCCATAAATTTCTCTACAGGTTCCCTTTCCTCATTGGTTATGATATAAAAATCTATCTTATCCTTATAATCGTCATATAATTTTTGGATACTTTCAACTTCAGCCTCACTTGGAATATTCCAAGACCTCCAAAAATTAATAAAGACAACACGACCTTTGGATTTCTCAAAATTGAAAAAATTCCAATTGGCATCTTTTAGCTTCCAATCGTAGTCCTTAATCTGTCCCCTGTTGATTTCTTTGGTAACTTCTGGAGAAAAGGAGAACCATTTATTTAACAACACCTTACTATAATCGCCCAAAGGCGTCACAAAAAAAGATAAAATTAAAGCCATTAAGGCGATGTTCAAAACAGTTTTTCTACGAATTTTCATTTAATTTATCCTTTTGTCAAAACTAAAAAACTCCTGATGAATATCAGGAGTTTTTGCAAAGTATTTACAGCACAAAATTAAGCCGCGTTCTCCCTTTTTATAACGTTAAGGGCAGAGCCTTCATTAAACCATTCAATCTGCGATTGGTTATACGTATGGTTCAATTTAATAGTGTCCTTAGTACCATCTTTATGTACCAATTCCAAGGTAATTTGTTTATCTGGTGCAAAATCCTTTATATCAATAAAGTTGAAGGTATCATCCTCTTGAATCAAGTCATAATCACTTTCATTGGCGAAGGTTAGCCCCAACATACCTTGTTTTTTAAGGTTGGTTTCATGGATACGCGCAAAAGACTTAACGATTACCACTGCAACACCCAAATGTCTTGGCTGCATAGCCGCGTGTTCACGAGACGATCCTTCCCCGTAGTTATGATCTCCCACAACTACTGTTTTAATTCCTGCAGCCTTGTAAGCTCTTTGTGCATCAGGAACACCACCATACTCTCCTGTAAGCTGATTCTTTACAAAATTTGTCTTTTTATTGAAGGCATTTACCGCTCCGATCAAGGTGTTATTGGCAATATTATCCAAATGCCCCCTAAAACGCAACCAAGGACCAGCCATTGAAATGTGGTCTGTAGTACATTTTCCAAAGGCTTTAATCAATAATTTAGCTCCTTGAAGACTATCCGCTTTTATTGGAGTAAAAGGTTCCAACAATTGCAAACGCTCGGATTTGGGGTCTACCTTCACCTGAACACCCGAACCATCTTCCATTGGCGCCAAATAACCTGCATCTTCCACTTCAAATCCCTTTGGTGGCAATTCAATTCCCAACGGCTCATCCAATTTAACTTCCTGTCCGTCCTCATTGATCAAGGTATCGTTCATTGGATCAAAATCCAATTTACCAGAAATTGCTATGGCTGCCACCATTTCTGGGGAACCTACGAACGCATGGGTATTTGGATTTCCATCCGCCCTTTTGGAAAAGTTACGGTTAAAGGAATGCACTATTGTATTTTTCTCATCGCCTTTTAGATCACTACGATCCCATTGCCCTATACAAGGACCACAGGCATTGGTAAATATTGTTGCCCCCAAATTTTCGAATATCTGCAACAAACCATCACGTTCCGCAGTAAATCTGATCTGTTCAGACCCAGGGTTGATACCAAAATCTGATTTTGGTTTGATCTTTTTATCAACGGCCTGTTGAGCAATAGAGGCTGCCCTGGTCAAATCCTCATAAGAAGAATTGGTACAGGATCCTATTAGACCCCAATCTACTTTTAAAGGCCATCCATTAGCTCTCGCCTTTTCTCCCAACTGTCCTACCGGAGTAGCTAAATCAGGGGTAAACGGACCATTAAGGTGTGGCCTAAGTGTATCCAAATCGATTTCTATCAATTCATCAAAATATTTCTCAGGATTGGCATATACCTCAGGATCTGCCGTTAGGTAATCCTTAACCGCATTTGCTGCATCTGCAACATCATTCCTGTCCGTAGCCCTTAAATATCTTTCCATAGACGCATCATAACCGAAGGTAGAAGTGGTAGCCCCAACTTCAGCACCCATGTTACATATGGTTCCTTTACCCGTACAGGAAAGATTTTTAGCCCCTTCACCAAAATATTCTATTATGGCTCCAGTACCACCTTTTACGGTCAAAATACCAGCCACTTTAAGAATAACATCCTTGGCAGATGTCCAGCCAGAGATATTACCCGTTAATTTTACTCCTATCAATTTTGGAAACTTAAGTTCCCAGGCCATTCCGGCCATAACATCCACAGCATCGGCACCACCAACACCAATGGCAACCATTCCAAGACCCCCGGCATTTACCGTATGGGAATCGGTTCCTATCATCATTCCTCCAGGAAAGGCATAGTTTTCAAGAACTACTTGGTGAATAATACCAGCACCTGGCTTCCAAAAACCAATTCCGTACTTATTGGAAACAGATTCCAAAAAATTAAAGACTTCGGCACTGGAAGTGTTGGCCACTTTCAAATCTGCAACAGCTCCGCTTTTTGCCTGTATCAGGTGATCACAATGAACTGTAGTTGGTACGGCTACTTTGGGTTTTCCAGCCTGCATAAATTGCAGCAATGCCATTTGCGCAGTAGCATCTTGACAAGCGATTCGATCGGGTGCAAAATCAACATAGTCCTTACCTCTTTTAAATGCTTGGGTAGGCGTACCGTCCCACAAGTGGGAATACAAAATTTTCTCTGAAAGGGTTAAAGGTTTTCCAACAATTTCACGTGCCTTATCAACACGTTCGGACATGTTGGCATACACCTTTTTAATCATATCAATATCGAATGCCATTATCTATAAAATTTTAGTTTAAGTTATTCTCCAAAATTAAGAAAATACCTTACGTTTATAAAACTTTTAAACTAAGAATACGGCAAGAATACGCCAATTTTACGTAATTATAAAAAAGATTGCCAATATAGGAATGTAAATGCAATAAATTTCAGCTTTTTGGGCCTATCAAAATCAAACGTTTCCAAGCTGATTTCCCCAACTACAAAAGCTTTCGAATAATATCCTCAACGGAAATTCCTTCGGCTTCCGCCTTATAATTTTTAATAATCCGATGTCTCAGTATTCCCAAGGAAACCGCTTTGACATCTTCAATATCCGGAGAAAATTTGCCGTTCACAGCGGCATGGGCTTTGGCACCCAATATTAAATTCTGGGAAGCTCGTGGTCCCGCCCCCCAATCTATGAACTGCTTTACAAATTCTGAGGCATTGTCTTGATTAGGTCTTGTGCTATTCACTAATTTCACAGCATATTCCACCACATTGTCTGGAACCGGAATTCTACGGACCAAATGTTGAATATCCATTATTTCCCCAGGGGTAAACAAGGGAACAATTTCATGCTTAAAATCGGAGGTGGTTTCCTTTACTACCTTAATCTCTTCTGCGACAGTAGGATACTTCAATTCAATAGCAAACATAAAGCGGTCCAACTGTGCTTCGGGCAACGGGTAAGTACCTTCCTGTTCTATTGGGTTCTGGGTTGCCAAAACATAATAGGGAAGATCCAATTTATACTGATTACCAGCTATGGTCACCGCCCGTTCCTGCATGGCCTCCAACAGCGCCGCTTGGGTTTTGGGAGGAGTACGGTTTATTTCGTCGGCCAGTATTATATTGGAAAAAATGGGCCCTTTTATAAACTTGAAGTTCCTATTTTGATCCAACACTTCACTACCTAATATATCACTGGGCATTAGATCTGGTGTAAATTGAATCCTTTTGAAGCCCAATCCCAAGGCAGAGGCAATTGTATTTACCATGAGGGTCTTGGCCAAACCGGGAACTCCTATAAGCAAGGAGTGTCCACCAGTATAAATAGAGAGTAGTATTTGGTCTACCACTTCCTCCTGCCCAATAATAATTTTGGCTATTTCCTGTTTAAGAACTTTATTTTTTTCTACTAGAGCCTTAATTGCAGCTACGTCCGACATGCATTTATTCCTTTACCCAATTATTTGCAAAATCACAATCTTTATTCGCGGAATTAACGCTCACATAGGTATCTTCAATATGCTCGTCCATCCATTTTTTTATGGCATTATATTGCTTTTCCCTGAGTGCCAATTCCTGAATCTTTATGTAATCTTTTGCAAAATCGGCAACATGTTCATCATACCGATTGGTGATTTTCATGATTTTGTATTTGGGAGCACCTCCCCTGGGATCATTCTCTAGAATAGGCATGGAAATTTCATTGTCCTTTATGTCCCTCACTTGATTATAAAGCGATGGTTCCATTTTGGTAAGCTCAAATCGGGAGCTATAATCCTGTGGATTTCTTAACAAACCTCCATCAAATTTGGTTTCCTTTTCATCGGAAAAATTTAAAGCTGCAGCAGCAAAGGTAAATTTACCATCCAATACCCCTTTTCTAATGCTATCCAATTCCTTCTTTGCATCATCCAATTCCTTTTGGGATATCTCCGGAGATATAAGAATATGTCTTAGATCCAGCTCACGGCCCCTAATTTTTTCGACATATATAATGTGGTAACCAAAATCGGTTTCGAAGGGGTCAGAAATCTCACCTTCCCTTAAACTAAAAGCCACATCCTTAAATTCCTTAACAAATGGGGTCTCTCGGGTCATACTGTAAAATCCACCCTTGGATTTGGATCCAGGATCTTGGGAATACAAAATAGCCTTCACACTAAAGCTAGCATCATTTTCCTCAATATCTGCCTTGATTTCATTTAGTTTATCTATTACCTTTTGCTTTTCTTCATCGGAAGCCTTGGGTTGCTTTACTATTTGGGCAATTTCCAACTCCGCACCAAAAACAGGTCTTTCATCTTCCGGAATCTTATTAAAGAACTGCCTAACTTCCTCTGGGGTAATCTCTATTTCCGAAACAATTTTGTTCTGCATTTTTTCGGAAAGCATTCTTAGCTTGTTGATCTTGTACAGTTCTTCACGAAAACTGGCCTCATCATCCTTTTTATAATAATTCAAGACCTTTTCCATAGAACCTATCTGGGAGACCAGTTGTTGTAACTGCCGATCCCCTTGGGCATTTACCTCATCATCAGAAACCAAAATACTGTCTTGAACAGCCTGATGCGCATACAAACGATCTTCCATTAACTTACCCAAAAGACCGCATCTTGTAACGTCGGCAGTGGAGGCCCCTTGGCTTTTAAGATCTATCAAAGTTTTTTCTATATCTGATTCCAAGATTACATAGTCGCCCACTACGGCAGCTATCCCGTCCAGTTTTATCCTTTTAAAATTGTTTACGGAATCGTTCTTGGAGATCATAGATTCCTCTACAATTACCTCTTGCGGTTCTACCTGGGTATCTGGAAGATTTTCGGATTCCTGTGCACTCATTATCCCTGTCAACAATAAAATAGAAAGGGAAAAACCTGTTTTAATTACCTTGTTCATAAACTTCAAATTCTTTTTCTTTAATAGCTTCATCCATTACCTCTACTTCCAGTTTTTTCATATAATCCAACTTTCTTCTATTTAAAAGCAGCTGTTTAATGGTAGGTTCAATATAGGTTAGGGGAGCAATATCGTTGATTTCCAACATATCGTTTACCCTTGCCAAATATACCCCTAAAGAGTCCTGTAATTCAAAAAATTGTGATTTTTTTAAGTACTTGTCCTGATTTTCAGTAGTTAACGGAGTAATTTCTTCCATGACCCGGTAAACATTTACCCAAATGGAATCGTTAAAATTGACCTTTCTAAATTGCACACTTATAGAATCTAAATAGCGCTTATCAGCCTCCTTAAAATCCCTTAATTTCTTGGCAACCAAATCCTTGTCCAAATACTGTATGGGCAACTCCACAAACCTCAACTGTATTATCCGCTCCTTAAGCTTAAAATTTTCTTTTTCGCGCTCGTAGAACTCAGTTAACTGGGAATGGGTTATAGTAGTATCATGTGATTGTAGGACCAATGCCTCCTTATAGGCCCCTGTGTACAAATCTGTTCTGTAATCGGAAACCAATTGCTCGAAATGCTCCAGCTTCTCCTGGGGTAGATTTATTTTGGACTTGGAAAGCAACAGTTGTTTATAAGCCCAATTATTAATATAATTATTAACCAAAGAGGTACTGTCCTCCTTGGACATATTGTTCAAAAGTAGCTCCTTCAGGTCCTCTTTGTACAAATATGTTTCCCCAACTCTAGCCACCGGGATTTTGTCTTCCTTCTTCTTAAAAAGTGAATCACAGGATATAAAAGTGCACAACAATACTACACTCACCAAAAATAATGAGATTTTTTCCAGCTTTATTTCACAAAAATCCATTCAGCAAATTTAGCAATTAAGCAGCATTATGCAAGTCCTCATTTCCCAATAAAATTCCAGAGCATTAAACGGAAGGTTTACTGCCTATGTTATTCCTTTTATTATTAATTTTATTCCATGGCGGACAGACAAATAAAATTAATTTGGGATTTTAGGGGTGAATCGGCCCAGAATACGGCAAAGCACCATAAAATACATCTGGATGAATATGTATTGGCCCAAAATTTAACCTTTAACATTACAGGAAATAAGGACCTAAATAATATGCACTCCATAGCATATCTAGTTGTAAGCGAATCCGAGATGATTGCCGTTAGGGACGCATTAAAACCGCATAGAGGTGAAGTCTACACCCCAATAGACTAACCAAAATATAAGAAACAAACCCATGGGCAGAAGAATCTTTTTTTTCATTATCGCCATAACCACCCTATTTTTTTCATGCGCCAAACATATTGAAGAGCCTGATTTATTGAAAATGGCCCTAAGCTCCGACAACTCCAAAATACGGAAAGTCATGGATAGCTTGGCCCAACATGAGCTACAAATAAGGTATACCCAAATCGACAGGATAAAAGACAGCATAATTTTTACGGACTACAACTTTCAGGTCAACGATAGCAACTACTTCTACCCAGCCAGCACGGTTAAAATACTAACTGCCGTTCTTGCCATAGAAAAATTGAACGAAATGGATTCCTTGGACCTATACACCCAATTTTATGTAGAAGGTGATTCTTTGGAAACAACATTTGCCAACGAAATCTCCAAGGTTTTCGCGGTAAGTGACAATGATGCCAATAATCGACTTCTGGAATTTTTAGGGCAAGACCGAATAAACCAAAGTTTGAAGGACAAGGACATAGCACCCGTACGAATCTCCCATCGACTTTCAACGGAAAATGCTTTTGAGGTCACTACAAGGCCACTTATTATTTACTTAAACGACACTACTACGGCCTGGCTAAAACCAAGTGTGAACAAACCCCCAGCACCCTTGGCTCTGAAAAGGGTAAAAAAAGGAACGGCCTATTATGAGGACAACACTCTAATTAATGAACCATTCGATTTTAGCTTAAAAAATTATTTTCCCATCAGCGCCCAGAACGAGGTCCTAAAAAGAATAGTTTTCCCGGAACAGTTTCCAAAAAATGAACGATTCCGTCTTAGTCCGGACCAACAAAGTTTTCTTTTGAAGGCCATGAGTGACCTTCCCAAAAACATAGGGTTCGATGAAATGGAGTATTACGATGGTTATTGTAAGTTTTTTATGTACGGAGATACCAGGGATACCATTCCAGAATATATCAAAATATACAATAAGGTGGGCAATGCCTATGGCACAATTACGGATTGTGCCTACATTATAGACCATAAAAATGATGTGGAATTTATGCTTACCGCAACGCTTATAGCCAATAATAATGGGGTTTTCAACGATGACAGCTATGAGTACAAAGAAACTGGACTTCCCTTTTTAGCGCAATTGGGAAGAGAGATCTACAATCTGGAAATAGTAAAAAAACAAAGGAAATGACAGCATTAAGTTTTGATAGCTTTACCAAAAAAATATACATCAAAACCAATATGGAAAAAATTTATTGGGCCTGGTGTACGACTGAAGGAATTACTTCTTGGTTTTTAAGTAAAGCCACTTATATAACACCTGACGGGCAATCCAAGGCATCAAAGGAAATGATTGCCGAAGGGGATACCTACATATGGGAATGGCACAATTGGGACGGTCAGGAAAAAGGAACCATAACCAAGGCGAACGGGAAGAATTCTTTTGAAATCACCTTTGCCAATGTTTGTAAGGTTGCAGTTTCATTTAAGGAATGTGGCGATGACGTGCTATTAATTTTAAAACAATACGATATACCTACGGACGACAGCAGCAAATTAAACATACATTATGGTTGCAGTAATGGATGGACCTTCTGGTTGGCAAATCTCAAGGCCTTTTTGGAACATGGGATTTTATTGAACGAAACAAAAAATGACCTGCGAAACCTACCTCTAGCAGGATTTGAGTTTGTTAATATTTAAAAGGATAACAATATTTAAGACATTAACTTGTAACATTAAAAACGACAAGTCTACTAATTCTTTATTTTTGTCCATTTTTAAAAAATGATAACAAAACCTCGAATCGCCCTAATTATTGGAATAACCTGTATTTCCATATTTCCGATATTGGTGAAACTAAATTATACTCCCGGGCTAATTTCGGCCTTCTATCGAATGACCATTGCCTTGGGCATTATTTTGCCCTATGCCCTATTTACAAAGCAATTAAAAACTCCGGAGCTTAAAACATTTCTTCTTGCCGTTCTTTGTGGAATATGTTTTGGATCTGATGTGGCGGTATGGAATATTGCAATTCAAGAATCCACGGCAACGCAAGCATCATTCTTGACGAACCTGTCCCCTGTTTGGGTAGGAATAGGTACCTTTTTCTTTTTAAAACCCAAACCCTCAATTAATTTTTGGATAGGTACCGTTATTGCCCTCCTAGGAATGATCACCTTGGTAGGATTTAAATTCTTTGCACAACTTTCTTTTGATATTGGTTTTAGTTTTGGACTTCTGTCCGGGGTATTCTATGCCATCTATATTCTAATAAGCAAAGAAGTACTCGCCAAGATATCCATAGTAAACTTTATGACCATAAGCCTAATCTCTTCTTCGATCTTTCTAGGGATCCTATCCTATGCATTGGAAGAACCTTTTAACGGCTTTTCGAATATTGGATGGTTTGTACTTTTTATCCAAGGATTGGTGTGCCAATTACTGGCCTGATTGTCCATCAGCTATTCCACCCAACATATGCGGGCCACAAGAGTTTCCTTAAGCCTTTTGGCACAGGCCATCTTGGCCACAATATTGGCTTGGGTATTTCTCAACGAGATAATTACCCCACAAATGATAATTGGTGGTATTGTCCTGCTCTTGGGAATACGACTTACCTTTTACGACAAGCCCCTTGCCATACCGGTTAGGACAAAGGCTAAACTCCCGCCTCTTTAATTACCTTCAGGGTCTTTTGCAATCCGGTCTTGGCTACCTCCAGCAAATCCCTACTGTGGTACTCCGGATTGTACAATTCCAAGGAAATACAGCCGTTGAAACCTGTGCCTTTAAGGTCTTTTAGAATCTGTGGCAGCGGCAAAATTCCGTCACCGGGAAAAACCCTATGCTTGTCCTCCATATCCCCTATTTCCATGCCTTTGGGCGCATCGTTGAATTGAAAAATAGCAAAGATATCGCCGTTCAAAAGTCTTAAACCCTCAAAACCTCCTTCCGAAATATACATATGATATACATCCGGTATTATCTTGG